>JBAQCH010000033.1:0-100407 GCA_049294015.1 Anaerolineae bacterium
AGGTCTTGCTGCAAGTCGCCGCCTGCGGCGTCTGCCACACCGAGCTGGACGAGATCGAGGGGCGCACGCCGCCGCCCGTACTGCCCGTGATCCTGGGGCATCAGGTGGTGGGCCGCGTGGCCACACTGGGGCCGGGGGCCGGCCGCTTCACAGTGGGCAACCGGGTGGGGGTGGCCTGGATCTTCTCGGCCTGCGGCCAGTGCCCAGCCTGCCTGGCCGGCGACGAGAACCTGTGCCCGCAGTTCCGCGCTACCGGCCGCGACGCGCCCGGCGGCTACGCCGAGCTAATGACCGTACCCGAGGCCTTCGCCTACCCCATCCCTGACGCATTCTCCGACGTGGAGGCTGCGCCGTTGCTGTGCGCCGGGGCCATCGGCTACCGCTCGCTGCGGCTCGCGAACCTGGCCGATGGCCGGCCACTGGGGCTGACCGGCTTCGGCGGCTCTGGCCACCTGGTGCTCCTGCTGGCGCAGCACCGCTATCCCCGCTCGCCGGTCTGCGTCTTCGCCCGCAGCCCGGAGGAGCGCGCCTTTGCCTTGGAGCTGGGCGCTGCCTGGGCCGGCGACACGGCCGACACGCCGCCCCAGCCGCCGGCCGCCATCATCGACACCACGCCGGCCTGGAAGCCTGTGATCGAAGCGCTGGCTGCGCTGGCTCCCGGCGGCCGGCTGGTGATCAACGCCATCCGCAAGGAAGAGGGGGACAAGGCTGAGCTGCTGCGGCTGGACTATCCCCGGCACCTGTGGCTGGAGAAAGAGATCAAGAGCGTAGCCAACGTTGCGCAGCGGGACGTAGCCGAGTTCCTGGCCCTGGCCGCGCAGATACCGATCCGGCCCGAGGTCGAGGTCTATCCACTGGAGGCGGCCAACCAAGCGCTGTTCGAGCTCAAGACCAAGCGGGTGCGCGGGGCCAAAGTGCTCAGAATAGCGTGATCCAGCGCTCCCCCTAGGAACAGATACGATACCACATTTGGTATCAGTGCGGGGTCAGTGTATAATCTCCCAGGAGGAACTTGATAACAAAACGCGAGAAGCTGCTCGAGCGAATGCGCCGCAATCCGCGAAGTATACGTTTTGACGAGATCGAGACACTGCTTTTGAGCCTGGGTTTTGTGAAACGCCAGAAGGGTTCCAGCCACGCCGTTTTCACCTTGAGCAGCTACCGGGTTGTCGTACCCTTCCACAGGCCCACTGCCAAACCAATTTACGTCCAGCTTGTCCTTGCGTTGCTGGATGAGATCGAGGGTCTGGATGAAGACTGAAACTACCGCCTTTGGAGGATCGGAAATGGCAAAGTCTGAGCGCACGGGAGAGTCACCACAACCTCGCACCGCTGACGATTATCTGAAGTTGCCCTATACCATTGAGGTGATTCGAGACGAGTCCGATGGTCTACCCGGGTATGTGGCTCGTGTCGTGGAGTTGCCTGGCTGTTTGACCCAGGCCAACGATTTCGAGGAACTGGGAGAGATGGTCGAAGAGGCGATGCGCCTGTGGATCGAGACAGCGTTGGAGGACGGCCAGGTTATCCCCCAGCCGCGCGCGGTCGTTCAGCACAGCGGCAAGTTCCTCATACGCGTTCCTCGCTCACTGCATCGACAGTTGGTCGAAGCGGCTGAGCATGATGGGGTCAGCCTGAACAGTCTGGCCAATGTGATCCTGGCACGCGCCATGGGCGCACGAGCCGCTTCTGCTTCAACCCCTCAGCCGGCAGCGGTATGGGAGTACCCGCTGGCCACGGCCCATTACCTTCAAGTGGCTGAGGCCGAGGACACAGCGCCATGAAGCGCCAGTGATCGGCGCGCCCTCCATGTTCCCTGTAGCGGTGATCTGCTCCCAGGGCTGGCCTCAGCTCGCGCCGTTCTACGGGGGACAATTGGCGCTGGGAGTGGTCGAGTTGACGATCAGGGTCAAGCCACGAGCAACTTGACGGCAGGCGAAGGCCGGGGTACACTCCTGCCTGGTCTTTGCTCCCTGTACCGATAACCCAGAGGTCAATCCCATGTCACTTAAAGTGCTGGTGGTCGAAGATGAGCCCGTTCTGTTGGAAACACTGGCTTACAACCTGCAAAAGCAAGGCTACGAGGTATTGACGGCGGCCGACGGCTACCAGGCCATCGCGCTGGCGCGCAAGGAGCGGCCGGCGCTGCTGATCCTGGACCTAATGCTGCCCGGCGTGGATGGCTTCGAGGTCTGCCGCATCTTGCGCCAGGAGATGAGCGTGCCGATTTTGATGCTGACCGCCCGCGCCGAGGAGGTGGACAAGGTGGTAGGGCTGGAGGTGGGCGCCGACGACTACATGACCAAGCCCTTCAGCATGCGCGAGCTGATGGCGCGTGCCAAGGCGCTGCTGCGCCGCGAACGGCTGATCCGCGAGGAGATCGCCGCGCAGGAGATCGCAGCAGGCGGCCAGCCGCAGGTTTTCGGGAATCTGATCATCGACGACAGCCGCCACGAGTTACTCAGGGACGGCCAGGTAGTACCGCTCAAACCCAAGGAGTATGAGCTCTTGACCTTCCTGGCCCGCCAACGCGGCATCGTCGTCTCGCGCGACCTGATCCTGGAGCGGGTCTGGGGCTGGGACTTCGACGGCGGCAGCCGCACCGTGGACGTCCACGTCCGCTGGCTGCGCGAGAAAATCGAGGAGGACCCGGGCAATCCGACTCGGATCATGACAGTGCGCGGGATCGGGTATCGGTTTGAAGGCTAACTCAACGATGAAGGATGAACGATGAATCCAGAGTCCGGACTCCGGATTCATCGTTCATCGTTCATCCTTCATCATTTTCCTCTCATGTTTCACTCCATCCGCTGGCGCATCGCCATTCCTTACATTGTCGTGACGCTGTTGGCCCTGCTGGGGCTGACGCTGCTGGTGACCAGCCGGGCGCGCGAGGAGCACCTGGCTGATCTGCGCGTCACCTTGCTGGCCGAAGCGCGGCTGATCGGCGACGCAGCCCGGCCCTACCTGACGGGACCGGGCGCGGTCACGCCAGACAGCCGCGCGCTGGACGATCTGGCGCGCGGCTGGGGGACGCTGGTCGACGGCCGCGTAACTATCATTGCGTCGGACGGCGTGGTGCTGGGCGAGTCGCACCAAAACCGGGCGCTGATGGACAACCACCTGAGCCGGCCGGAGATACAAGGCGCGCTGCAAGATCGAACGGGGATCAGCATTCGCTTCAGCAGTTCGGTGGACCAGGAAATGATGTATGGCGCAGTGCCGGTCTATCAGGGGGAGCAAATCGTCGGCTTCGCGCGCGTGGCCCTGCCGTTGGACCGCATCGAGACCAGCGTGGCCCGCCTGCGCCGGCCGTTGATCGCGGTCACCTTGGCCGCAGCGGCCGTCGTGCTGTTGATGGCGCTCTGGATCGCTCGCCGCACCGCCCGGCCCATCGAGCAACTGACTGCGGTGGCTGGGCGTATGGCAGGCGGCGACCTCAGCGCGCGCGCCGTGCCCACCACGCGCGACGAGGTCGGCACGCTAACCGCCACCTTCAACCACATGGCCGAGGAGTTGGAGGACACGGTCACCCGCCTGACCCGCGAGCGCAGCCGCATGGAGGCAATCCTGGAGAACATGGCCGACGGGGTGATCATCGCCGACACGCGCGGGCTGGTGCGGCAGGTCAACCCGACCGCATCCCGCCTGCTCAAGACCAGCCAGCAGGCCGCGCGCGGGGCCAGCTTCGCCCAGGTAGTGCGCCACCACCAGATCATCGAGCTGTGGCAGAGCTGCCGCAGCACGGGCCAGATGCAGGCCGGCGCGGTGGAGATCGACCGCCAGGGCATCTTTTGGCAGGTGATCATCACCTCGTTTCAGGAAGGCGGCGACCGCGGCTATCTGATCATCATTCAGGACCTGTCGCGCATCCGCCGGCTGGAGACGGTGCGCCGCGACTTCATCAGCAACATCTCCCACGAGCTGCGCACGCCGCTGGCCTCGCTCAAAGCGCTCACCGAGACGTTGCGCGACGGCGCGCTGGAAGACCCGCCTATGGCCGAACGCTTCCTGAACAGCATGGAGACCGAGATCGACGCGCTGACCCAAATGGTGCAGGAGCTGCTGGAGCTGTCGCGCATCGAGTCGGGGCAGGTGGCGCTGCGCCTGCGCGCAGCTACGGTCGAGGACGTGGTCGAGCTGCCTGTGGAGCGGATGCTGGCCCAAGCCGAGCGCTCCGAGCTGACGCTGCGCGTGGAGATCGCCGACGACTTGCCGCTGGTGCTGGTTGATGTAGAGCGCATCCAACTGGTGGTGACCAACCTGGTGCATAACGCCATCAAGTTTACTGCGCCGGGCGGAGCGATCACCGTGCGCGCTCGCGTCGGTCGCGACGGCGAGGTTCCCGCCTCTGCCCGCCAAACCAGGCCGCTAGTCAGCGGCGGCTGGCAGGTGGTGATCGTCCAGGTCGTGGACAGCGGCGTGGGCATTCCAGCGCGCGAGCTGCTGCGCGTCTTCGAGCGCTTCTACAAGGCCGACCGGGCGCGCGGCAGCGGCGGCACCGGCCTTGGACTCTCCATCGCCCGCCACCTGGTCGAAAGCCACGGCGGCTACATCTGGGTGGAGAGCGAGGAAGGCGTGGGCAGCACGTTCTCTTTCAGCCTGCCAATAGCTGAAACGGCTTCCCTCAACCCCCTGAATGTGCTATAATTTGGTGCATGAACGCCACGATGAAGTTGAGTAAGGTCCGGCAGGGCTGGTCAGAGATCGAGACGCTGAAGACCCAGCTTCTGCAGCGCCTGACCGTGGAAGCTGGGATTGAACAGTATTTGGCCCTACAGGCCGAGTTCGAGCCGCAACTGCAAGCCAGCGAGCCCTATTTCCGCCAGCAGCGTAACGAAGCCCTGGCGCAGTTGCAGGCGCGACTGCTCACCTTGAATCAGCGAATAGGTGACCATCGCGTCCTTTACGAAATCCTCGTCGATGAACGAACGATAGTGATCCATGCGATTGGTCATCGGAGAGACATCTACAAGAGGCGTTGAGGTTGGACAAACCTTGTTTTTTGCCAGAGAATCAAGGTTTTTCGGGCGCGAGACGACCCCACGAATATGGGGCCGTCTCTTTTTTTGCCACGACCACGTTCCCGCCAGCGACGCGCTTGCTGACGCCTGCTTTGGTGCCCGTTCCTCACCCAACCGAACGAATAGTTACCCTTGCCGGACGCAAGCTCGAAGTTGACGAAGCACCGCACCCCTCCCCACCCGGCTTCGAGCTGGTATTCGACGCCGATAGCCCCTCGCCCGACCTTACGTTTTTTCCCTCGCCCGCATCGCTGCTGGTCATGTAGCTCGTGTCACGTTTCTTGTCCGCTGCGGACTTGGGGCGACCGCAGCGGAATGCGCCGAAGCGCCAGCTACGTCACCATCATAGGGGTAAGCAGTTAAGGCTGGCTCATTCTCCCTTTAACGACAGGTAAAGCTTGCGTAAAGCCTTGGCCACGGCTGCGCGCGGCTGTCGCGCGGTACGACGAGGGTGAGGAGAGCTATATGCGTTAATGATCTCTTAAAGAAGTAATGACGGCATATTAAAGGGATTGTGAAGCTTCGTTAACCAGCGGGTGCTAGACTGTTGGCGAAATGATCGAAATCGACCTTTGCCGTTGTCGTTTTGTACAGACTGCGAGCCGCGAGCATGCCATGCGTCGGGGCTCTCTTTCTGTCCAGTGATGGCGCGGCGAGGCAAACTACCACGGTACTAACCACGAAGGAGAAGAATTCCCATGCGACGTCTACTGGTTTTGAGCCTGATCATTATGGCTCTCGTTGTGACTGCGTGCGGCGGTGGCAGCACGCCCGAACCCACCGCTACCCCGATGCCGGCCGCGCCGGCCGCGCAACCCACCAACACGCCGGCTGCTGCCCAGCCCACGGCGACCACAGCGGCTGTTGAACCAGCCGCAACCCGGCCAGCGCCCGCCGGCCCAACCATCGAACTGCCCGAGGTCAATCCGCTGGAGACCACCGGCGACATCATCGTGGCGGGCAGCTCCACCGTCTTCCCGCTGACTGAACGCATGGCCGAGCGCTTCCGCGACGAGGGCTACGCCGGCAACATCACCATCGACTCCATCGGCACCGGCGCCGGCTTCGAGCGCTTCTGCGTGGCTGGCGAGACCGACATCAGCAACGCCTCGCGCCCCGTCAAGGACAGCGAGCGCGAGAGCTGCCGCACCATCGGCCGCGAGGCCATCGAGTTCCGCGTCGGCACCGACGCCTTGGCCGTGGTCGTCAACCCCGGCAACGACTGGGTCGGCCCTGAGGGCGTCACCCTGGAGGAGCTGGCCAAGCTCTTCTCCAGCGACGTGACCAACTGGTCCGATGTCAACCCGGCCTGGCCCGCCCAGCCGGTCAAGCGCTTCAGCCCTGGCACCGACTCCGGCACCTTCGACTACTTCATCGAAGCGGTCATGGACCCGGCCTACCCTGATGCCGGCGAGCAAGCGCTGCTGTCGGCCGCCAACCTGCAGCTCTCCGAGGATGACAACGTCCTCGTCCAGGGCGTCTCTGGCGACCAGTATGCCATCGGCTACTTCGGCTTCGCCTACTTCGAGGAGAACGCCGCCAAGCTGCGCGACCTCTCCATCGAGGGCGTCGCCCCCACGGCCGACACCGTCAACGCCGGCGAGTACGCGCTGGCCCGCCCGCTGTTCATCTACTCCGACGCCGGCGTGATGGCCGCCAAGCCCCAGGTCGCCGACTTCATCAACTTCTACCTGACCTTCGTCAACGATGAGGTCATCGACGTCGGCTACTTCCCAGCCTCGGACGAAGCTCTCGGTCTGGCCAGGGACAACTGGCTGAACGCAACGATGCAATAAGCTACCCGCCGGCACGATCTACCAAAAGATGGGAAGGCGCAACGCTGGCGTTCAACGCCGCGTTGTCCCTTCCCATCTCTGTTGCAAGCCATAAGGAACGCTCATGCCAAAAGATTTCTCCCGGGCAGCCGCAGCGCCAGCCTTCGACCCTGCCGTTCACCTGCGCCGCCGGCCCCGCATTGGCGAACAGATCATTCAGATCAGTCTGTTTCTCAGTGCGTTGCTGTCAGTGCTGATCACGGCTGGCATCGTGGTGGTATTGCTCTTCGACGCGCTGGCCTTCTTCCGTCTGCCCGAAGTGACCTTGGTGGAGTTCTTCACCGGCACGGCCTGGCAGCCGCAGATTCTGCTGTTCGGACTCTTTCCGCTCTTGAACGCCACCATGCTGACCAGCGCGATTGGCCTGCTGGTGGCCGTGCCAATCGGGCTGATGATCGCCATCTACCTGAGCGAGTATGCATCGCCGCGCGCGCGCAGCATTCTGAAGCCGGTGCTGGAGATCCTGGCCGGCGTGCCCACCGTGGTGTTTGGCTATTTCGCGCTCAACTTCATGACCCCGATCTTGCAGGGCATCTTTGGCCGCGATGTGGTGGAAATCTTCAATGTGGCCTCGGCCGGCATCGTGATCGGCATCCTGATCATCCCGCTGATTAGCTCTATGAGCGAGGATGCGCTGAGCGCGGTGCCGCGGTCGCTGCGCGAGGGCGCCTACGGCCTGGGCGCCACCCGGCTGGAGACGGCCGTCAAGGTGGTGTTGCCCGCGGCCATCTCCGGCATCGCCGCGGCCATCATCGTCGGCATGTCGCGCGCGGTCGGTGAGACCATGGTGGTGGCCATCGCCGCCGGCGCAGGCCCGCGCAACTTCACCAGTTGGAGCGAGGCGTTGAGCGGCCTGAACTTCCTCAACCCCTTCAAAGCGGCCGAGACCATGACCGGCCACATGGTGCGCATCAGCGGCGGCGACCTGAGCTACGACTCCATCGACTACGACAGCATCTTTGCCATCGGCCTGATGCTCTTCCTGTTTACCATGACGCTGAACCTGATCAGCCGCTGGATTGTCAGGCGCTTCCGCGAGGAGTATTGATCATGGCTCGTGACTTGCGCTCCAACGGCGCCTATCCCGAGGGTTCGTCCTACGCTTCATTCGTGCGCAAACGACGGCGCACAGGGACTTTTTTCCGCACCTTGTTCCTGCTGGCCACGGTGCTGGGCATCGTCATCCTGGCCGTATTGATTCTGGACGTGGCCAACAGCGCCTTTGGCTACGTAGCCGTGCAGAACCGCGTCGACCCCGAACGGCTGATCGACAGCTACTTCAAGCAGCAAATGCTATCTATGCCGCGCACGGTCACCGGCGAGGACGACGTGGCGCTGGCCGAGGGCGTGGCAGCGCGTCCCGGCGCGATCGGCTTCTTCGGCTACGGTTACTACCAGGACCGGGCCGATGCGCTGCGCGGGCTGGCCATCGACGGTGTGGCGCCGGCCGCGCAGAACGCGGCCGATGGCGGCTATTTGCTGGCCCGGCCACTCTTCCTGTACACCAGCCAAAGCATCTTGCGCTCGCAGCCGCAGGTCTCGGCCTTCGTCAACTTCTACCTGAACAACGCGGCCGACGTCGCCGAGGAAGTCGGCTATATTCGCGCCAGCCAGGCCGATCTGGCCGACAGCCTGGCCCTGTGGGAGCGCGCCGCCGGGTTGACCGCATCAACCGCAGACACGCTGTTCCCGGCCAGCGGCGACATCCACATAGCCGGCAGCTCCACCGTGCAACCGATCACCCGGCGCATGGCCGAGCGCTTCCAGGCCGAGTTGCCCTACAGCGGCCAGATCACCATCGACGGCGGCGGCACCTTGGCCGGCTTCGAGCGCCTGTGCCGCGCGCGCGACATCGATCTGGCCGACGCCAGCCGGGCCATGGAGCGGCCAGACGCGGCGGTCTGCCGCAACAACCGCATCGAACCGCTGGCTTTCCAGGTCGCCACGGACGCGGTCACGGTGGTTGCCAGCCAGCAAAACGAATTCCTGACCGGCGTGACGCGCGAGCAACTGCGCCAGATCTTCATCGGCGCCGAGCGCTGGTCCGAGGTGGATCCGAGCTGGCCCAACACGCCCATCCTGCGTTTCATCCCCGGCGAGGCCAGCGGCACGCTGGACTTCTTCGTAGCCCAGGTCTTCGGCGATTCGCTGGAAGAGCTGCCCAAGGAAGACCTGCTGGCCATCCTGTCGGCCAACATCTCGGCCGGCCGCCTGCGCGCGCTGAACGCCGAGCAGGCATTGGTAGAGCGCACCCAGGAAGAGATCTACGAGCTGGTGGTCAGCGAAGTGGTGCGCCCCAACGTGGTGGAAAGCTGGTCCTTTACCGAGTCTCTCTTCAACAAGGCGGAGATCGAGGCTGAGGTCGCGACCATCCCCAACGCAGTGTTGGAGTTCAAGGCCTGGCTGAACTGGGACTTCGTCACCTCGCCGCAGTCCTCCAACCCGACCCTGGCCGGCATCCGTACCGCCATCCTGGGCTCGCTCTTTGTGACACTGATTGCCTTCCTGGTGGCTGTGCCGCTGGGCGTCGGCGCGGCGACCTACCTGGAGGAGTACAGCAAGGGCACCAAGCTGGACGGCATTATCGAGACCAACATCAACAACCTGGCCGGCGTGCCGTCGATCATCTATGGCCTGCTGGGCCTGGCGGTCTTCGTGCGCTTCTTCGGCCAGCTCACCAGCGGCGTTGCTTTTGGCGCGGCCGATCCCAGCACGGCCAATGGCCGCACGATTCTCTCAGCCGGCTTGACGCTGGGGCTGCTGATCCTGCCCCTGGTGATCATCAACGGGCGCGAGGCGATCCGGGCCGTGCCCAAGGCGTTCCGTGAGGCCGCGCTGGGCCTGGGCGCCACCAAGTGGCAGGCCACCTGGACCCACGTGCTGCCCAACGCCATGCCTGGTATTCTAACCGGTGTGATCCTGGCGGTGTCGCGCGCCTTCGGCGAGACCGCGCCCTTGATCGTGGTGGGCGTCTCTACCTTCATCGTGGTCGATCCGTCGGGGCCCTTCTCCAAGTTCACCACGCTGCCGGTGCAGATCTACCAGTGGACCTCGCGGCCGCAGGAAGAGTTCCAGCGGCTGGCGGCGGCGGCCATCCTGGTGCTGCTGTTCCTGCTGATCACCCTGAACGCCACGGCCATCTTCCTGCGCAACCGGCTGAAGCGGGACTATTAGCAGGCAGAGGACTGACAGTCCTGATCTGGCTGGAGCAACTCTGGACGAAAGCGAGGACTGTCAGTCCTCCATTTGCGGAGACAAATCATGGCACTGAACAACTCAAGCAACGGCGCCGCCGCCAACGGCAAATACGCAGCCGAGGCGCACAATCTGAACATCTATTACGGCGGCTTCCAGGCCGTGCGCGATATCAACCTAAGCATCGAGCGCCAGAAAATCACGGCGCTGATCGGCCCGTCGGGCTGCGGCAAGAGCACGGTGCTGCGCGCCTTCAACCGCATGAACGACTTGATCCCGATCGCGCGCACCGAGGGCAACGTGCTCTTCCACGGCAAGAATATCTACGACGCCGACGTGGACGCGGTCGAGGTGCGCCGCCGCGTGGGCATGGTTTTTCAAAAGCCCAACCCCTTCCCCAAGAGCATCTACGAAAACATCTCCTGGGGCGCCAAGATCAACGGCTACAAGGGCAACATGGACGACCTGGTGGAGGATGCCCTGCGCAGCGCAGCCCTGTGGGACGAGGTGAAGGACAAGCTCAAGCAGAGCGGCTACTCCCTCTCCGGCGGCCAGCAGCAGCGCCTGTGCATCGCCCGCGCCATCGCCATCAAGCCCGACATCATCCTGATGGACGAGCCTTGCTCGGCGCTGGACCCCATCGCCACCCTGCGCATCGAAGAGCTGATGAAGGAGCTGGTGGAGCGCTACACCATCATTATCGTCACCCACAACATGCAGCAGGCCGCGCGCGTCTCTGACTACACAGCCTTCTTCACCGTCACGCCCGACCGCACCGGCTACCTGGAGGAGTTCGGCGTCACCAAGCAGATGTTCACCAGCCCGGCCAGCAAGATCACTGAGGATTACATCACCGGGCGGTTTGGATAATGGCAAAAACGAAGGTACTCTTCCTCTGCACCGGCAATTCCGCTCGCAGCCAGATGGCCGAGGCCTTTCTGCGCCAGGCGGCCGGCGATCGTTTCGACGTCTACAGCGCCGGTTTGGAGCCGAAAGGGATCAATCCCCGCACGCGCGCCGTTATGAAGGAAGTAGGCCTCGATCTCAACGGCCAGTGGTCTAAGGACGTGACTGAATACCTGGGCCGCGTCAACTTCGGCAAAAGGAGACCAACTATGACAAAACAAACCGTCCTCTTCCTCTGCACCGGCAACTCCTGCCGCAGCCAGATGGCCGAGGGGCTGGTCAACCACTTGCTGGGCGAGCGCTGGCAGGCGGTGTCGGCCGGCACTGAGCCGTCGGGCTACGTCCATCCGCTGGCCGTGGCCGCGATGGCTGAGCTGGACATCGATATCTCGTCCGGCCGCTCCAAGAACGCGGAGGAGTTCCGCGGCTGGCCGCTGGATCGGGTCATCACCGTCTGCGACGACGCGGCCGAGAACTGCCCGCTCTGGCTGGGCCAGGGCACAGTCACCCACCACGCCTTCTACGACCCGGCCAAGGCCGAGGGCAGCCTGGAGGAGCGCATGGCCATATTCCGCGAGGTGCGCGACCAAATCAAGGATTGGGTCGTGCCGTTTCTCGCCACACTTTAAGGGGCAACACTCATGCTACGAACCGCCTTCGACGAACAACTGAACAAACTGCGCGAAGACATCCTGGCCTTGGGCAGCATGGTGCAGGAAGGGCTGCTGGAGTCCATGGAATACCTCAAGGCGCGCGACATCGCCGCCAGCAAGCAACTGATCAAGCGCGACCGCATCATCGACGACAAGCGCTACGCCATCGAGAGCGACGCACTGGCCTTGATTGCCATGCAGCAGCCCATGGCCGGCGACATGCGCACCATCGCAGCCGCGCTGTTCATCGTCAACGAGCTGGAGCGCATTGGCGACTACGCCAAAAGCATCGGCCGCGTCAACGTACGCATCGGCGACGAGCCGCTGATGAAGCCCCTGATCGACCTGCCCCGCATGGCCGAACAGGCAGAGAGCATGTTAGCCCGCGCCTTGCACGCCTTTGTCACCGGCGACGTCAACCTGGCCCACCAAGTGATCCGCGAAGATTCCATCGTCGACAACCTGTATGACCAGGTGTACGCCGAGCTGATGACACTAATCCTGCAAGATGTCTCCAAGATTCGCCAGGCCAACCTGCTGCTGATGGGCGCGCACAACCTGGAACGCGCTGCTGACCGCTGCACCAACATCTGCGAGCGGGTGATCTACTGCGTCACCGGCAAGCTGATCGACGCGGGCTGGGAAGAGGACGTGGCGTAAACGGACGACCCTCTGCACACCGTCCCTCAGCCAGGTGACCCAAGTCTCCCGTAGCCCTTTCGATGCTCGCGCCAGCGAGGGCCCGGCTGGGATTTGGCGTCACCTGTTTTGCGTTTACAATGGTTTGCCTGCTTCATCCACAGTGTCAGGAAACCTACGAGATGACCAAGAAGACTGATCCGCCTCCCATTGGTCCGAGCCAACCCGATCCTGCCGCGATCGTCGCCCATCAGACCCGACGGCGCGCCGAGCGCTTGATCGGCAAGATCGAGGAGCTGCGCGCCCGCGCCGTGGCCTTGGAGCAGACCCACCTGGACGAGGTCCTGCGCATCGCGCCCAGCTACCAGGCCAGCGCGCGCAACCTGTTACACTACCTGGCGCTGCGTCAGGTCGATCTGCGACCCCTGCAAGCGGAGCTGGCCGCGCTGGGGCTGACCTCGCTGGGCGGCCGCGAGGCGCAAACCCTCAGCTCGCTGGACGCGCTGTTGCTGGCGCTCTATGCGTTGGCCGGCCGATCCTGGCAGCCCGACCACCCGCCTGCGCCGCTGTTGAGCATGGACGACGGCACGATCGTGCTGGATTACCACAGCCAGCTCTTGCTGGGCTCGCCAGCCGGCAAGCGTTCGGTGCGCATCATGGTCACCATGCCCAGCGAGGCTTCCTGGGACTACCTCCTGGTGCGCAACCTGCTGGCCGCCGGCATGGACGTGATGCGCATCAACTGTGCGCACGACGACGAGCACGCCTGGCTGGGCATGGTCAACAACCTGCGCCGGGCGGAGCGCGAGCTGGGCCGCAGCGCCAAGGTCTACGCTGACCTGGCCGGCCCCAAGCTGCGCACCGGCGCGATCGATCCCATCGGCCGGGTGGTGAAGTTCAGGCCAAAACGCAACCTGCGCGGCCAGGTGATCGAGCCGGCCCAGGTCTGGCTGACGCCGGGCGACGCGCCCGAGCCCGCGCCGCAGGGCGCGCCCACCATCCTGCCCATCGAACGCCAGGTGATCGAGCCGGCCCAGCCGGGCGACGTCGTCGAGTTCAAGGACACCCGCGCCAAGCAGCGCGAGCTGCTGATCGTGGAGGCCATCGGCGACTCGCGGCTGGCCACAGCGGTCAAGACAGCCTACGTGGAGCAGGACATGCCGGCCCGCCTTGTGCGCGATGGCGAAGCCTTGGCCGAGGGCGTCTTTGGCTCCCTGCCCGACGTGGTAGCGCCGCTGGAGCTGGCCGTAGGCGACCTGCTGGTGCTGACGCGCGAGGGGGTTCCCGGCCGCGCGGCCGTACGCGACGCCGAGGGCAACGTGCTCGAGCCGGCGCGCATTCCCTGCTCGCTGGACGCGGCCTTCGAGTCGGCCGAGCCGGGCCAGATCATCCGCTTCGACGACGGCAAGATCGGCAGCCGTGTGGTGTCCAACGACGGGGAGGAGATCGTCGTGCAGATCAGCTACACCGGCCCGCGCATGGCCAAGTTGCGGCCGGAGAAGGGCATCAACCTGCCCGACACGGCGCTGGCCATCTCCGCCTTGACCGACAAAGACCTGCACGACCTTGAGTTCCTGGTCAAGTATGTGGACATGGTCGGCCTCTCCTTCGTGCGCACCCCGGAGGACGTGCTGCTGCTGGAGCAGCGCCTGGAGGAGTTAGCCGGCTCTGACATCGGTGTGGTGCTCAAAGTCGAGAACCGCGAGGCCTTTGAGAACCTGCCTCGCCTTCTGCTGACGGCTATGTACTCACCGCCGGTGGGGGTGATGGTGGCGAGGGGCGACCTGGCCGTGGAGGTGGGCTTCGAGCGGCTGGCCGAGGTGCAGGAGGAGATCCTCTGGTTGTGCGAGGCCGCGCACGTGCCGGTGATCTGGGCGACCCAGGTGCTGGAGGGGCTGGCCAAGACCGGCTCGCCCACGCGCGCCGAGGTCTCCGACGCGGTGATGAGCGGCCGCGCCGAGGCCGTCATGCTCAACAAAGGCCCCTACATCGTCGAGGCCGTGCGCTTCCTCAACGGCGTGCTGGAGCGCATGCACGCCCATCAACACAAGCGCCGCCCCATGCTGCGCAAGCTGTCTGTCTCCGAGCTGGACTGACCCTAAGGAGCCTGCAAATGTCCGACGTTATCGACTACAAGATCTTCGGCGACGACCTGCAACTGGTCGAGATCGAGCTGGACCCCGGCGAGACGGTGCGCGCCGAGGTCGGCACCATGAACTACATGGAAGACGGCATCACCATGCAGACCACCACCGGCGGCGGCCTCATGAAGGGATTGATGCGCGCGGTGACCGGCGAGAGCTTCTTCATCGCCAACTTCGTCAACAACGGCAAGGCCCGCTCGCGCGTCGCCTTTGCTGCGCCCTACCCCGGCAAGATCATCCCCCTGGATATGACCGCGCTGGGCGGGTCCTTCATATGCCAGAAGGACTCCTTCCTGTGCGCGGCCAAGGGGATCGACATCCAGGTGGCGTTCACCAAGAAGATGGGCGCAGGCCTGTTCGGCGGTGAAGGCTTCATCCTGCAGCGGCTGACTGGCGACGGGCTGGCCTTTGTCCATGCCGGCGGGACGATCATCGAGAAGAACCTGGCGGCCGGCGAGACGCTGCGCGTGGACACCGGCTGTCTGGTAGCCTTCGCCACTTCGGTCACTTACGACATCAAGTTCGTCGGCGACGTCAAGAACGCGCTGTTCGGCGGCGAGGGCTTGTTCCTGGCCACGCTGACCGGCCCTGGCAAGGTCTACCTGCAAAGCCTGCCGCTAGCGCGGCTGGCCGACCGCATCATCGCGGCCTCCCGCTATCGCCGCGGCGGCGAGGAGACGCAGGGCGTCGCGGGGATGGGCAGCAAGCTGCTGGGCGACATCATCAGCGGACGGTAGGGATGCGCAAAGTTGCCAACTTTCCGAAAGTTGGCAACTTTGCCGGCGCCACAGCTCATTCCCAACCTGCTCTGTACACGCGGTAGATGTAGGGATGCACCGGCGTGGTGTAGTCACGCATGGACTCGGGGAAGTGGAACTCACGCCCGGCGCATGAGGCTGGCAAGTTCGGCGCCCCACGCACGGGCCCGTTCCTCTTCGCCGTCAACCAGCGCCCCGAGGCCATCGGCTGAGTAGAACTTCTGCGGCTTGCCGACGAGCCGGGCGCCGGCTCGTTTCAGACCCTTGGCAATCGTCCCTGCGCTGCGGTCGATGATGTCGAGGATGCGCGGGCTTGCCATGCGCGTGTCCCACACGGCGGCAGGCTGGTCGCGACGGGACATGCGCACGGTCTCCAGCCACTCGCGCAGGCCGCGGTCGGCTGGATGCAACGTTCCTTCGCTCCGGGCTACGGCCTCGGCGCGCGTCTCGGCCCGCGGCAGGTTGGCCTGGTGGTTCGGACCGCCCACCACGATGAGGTCCACATCGGCATCGACGGCGGCAGGGGCGGACTGGGCCTCGACGACGGTGATCGAGGCGTCGGCGCCGATGCCGGCGGCGATCGCGTGGGCGATGGTTCGATTGGTCCCGTAAAGGGATTCGTAGACGATAAGGACGCGCATGGTTCTCTCCACAGGTGTTTCGCGTCTGCCGGCAATGGGCGGCTTGGGCGTACTCAGTTCTCCATTAGTTCAGGGTTCTCCTGCAAGAACAGATCGAAATCCAGCTCTCCTGGCGACTGGCCATGTCCCGTCAGGATAGCCGCAGCTTCACTGCGATGCTGGATGCCATGGGCCAGGACGTGCAGGATCGTCTGCCAAAGCTTCGGCCCGTTGTGGGGATCATCGCCATAGTCCTGATTGACTCTCTCGTCGCTCAAACCTGCCGAGAACTGGAACCAGGCGGCGCGTTCACTGTCCCAACGGGCCTTCAGCGCGGCCACGTCAGCAAAGTCGTCCGCTTCCAGGATTTGATCTTCATCCAGCGCCTGCATGACACAGCGCCAGCCATACTCAGCATCCAGCGTATGCACCAGAATGCTGCGCAAGCTGCCCCAGCCAGGATCAGGTGCGTGTAAGAGCGTGAACTCGTCGGTCGAAACACGCTCGCAGGCGGCGAGAATACGCTCGTCTGCCCAGAAGTTGAAGTGAATCAACGCGGCAACATCGCTCTTGTTCATCGCCTATCTCACTCCTTGGACCTGCCATCAAAGGCCCACCACGTCGCAGTGACCGTTCAGCCATAGGCGCCAAGCATCTGAATTCTCGCTTCGGTGGCAAGTGCCCAGCGCCCGAAGTGCTCAAGTTCCGGTTGTGATTGCGCCTGTGCGCTCGTAGTTCGCGACCACGACGCCCTTCGAGGTGACGACGCTTTCCGTCATCTGGAACGCCAGCGGGATCGCGCCCTCGCCGAACAACCGCTTGCCGCCGCCCAACGTGACCGGATAGATCATCAGCCAGAACGCATTGACCAAATCATGCTTGAGGAGCGTCTGCAGGAGGTTGCTGCTGCCCCAGACGTGCAAGTCCGGCCCCGGCTGTTGCTTGATGTGGGCGACCTGGGCTACGACATCGCCGCTCAAGACCACGGTCGGCTGCCAGTCGCCCGACGCCAGCGTGTTCGAGGCCACGTACTTGGTCGCGGCGTTGGCTCTCGGCCACACGTCCCCGTGCTGCGGCCAGTACGGCGCCCAGATGTCGTAGGTTCTGCGCCCCAGCAGCAGGTCGAACGGCAGGTTCATCTGCCTACGCAGGAGCGTTCCGAGCGTTGCGTCGGCAAAGGGCGCGATCCAGCCGCCATGCGCGAAGCCGCCGCTGGTGTCTTCCTCCGGCCCGCCTGGGGCTTGGATGACGCCGTCCAGGGAGATGTGTTCAAGCACGACGAGTCTTCTCATGGCTCGGTTCCTCCAGCATCGGGATAGTTATCTGGTTGCGCGGTCAGTCATCTGGCAAGTTCAGAATTTCCACTGTGCCTTTGCCGCCATCCACCCGGATGCGGTCGCCGGTTTTCAGGCGCATGGTGGCGTCGTTGCAGCCGACCACGGCCGGAATGCCCAGCTCGCGCGCCACGATGGCCGCGTGGGACAGCGGCGCGCCGACGTCGGTCACGATGGCTGCCGCGCGGGGAAAGAGCGGCGTCCAGCCGACGTTGGTGGTCGTGGTCACCAGGATCTCGCCCGATTGCAGCAGGTGACTGTCTTCAAACTGATCGATGCGCCGCACGCGACCTTCGACCACCCCGGCCGCGCCGGCAAAACCGGTCAGCAGGTTGGAGGTCGGCCGCGGCAGGCTGGCGTGAGCATCGAAAACGTCCGTGCGGCGCTGCGGGTCCGCCGCCCACGCGAAGGGGTCGAACCGTCCACTGATGACGGGCGGGTAGGGCGGCAGGGCGCAGTAACGGCGGTAGGTTTCCTGGCGCGCACGGAGGAAAGCGCAGGCCGAGCGGTCTCCGCCTAGCGCGGCCAGGAGCTCATCCATCGTCAGGTGGAAGACGTCTTGGCCCAGACCGGTCAGCTCCCCGGCGCGCAGCGCAAAACAGCGGATCACGCCCGCGACGCGTGTAGCCTCAGAGCGCGCTGCCTCGCGCTGGCGCGCTCGTTGCGCAGCGGTCGCCAGCTCGCGCTGCACTTTCTTGACCTTGCGGGGATAGCGCGCGCAGAACCGCTCCCAGGCCTCGGCGAAGCGGGCGCGCTGTCTTTCCAGCGCCGCCTCCACGTCGAAGGGGGCTTGAGCAAAGTCGGCGAGCTGCCGGTCCAGCCAGGTCGGATCTTCCAGCGGCTGCGGGTGCGCCAGCTCGAACTCGTTGGGGCTGCGATGCCCGTATTGCTCCATGTACGCGGCGCGGCTCATCTCTCCCCGCGCCACCCTCGCCAGGTTCACCAGCGGGCCAAGGCTTGCCAGGTAATCCTGCCCGCCCAGGTTGGAGAGCAGGGCGTTGGCATCGTCGTCCCCCACCAGTTGGGAGAGCTGCGCCTGCAAGCGGACCTGCGCATTGGAGTTGGTGATACTGCCCATGGTGGTGGCAAAGCCGTAGTACGGCCTCATCTCATCGCGCCATAAAGCCGCCAACGCCGCGCCATCGGTCACTTGCTCGATGCGCCCGCGCAGATCACGGCAGCGGGCGGGGGCTTGGTTCACAAAGTCGGGGATTTGTTTGGCGTAGGCTGTGTTCTGCCTGAGGCTTTTCATCGTCATGGGAAGTATCCTCAGAAATACTTCCGCGCGCGAGAAGGGCGCCAGCGGCACGGTCACGTCCTCGGGAATCCGTCCCCACCAGTCGCCCACAAAACGCATGGCCTTGCCCAGGCCGAAGCCCGGCGCCCTGGCCAGCGGCGCCACCTGGATCGTGATGTTGAAGTAAGAGCGCCCGCCGATGTTGCCCAGCAGCGGATAGCGGCTCCAGCGCACGGCGTACCCGTCGCCCCACAGTTGCAGCACGGACCAGCTCAGCAGCGTCATCACGCCCGGCTGGATCTCGGCCGCGTTGCCGTTGGACCACAGAAAAGCCCCGGTCAGGGACGAGTTGATCTCCCCCGTGGCCAGATTGAACTCGCGCAGGGTGGTGATGGGACGGGTTTGCAGGATGTGGACTTTGCCCCTGGCCACCGCCCACTCGATATCCTGGGGGCAGCCCAAGTCACGATCAAGCCGTGACGCCAGTTGGTGGAGTTTCCTGGCGAATGGCTTCAGTTCGGGCGGGCCGCTATATTTGCCGCCCTGGGTTACCATGGTGAATGTCAGCGGCTGGGCCTGCCCGGCGACGAGCTGCTCGCCCAGGCCGCGCAGCGCGTTGCCGCTCATGTGCATCAAGTCCCCGCTGATCGGATCGGCGGTGAACAGCACGCCCGAGTACTCGGCGCGCACCAGGTGCTGCACGACAACGGCCATCTCATGCGATGGCGCGAGGCCCTGCGTCTGGCTGTAGACCTGCACCCGCGCAGCGTGACGTGAGCGGCGCACTGAGCCAATAGCCAGACGAATGTCCTCGTCCGTCCGCACATCCAACACGCTCTCGAATGCGCCCGCAAACGAAGCCCCTGCCGAGTCTTCGCTCGCTGCCGAAGAACGCACAGCAAAGGCCGTGTCGTGTTGCCCTTCTTTTCGCTGCTGCGCCAGCCAGGCTTGAATGCGCGCCAAGGCTTCCGGC
The DNA here is from genome assembly GCA_049294015.1 of Anaerolineae bacterium. Classification (GTDB taxonomy): domain Bacteria; phylum Chloroflexota; class Anaerolineae; order JAAEKA01; family JAAEKA01; genus JAAEKA01. The sequence continues at coordinate 19,319 of JBAQCH010000033.1, forward strand.
TTAAGATCATCATCGTCGAACTCTGTCGACAAGATGACCAGCCCGTCCGGCACAGGATAGCCACGGTGGTACAGCTGCGCGAGAGTTCTCCCTTTGCCCCCGGCTTGAACGTGCTGGTCAGGCTTCAATTCAGAGAACGTATTGGGCATCGCTTCTTGTCTCCAAGTTATCCGGCCGTGTGTAGCGCCACCGCGCCGATGGTCATGTCCTTTGGGCAAGGTTGGTTCCATGAACACAAAGAGATGACCTTAGCTCACGGCTTTCTTCACCAGGGCAACGATTTTTGCCTCTTCAGTCGGGGTCAACCTGATCAGGGCGAACGAAGCCGCCCACATGTTGCCATCGTCAATCGCCGCATCAGGCTGGAAGCCGAACGTCGCATACCTGACACCGAACTTGCTGGCGGCCTGGAAGAAGCAGATCACCTTCCCATCCTTGTTGGCATAGGCCGGCATGCCGTACCAGGTCTTCGGCATCAGGTCAGGCGCTTTGGCTGTGATGAGCTCGTGCAGGCGGGTTGCCATGACGCGATCATCTTCCTGCATCTCGGCAATGGCTGCAAACACTGCTTTCTCCCCTTCCTCCCGATTCTTGCTCATACGCGCTTCGGCCTTCAACTCCTGGGCGCGGGCCTTCATCGCGGCCTTTTCCTCGGCCGAGAAACCTTCATCCGACTTCTTGGCGGGCTTTTTCGTGTCAGTCTTGACGCTCATGGAAATCTCCTCGTTAGCCTACAGATCGCTCGGGCCGGTCTCCGACCGTGCCCGCCGACTTCCAGTGCCGGTTGTGCGCCGACGCGCATGGATGACTGACCTGGTCTTGAACCTTGCATCTTGGTGAAAGTAGTTGTATACGGGTCGTTTCTTGATCTTCCTGACCTCGTCAGCCTTCCAATCGGAAACGACAGCCTATTGCCATAGACATGCCGGATCAGTTGACTGTTCGATTGGCGGCGCTGCGAGGGCAGTCATCTGGTTTTGTACACCTCACGCCAATGCCGGACGAAATGCACCGTGATGCTAGTCTCCGCATGATCGAACGTATACAACACCCGATAATCTCCAACGCGCAGTTTGTACACGCTGGCCCATTGCCCCGTACATCTCACCAGCTCAATCCTAACTTGGCGGCCACGCTGTCTGCGCTAAGTGTTTCCCCTCCTGCTTCGGTTGTCTCCAGCGAGTTGCGTAAGGCCGTCGCTAAGTCCTCGCGCAGTTCCATACCTTCATCTGGATCGCGCAAGAACTCAATTAGCGCCTGAGTGACTGTTTCCTGAATGAGCATCTTCAGGTCGTCCACACTCATGTCGGCAACGCGAGTCACCATCCTTCACCTCCAGTGGTGACGACAGGACAATCTTGAGTTGAACTAAGCCGATGACAACGGACAAGCCCGCTATCTGGACCTACAGCTGACAAATGTGGCGCCGAGGCGAGCCACGGGGCCAGAATATGTTCGACGAGATTGTAACACTGTGGGAGGATTTGGTCAACCGAAATGCGGCCTGAGCCGCCTGCTGGCGAGCCATCGTAGCCCCCGTGCGGCACAACTGCATGTCCCAACTGCCGTTTCCTGACCCGTTGGCCCACTCCTTGATAAAAAGTCACTCGGTTACTGCACTTTCGACAATGGCAAACTGCTGAGCATCACAGTCGATCTCGGCCTGGATGCCATAAGGCAGTACGAACATCGGGTCCGTATGCCCAAAGTCCATCCCAGCGATGATGGGAAGATCAACCAGGCCTGTTTCTTCTGCAACCACCTGCAAGAGCGCCTGATCGTATTCTTGATGCTGTTCCAGTGGAATTTCCCCACCAGGCCTGCCGAACAAGATCCCAGACAACCTCGGCAAGATGCCGAGAGCCGCATAGGTGCGCAGCCCATATTTGACGACCTCTGGAGACGGTGCGTCCTCAGACGTTTCCAGGAACAGAATCGTATCTTGCCAGGCATCGGCCGCTGGCCAGAAGTCAGTCCCGCGCAGCCAGTCCAGCACTTCGAAACAACCCCCGATCAGATGCCCCCGTCGCACACCGCGGCCCTGTAGAAAACGCCATCCGGTCGATGGCCTGAGCTGCCGCCTCTGTGCCTGGTTGGCAGGATCGGCCCAATCAAGCCTCTCGGCGGTCCAGCCATGGACGTTGGGCGCGACAATCCCAATGGGTGCTGCGTGAAAGAGAGTCCTGCGCACCGACTCAACCATGTAGGGAAACATGCCCGCGTTCTCGGCAAAGCCGGCCATGATGGCTGGCCCGTAGAACGTGGCCAGGCCGGCCTTGAAGCAAGCCAGGTGCGCAATCGTCGTGTCGGAATACCCCATGAAAACCTTGGGGTTCGAGCGAATGACATCCAGGTCAAGATAGGGGAGCAGCCGGATAGAGTCATCGCCGCCGATGGTTGAGATGATGCCTGCAACCGTCGTGTCGGCAAACGCGGCCATCAGATCCTCAGCACGCGCCTGAGGATAGCGATGCAACCAATCGGGTTCCTTCAACGTGTGAGGCATCTCCACGATGTTCAAGCCGAACTCATCTTGGAGCTGTCTCTTGCCGGCTTCGTAGCGATGAGGTATGGCTCCAGGGCCGCCCCAGGACAATGAAACCGTCGCCACCTTGTCGCCCGGCCGAAGTTTTCGTGGCTTTATCATCTCAATCAATCCATGGGTTAGCGGCCCGCAGTCGGACCATACCCGGTGTAGCTGCAATCACCAACGCAGTGTCCCTAGTCCTCGATGACGTCCAGCCCCTGCTGCCGGAGCTGCGCCAGATGATCCAGCATCTGCTGAATCACCTCGGGGCTGTGCCCCTGCCAATCCTCGACCTCGCGGACGACTCGCAGCGGATCCCGCGTGCGGTAAGACTGCGTGGGATTGCCGGGGAATCTCTTGTTGGTGACGTTGGGGTCATCCTCGAAGGAACCCAGAGGTTCCACGACATAGATGTGCCCGCGTTCCTCACTGCCCGCCAGCGCTGTCGCCAACTCCGCTCCCCAGGCGGCGGTGTCCACCAGCGCAGTGAAGTAGATGTAGTTGGAGACCCTGCCCTCCTGGAAGTTGGAACCGAAACCGGGGATAAGCTCAGCGCCCAGCTTGAGCACGTACTTCGTTCCGTGGTAGAAGGGTCCCTTGACGTGGTCGCAGTGCTCAAAGGTGACTGGTGTCCACTCCAGGTTGCTCATGTTCATAGCCCTCGACTATGTGCCCAAGGGAATGAGAGACTCATGCGGCGCGCTGGCGGCCAAGAGACAGCTCGATTGGCGGCGCTAATCCTCATGATGGATGGAGTCATCTTACGGGCGATGGAAGGGTCAGTCGGCAGATCTGGGGGCGTCTGGTGCTGTCGGAGGTTAGAGGTGGTACTCGTCGCCGCTAGTATCACGCCATAACCATAACCGGCTGCGATTCCACGTAGGTGAAGGGTATCCGCTCAGTTGGCGAAGCCTGGAAGTGCGACACTTTCAAGAACTGGCTTACAGGCATGGCGGTGATTACCTGAAGCACGACTTCCTGCAAGTCCTCCGGCAATTCATCAAGGCGGCTCAGGGGGTAGCTACGGGGACCATACACTGTGCCCTCGGTCAGAATGGAAAAATGCAGCAGTGTCAAACTGACGGCCCGGCGGGTTAGCTGGTTCAAGCGCAGCACGATGTAGTCGGTGAGTTCGATCCCCGTGGCCGGCTCGTTCTCGCCAAAAAAGATATCCAGCATGTCCGCTTCCGGATCGTACACAAAGCGCACTTCCGTGCCATCATTAGCGTGGGTCTTGGTCTGATACAGATCGAGTGCATTCATGGGCTCACCCTTTGGGCCGGATGTAGTTGGCCCATCCGGTGACCACAAAGTTGTTGGGCACGTACTGGCCCTGCTCATCAAGGCGGGTTCTGAAGACGACGACTACTACCATGTGGTTGTTGTCAGGCAACAGCTCGTCGAAGCGTCGGTAATACCGGTATTCGTTCGGAATCAGCGCGTCTTGGTTGCGACGCCCGCTGCGCAAGGTTTCCAGAAACAGATCGAGATATGGCTCTAGCTCAGGTCTGGACTCCAAGACATGCTGCCAGCGTTCTTCAGTGAAGTAGATGGTATTCCCGTAGCGGTCTTGGACAGTCCATTTTCTCATCGCTGACTAGGCTTTCCTACTGGTTTGGATGCCGGTCTTTCGTCATGGCGTCATTGTAGACCAAACGCTAATCATAGTCAATACGACGCTGAACCACCGTTCCACCGCCCAACAGAACACGAGACTCATGTGGCGCGCTGGCGGCCAAGAGACAACTCGATTGGCGGCGCTGTTCCTTATGTATGGATGGTGTTAACTCTCGGGTGGCAGGGTGGTCGGCCGGCGGATTGTGACATCTCTGGCGCGCCCGCGCCAGAGGTTGGAGGTGGATGCGCACCACAGACTGCTCCATCGGGACTCGCTTGGTGGATGGGCGACCCTTGTCTTGTACGCATGTCATCAATAGGTTGTGCTGTGATGCGCCAGTACATCGGCTTTCTGCATTGCTGACATGACACGGTCAAACTCGCTCAACAGAAAGCGAGCCGAGACAGGAGAATCAGGATCGCCCACCAACAAGTCTCTCTTCTCTAAATCCCAACCATCAGGGGAACGGTTGGAGTTTACGGGCACTCGTCGACCTGGTTTCTCCATTTTGGCATCGGGCATCCGGGCAGAGGCAAGATGTCGCTTCAATTGTCCGAGCTGAGCCATTGCGTTGGACGAGAAGCAGGTTTTGGCTTGGCACATTGTCCGGACAACTTCATATGCTCCAAGTGTCCAGAGCCACATCATTGTTGACGCTCGGCCAACTCGCGCATGATCAATTGGGTTTGTGCCAAAGCCCTTATCCAGATCGTCGGTTACTTCAACTGCTATAGATAACAGTTGAAGTACTCGAGAACTCAGATAGAACGAGAAAGCGAGCAATGGCTCTCTAGCCAATCTCTCATCCTGAGTTGGGTTTATCAGTACCGTATTGAATCGTTGAATCATGCCCATTTGTCGCACTCTGCCACTTCTAAGCGAAAGCAACCTGGTTATTGGTTGGCCTTACATCGGCCGACTACCAATCGCATCAGTGCCGGTCGTCATATCCCGCCAGCCCGCAATTCGGCTTTTTGTCCCTCTGCGGGGCGCAACACGGGTAGATTGCTCGCCCATTGATGCCCTTGAGAAGGATCATATGCGGAAACCAATCCTGGACTTCATGCCGAAACCTGCTGCGACTCTCCGCAGCCGCCAAACTGCACCGCTGCCGTGATCTTATCACACCTTCACCCTCCGTGCCAATGATCCAAATCGGCATTCCCAGCTCTCACGCGCTTGCCTCTACGCCCCCTTTGTGCGATAATCGCGCACCATGAACGGCCTCACGATCCGGCTGCTGGGCAGCCCAAACATCGAGCTGGATGGCAGGCCGGCGGCGCTGGAGACGCGCAAGGCGACGGCGCTGCTGGCCTGCTTCGCCGTCCGCCTGCCCCAAGACCTTTGCCCGTTCCCCCGAAGGATGGACGCAGTTGCAGATGCAGTACGACCTGGCTCAGATCAGCCGGCGCGCCGGCGACATCCAGGTTGCAACGTATGTAGCCTCGACCGCAGGGCCGTTGACCGCAGTCGCTTAGCAGTCTCTCGCTCCCCAGCCTTGCTGGTTCCACCAAAAACCACCCACACGGCAGAACCGTGCGGGTGGTTTTCCTTCTATCAGCCGCGCTGGCTATCTGTCTGTGAGGGGACCAGACCATCCGGCCGGCGGCGCGCAGTCAAGGGTCCGCAGTCTCCCCCCGATCCAGAGCCATGCGCTCCCCCCGGGCGAGATGCCCACCCACATGGCTGGCCAGCGCGTCCAGCGTGTCCGCGTCCACCGCCCGCAATGCCGCCCGCTCCTCCCGGCTCAGCTCGTAGCCAGCCAGCGCCTGGTCCGGGTCGGCGAAGAGCAGCGCGCGGTAGTCGACGGCCAGCGTGCAGCGGCCGAGAATCGCTTCCAACGCCTGTTGTGACACGCTGGATGCCAGCCGCCTGATTGACTTAAATCCCCTTTAGTTGTACACTTCACACACGGACAAAACCATCCCCCTGCGCCGGAGTCCCCACCCCCACGCTCAACTTGGGCCGATTTGTCCTCTGGATTATCCCCGCCAACCCCGGGACGTCATCGCTATTGTGTGCAAAGGAGCGTCTCCATGAGCGTCATCGAAGTCAGCAAGCTGACCAAGTATTACGGCAAGGCGCGCGGCATCGTCGATGTCTCTTTCGGCGTCGAAGAAGGGGAGATCTTCGGCTTCATTGGCCCCAACGGCGCCGGGAAATCCACCACCATCCGCCTGCTGCTGTCGCTGATCCATCCCAGCAGCGGCAGCGCCACGGTCTTCGGCAAGGATGTGGTCGGCCACGGCCCGGCAATCCGCCGCGATATCGGCTATCTGCCTTCTGAGGTCTATTACTACGAGGGCATGAAGGTCAAGGATTTGCTCAAGTACTCGGCCAGCTTCTTCGATGGCGATCACACGCAGCGCATGCACGAGCTGTCCGAAACCATGGAATTGGACATGAACCGCCGTATTAGCGATCTGTCCTACGGCAACAAGAAGAAGGTCGGCATCGTACAGGGCTTGCTGCACAGCCCGAAACTACTCTTCCTGGACGAGCCAACCTCCGGCCTCGATCCGCTGATGCAGCGCAAGTTCTTCGACTTGATCCGCGAGGAGAACGCGCGCGGCGTGACCGTCTTCTTCTCATCGCACATCCTGGGCGAAGTGCAGCGCCTGTGCAACCGGGTGGGCATCATCCGCGAGGGCAGCATCGTAGAGATCTCCGACATCCGCGCCTTGCAGCAGAACAACTACAAGAAGGTGCGGGTGGCGGCGGAAGGCCTGGCCGCGACCTCCTTTGACCTGCCGGGGGTGACCAACATGCAGGCCGAAAACGGCGCGCTGCAGTTCTTCTTCAAAGGCGACATCAACGCCGTGCTGCAAAGAATCAGCGGCCTGCAGGTTGCTGATCTGACCATCGAGGAGCCGACGCTGGAAGAGATCTTCATGCACTACTACGAGTAGGCCGAGACCATGAACGCAAACATCTACCGACACGAGTTTCGCGCCCGACTGAGATCGGTGCTCATCTGGTCGCTGGCCCTGACGTTCCTCACCCTCTTCTTCTTCGCCATGTTTCCGGTCTTTGCTGACCAGGCCGCGCTGATGAACGAAATGCTGGCGAAGTTCCCACCCGAACTGCTGGCTGCCTTCGGCATGGAGAACATGGATCTGGCGACCGTGCTCGGCTTCTTCAGCTTCGTCTTCTTTTTCATCCAGCTTTGTCTGGCGATCCAGGCTGCCAACTACGGCTTCGGGCTGGTTTCGGTCGAAGAGAGCGAGCTGACGGCGGACTTCCTGCTCAGCAAGCCGGTGAGCCGCACCCAGGTGCTGACCAGCAAACTGCTAGCCGCTCTGACCTGCCTGCTGCTCACTAACGTGGTCGTGTGGGTTAGCACATTCATTGCCATCACGCTCTTCCGCAAGGGGCGTGGTTACGATATGGCCACGCTGCTGCTGCTGCTGGCCAGCCTGCTGATCTTCCAGCTTTTCTTCCTGAGCGTCGGGTTGATCATTTCCCTGCTGGTCAAGCGCGTGCGCAGCGTGACGCCGTATGCCCTCGGTCTGGCCTTTGGCGCCTACGTCTTGGCTGCGTTCAGCGGCGTGTTTGGCGATGTGGGGTTGGAGCTGCTCACGCCGTTCAAACACCTGGATGCGACCTTCATCGTCCAGCACAAGGGGTATGATACGCCGTTGGTGCTGCTCAACGTGGCGGTCAGCCTGGTTGCCGTGGCGGCCAGCTATTGGCTCTACATCCGCCGAGACATTGCGGCGGTTTCGTAAGGAGGCGCCTGATGAACATCTTTTTGCGTGAACTGAGAGCCAACCTCAAGTCGCTGCTGATCTGGAGCGTCATTATCTCGCTGCTGATCGTGATCGCCGCGGCCAAGTTTTCGGGCTTTGCCGGCGACCCATCGATGCTGGCCATGCTGGATTCGATGCCTGCCGCCATGCTGGACGCCTTGAACATGCGCGCCTTCAACCTGACCACGTTGAGCGGTTTCTACGGCCTGATGTTCATCTACTTCGGACTGCTGGGCGCCATCGCGGCGGCTATGTGGGGCAGCGACATCATCTCCAAGGAGGAGAGGGACAAGACGGTCGAATTCTCGCTGGTGCTGCCGGTAGCCCGCAACCGGGTCGTCACAGCCAAGGCGCTGGCTGCGCTGGTCAACTGCATCGCCTTTGTGCTGATCACCTGGGCGGTGTCACTGCTGGCGGTGCGTTCGTACAATCCCGATCAGGCCTTCTTCAACTTCCTGGCGCTGGAGATGCAGGCCATGTTCGCGATCGAGCTGATCTTCCTGGCCATCGGGCTGCTGCTGGGCTGCGCCATGAAGCAGTACAAGCGCGCCAGCGCCACCGCCGTGGCCATCATCCTGGTAACTTACTTTCTCTCGATCATCTCCGGTATGCAGGAGAGCATGAACTTTCTCAAGGTCTTCACGCCCTTCAAGTATTTCGACGCGGGCGAGCTGTTTCGCAGCGGCCAGATGAACAGCACCAACCTGCTGATCTCGGCAGCGATCATCGTGGCCAGCGTCGCCGCAGCCTATTGGACTTACAACAGGCGTGATCTATACATCTAGAGCATCTGGGGGCACAAACGATGACCAGCCGCCCCTAGCGATCGCCGCCAGTTTCCTGAGCCCATGCTTGACGAACCCAAGCATCTTGATTATACTGGCGACCATGAAGCAAAATGCATCACTCGATGCCTCTTTCTGGATCAATGCTTATAACGCGGACCTCGTCGAGTTCCTTCCCAACTACTTCGTAGTGTTCGTGTGCGATGAGGTCGCCAGTGAGATCACCTATCCGCTAGATGTCCTCAAGATCAAAGTGGCAGCCAGCCCGCTGCTGTTTCAGGAGTGGTGCAGTTCTGGGCATATCACGCAACAGAACCCAGCAAAGCCCGTTGACTGGTTCCACGTAGGTGAGAATGCAGCCATTGCGCTGGCAATTGAGCATGGTTACTGGCTCTTGATGGATGACGCCAACCCATACCATATGGCGAAATCCAGAGGGCTTCGGGTGGTGGGAACATCCGACCTGGCCGTGTTTCTATACGACCAGGAACAGTTGACCTACGAGCAGTGTGTACAGGCATTTGAGCGGTTGCGCTCAAGCAAGCAGCAACGGCGTAACGCGCTGATTGTGTTAGAGAAGCTGGCGCGAGCCAAAGGAGAACGTTGAATGCGTGGTATAGAACTGGTAACGAAATCGGTACGGCTTGAACCTGAAGAGAACGAGAATCTGCAACACGTCAGCAAGACTACAGGATTGTCCGAAGCATCGTTGATGAAGCGCTTCATCCTTGAAGGTCTTGCGCGTCATCGACTTCAGGAAGCCATTGATGCCTATTCGCGCGGTGAAATCGACCTCAGCGCAGCCGCGCGCCACGCGGAAATCAGCGTCTACCAGATGATGACCGAATGCGAACGGCGTCAGATCACCCCTTCATCTGCGCAAGACAAGCTGTTGGATGGACTTCAGAGTCTGGCTGACACTTTTGGCAGCAGCAACGCCCTGAGGTCTACCCTCGCGCAGCTGCGCAAGGGCAACTGATCACATGCTAATCGAGTCATTAGCTTGCGGCACAAAGAGGACCCATCATGTCTGAGTTATCTCTCACCAGCCTCGGCCAACGCGCCAAAGCCGCCAGCCGCGCTCTTGCCAGAGCCTCCACCGCACAGAAAAACGCCGCCCTGCACGCCATCGCCGACGGCCTGGAGCGCAGTCAGGCGCAGATTCTGGCGGCTAATGCGCTGGACCTGGCCGATGGCCAGGCGGCCGGCCTCTCGCCGGCCCTGCTGGACCGCCTGATGCTGAACGAGCAGCGGCTGGCCGGCATCGCGGCCGACACGCGCTCGGTCGCGGCCCTGCCCGACCCGGTAGGCCAGGAGTTCGATGGCCGCGTGCTGCCCAACGGCCTGCGCATCGTCCGCCGCCGCACCCCGCTGGGCGTGCTGGGCGTGATCTACGAGGCGCGGCCTAACGTGACCATCGACATCGCCGCGCTGAGCCTCAAGACCGGCAACGCGGCCATCCTGCGCGGCGGCAAGGAAACCCTGCGCAGCAATCTGGCTATGATCGAAGTGATCGGCGCGGCGCTGGAGGCCAGCGGCCTGCCGGCCGACGCCGTGCTCTACATCGAGGACACCGACCGGGCGCTGATCGTGGAACTGCTGCGGCTGGACGCCTACGTCGACATGATCATCCCGCGCGGCGGCGCTGCGCTGCACAAACTGTGCCGCGAGCAGGCCACGGTGCCGGTGATGACCGGCGGCCTGGGCATCTGCCACCTGTTCGTGGATGACACGGCCGACCAGGCCAAGGCCGTCGAGATCATCCACAACGCCAAGACGCAGCGCCCCAGCGTCTGCAACGCGCTGGATACGGTGCTGGTGCATCGCGATGTGGCCGTCGAGTTCCTGCCCACGATGGCTGCGCGGCTGGCCGGAGATGGTGTGGAGTTGCGCGCGGATCCGACGGCGCTGTTGATTCTGGAGCGAGTGAGCGGACGATTTGGAAAATCGTCCTACGAGGTGGCGCCGGCCGGGCCGGACGACTTCGACCAGGAATGGATGCGGCTGGTGTTGGGCGTGAAGGTCGTGAGCGGGCTAGACGAGGCCATGGATCACATCGCCGCGCACAGTACCAGCCATTCGGACGGCATCCTGACCGAGACCTACGCCAACGCCATGCGCTTCGTCAACGAGGTCGACTCGGCGGCTGTCTTCGTCAACGCCAGCACCCGCTTCAACGACGGCGGACAGCTTGGGCTGGGCGCCGAGGTGGCCGTCAGCACGCAAAAACTGCACGCACGTGGGCCGATGGGCCTGCAAGAGCTGACCACGTATAAGTGGGTGGTGTTTGGGGAGGGGCAGGTGAGGGCGTAACCCGTAATCCGTAACTCCTAACTCGTAACCCGGATCAGTGGACGGCTTTCCGAGATTCCGGGTTACGGGTTACTCGTTACGCCTTAGGAACCATGAAACCAACGATCAAACTGATAGCTGCGCTGGGCATGGGGAGCGCGGCGGCCGCACTCGCCTATGCCCGCTACGTGGAGCGGCTGTGGATCGACGTGCGACGGCTGTGGGTGACGGTGGAGACGTCCGGTCTGCCGCCCGAAGGTCTGCGCATCCTGCACTTCTCCGATATGCACTTCACCGGTGACGGAACCATCGAGCGGTGGAAGATCGAGCGCACGGTCAAGCTGCTGGCCGGCGAGCCCATCGACCTGATGCTGGTCACGGGCGACTTCATCCATGACGATGGCGGCATGGACGCGGCCCTGGAGCTGATCCGCCGCCTGCCGCAGCCGCGGCTGGGCACGTTTGCCTGCCTGGGCAACCATGACTACGCCAGCTATGGCTGGTTGGGACCGGCCCGCGTCGCATGGCGCGAGGCCGCGCCCGGCGACGAGCTGCGCGCGGCCGCCAAACGCACGGCCGAGATAGTCAAGCGCGTCGTCACCAACGACCGGCTTTACCTGGGCGAGCACAACAACGACATGGCGACTTTTCGCGGTTTGCTGGCCGCCGAGAGCATCCACCTGCTGGACAACAGCAGTTATCGAATCCAAGCGAACGGGGCGGATTTGTGGCTGGCGGGCGTCGACGACCTGATGGAGGGGCGGCCCGACGCGCCGGCTGCCCTGGCTGACATGCCCACCAATGGCGCGCTGCGCATCCTGCTGGCGCACAACCCTGACCTGATGCTGGACCCGGCCTTGCAGCAGGTGGACCTGGCGCTGTGCGGCCACGTCCATGGCGGCCAAATCCGCCTGCCGCTGCTGGGCTCACCCCACACCCAGGGCACGCATCTCTCGCGCCGCCGCTCCTCCGGCTGGTTCCAGTACGGCCGCGCCGCCACCTACATCGGACGCGGCCTGGGCGAGGGCATCCGCCTGCGTTTCAACTGCCGGCCCGAGGTAGCGCTGATCCACGTGCTGCCTGCCTGATCCCAAACCATGGACGCCCGCTATCACGTTGAAATCACCCGCAACGCGCTGGCCGGCCAATTCGATGAAGCGGCGCTAGCTGTCATTGTGCGCGCCAACCTGCGGCAAGACCGGCCCGCTACCCTGGTAGGCCATCCGGAGATCCACTTCGACGCCAGCGCGTTTGCGGCCGGCGAGGCTTACATCGCTCAGCAGCAGCGGCTGGCCGTGTCTGCATTGGACGACCTGGATGACCGGCCGGCGGCGCTGGCTGCGTTTGGCCGTCTGCTGCATGGGCGCCAGGACTTCTACGCCCATTCCAACTGGGCGGCGCTGTGGGTGGCGGCGCACGGCGGGCTGGAGCGCTGCGCGCCGGAGGAGATCCAACCCTGCCTCGATCCGCTGGCCATCAAGGGGCTGGTGTCTGGCAAGGGCAGCGTGCGGCACTTCGTGGCCTGCCGGGTCCCGCTCTATGGCCGCTGGCACCGGCAGCATTTGCTGCCAGCCGACGACCATGAGGCGATGAACCTGGACAGCCCCGCCCGCGGGCCGCTGTTTGCTTTCGCCGTAGCGGCCGCGGTCAAGCACAGCCGGTGGGAACTGGATGCGCTGTTACGGATGTTCGGCCAAGTAAATGTCGAAAACGCAGTGGGGCGTTTCGTAGGCCGAGTAAGCAAGTGAGTGGAAGCTGTTTGGCAACGGCGCTGTAGCCCCCAGTTCAGGCCAGCGATTTGACTACAATCGCGCAAGAACTACAATAGCCTCAAAAGAAGGTCACGATGCCAACTATTTCCTTGTTCTATGGTATCAAGATCACCATGTGGCTGGATAACTGGCAGCGTGCCCAAAACCGTCAACCGTTGAACTGGATTGAACCGCTGAGGTGATCAAGATGTTGCTGCACGTGATTCAAGCAGACTATCTGGGTGACTACAAGCTGAGGTTGAAGTTCAATAACGGCGCGCAAGGCATTGTTGATCTGGAACTGGAGCAATATGGTGAGGTCTTTGAGCCATTACGAGATAAAGAGGTTTTCAGGCAGTTCACCCTCACTGGCCGTACAGTCGAATGGCCAACTGGCGCCGATTTCGCTCCTGAGTTTCTGCTCCAAGCCGCAGGATTAACCTCAAAACGCCCTGCCTCCTTGTACCGAACACCGACCACACAGCGTGTTGCCCCTGTGGCAACCTTGCACGAATCACCAGAGCCTTACGAGACCGTCTCGCCTGAAACGGAGGAATCATGAACCGTCCCCTGGGTGTCACCATCATCGCCATCCTGTCCTTCATCAACGGCCTGCTGGGCCTGTGCGTGCCCGGCCTGGTCATCATCGGCGGCGGCATCAGCGCGCTGTTCAGCGGCGGGCTGGGGCTGATCGTCGTCTGCGGCGGGCTGCTGCTGGCGGCCGGACCATTGGCGTGGCTGCTCGTCTCCTACGGGTGCGTGGCGCCTACGGCGTGCGGCCATGGGCCTGGTGGGCCGGCATGGCGGCCACCGCCATCACCGTGGTCGGCGTGGTGGTCAATATCATCAACGGCGTGGGCATCCTGCAGGCCATGGCCAGCGCACCCCTCTCCATCGTCATCTTCATCTACCTGCTGCTGCCAGATATCAGGCGCGTATTTCGAGTCGGCAACGCGTGATCTGTGATGACGGCCTGTTGATTGTACCATCTCAACTGGCCAGGTTGTCATAGCCAGCGAGCGCGCTTTAGCTTGACAGCGCTTGCCTTCTGGTTAGAATCGAGGTCGTATTGATCCCACTGAACGAGGATATTCGACGATGACAAGCGTAGCGATCATGCCAGTAACCAAATCCGGTGGTGAAGTCCGTTTCTATGCGCTGGCGGGTGACAAGAATTCGCACGGTAGAACACCGGGAGCGGCCTTGGATGCGCTTACCGATCAAATGGCGGAGGAGGATCTGAACACCCTAATCATAGTTCAGAACTTCCGATCCGATCGTTTCTTCGACGCCAGGCAGCGTCAGCGGCTGACAGAGTTGATGGACAGTTGGCGAGAGGCACGAGATGCCGGCATCGGGTTACCTCGATCGACGCAGGCTGAACTTGACGCGTTAATCGAAGCGGAGCTGCGCGCTTCGGCCGATCGAACTGCGGCTCTCTTGGCAGAGTTGCGCCATGAACCCGCACTATGAAGATGTCGCCCAACGAGCGGGACATCGCTGCGAGTACTGCCGCGCCCCAGAGGCATTGTTCAACTTCCCGTTTGAGGTGGAGCACATCGTTCCAGTAGCCAGCGGCGGCGGCAACAACCTCGACAACCTGGCCCTGGCTTGCCGCGCGTGCAATGTCCGCAAGGGGCCGCATCTTGAGGCGTTAGATCCGCCTACAGGCGCAGCAACCCGCCTCTTCCATCCTCGTCTTGACTTGTGGGGAGACCATTTCCGTCATTCGCCGAACAACAACACGGTAGAAGGTCTGACTGACATCGGTCGCGCGACCGTGGTGCGACTCGAGATGAACCACACCGTGCATTGCACGGCGCGCAAGCTGTGGACTCGCATTGGTCTCTACCCTTGAGAATGTGGCTGGTTTTGAGGGATGCGTGGACAGATTAGACGCCCATGCGCTGGGCGCACAACCGTGGATGAAAGTGGCGGGCTCGGTCAGGAGACCGGCCCGAGCGGCTATTTTCAAGTCAGCCCAGCGGCAATGCGCCCAGCGTAATTCCCCCATCCACCACCAACACACTGCCCGTCGTGAAGCTGGACGCGTCCGAGGCCAGATAGAGCGCTGCGCCGGTCAGTTCGTCTGGCTCGGCAATACGGCCAGCCGGGGTCAGCTTCTCGATCCCGCGGCTCAGCGCGGGGTTGGTCCAGAGCGCAGCCGAGAACTTGGTCTTGATGAAGCCGGGGGCAATGGCGTTGACCTGAATGTTGGCCGGGGCCAGCTCAGCCGCCAGCGCCTTGGTCAACATGATGACCGCCGCTTTGCTGACGCTGTAGACGCCCATCATGGGCCCAGGATTGATGCCGGCAATGCTGGCCATGTTGATGATCTTGCCGGCGCCTTGAGCCTGCATGGCCGGCGCCACTGCTTTGACCATGAAGAAATAGCCCTTGACGTTGACCTCGAAGATCTTGTCGAAGTGGCTGGCCTCGGCCGTCAGCAGCGGGCCGAAGTGGGGATTGGCCGCCGCGTTGTTGACCAGGATATCGACGCGGCCGAACTCGGCCAACGCGGCCTGCACCACCGCCTCGGCCGCCCTCTCGTCGCCCGCGTGCGCGGCGATAGCGATGGCGCGGCCGCCGGCTCCCCGGATAGCCTCAGCCACCGGGCCGACGTTCTCGATCTTGCGGCTGGTCAACACGACGGCGGCGCCAGCTTGCGCGTAGGCCGCGGCGATAGACTCACCGATGCCGCGCGACGCGCCGGTGATGATGGCAACCTTGTTGGCTAGTTGGAGCATAAAACCCTCTCGCAGGCGGGACAGCAGTCATCCTCCAGCAGATAATCGGTCAGCAAGCACCGATGGCGACAGACGCAGAAGCGCCCGCTCAACGATTGGGGGGGAATATCGTCGAACGGGCACCGGCAACCCTATTATAACAGAAGCGGCGGAAAAATTCAAGCCCCAATTTGGGTAAATTTGATACGAATTCAGTGGGGTTTGTTCAAGATGGGTTGATATACCCTTCGGGTTTCTGCCGGCCGGCGCAGCGTCGCGCCGCCTGACAGTTGACCGCGCCGCGTCTGCGGTGCTATAATGGCGCTGCTGCACTGGCCGTCAGGCAACAAGCCACTTCCTTCATTCCATGAGCACATCCATGTCCCTACCAATCGATGTCTCGGTGCTGATCCCAGCGCTCAACGAGGCCGGCAACATCCCAACGCTGCTGGACAAGGTCGCTAACGCCTTCGCCAGCCCCACGCTGGCCGGCCGCGCCTGCGAGCTGGTGCTGGTCGACGACGGCTCCAGCGACGGCACGGGCGACCTGGCAGCCAGCCTCGCCCAGGACTACCCCTTCCTGCGCCTGCTGCGCCACCGCCGCAACCGCGGCCTGACGGCTGCCCTGCGCACCGGCTTCCGCGCCGTGCGCGGCGAGTGGATTGTTTTCTTGCCGGCCGATCTGGAATCGGACCCCGAGGAGGACATCCCCAAGCTGCTGGCCAAGCTGGAAGAGGGCTATGACGTGGTGGCTGGTTGGCGCCAGGGCCGCGACGATGGCAAGGTCTTCGCCTCGGGCATCTACAACCGCGTCTCGCAGCGTCTGTTCCCCGTGGCCGTCCACGACATGAACTGGATCAAGGCCTTCCGCCGCGAGGTAATCGAGTCGCTGCCGCCGCTGCGCTCTGACTGGCACCGCTTCCTCTTGCAGATCGCGGCCTACCAGGGCTTCCGCATCGGTGAGGTGCCCACCACCTGGTACCGCCGTCAGGCCGGCCGTTCCAAGTATGGCCTGGGTCGGATTCCCGTCTCTTTCCTGGACGTGTTGGTGGTCAGGTTCTTGCTGACCTTCAGCCAGGCGCCGATGCGCTTCTTTGGCGGCATGGGCTTGGCCCTGCTGGCCGTGGCCGGCATCACCTATGTGGGCCTGGCTGCCTACTACCTCTTCGCACAGACCCAGATCCGGCCGGTGTTCATCACCGCCAGCGTGCTGGGGCTGGGCGGCCTGCTGCTGATCCTGATCGGCTTCGTGGCTGAGCTGATCGTCAGCCAGAGCGAGCAGATCCGGGAGTTAGAGTTGGATCTTCGCAGCCTGCAACTACAGCGCAGCGCAGACCCAGGGGAGTAGGGCCGGCGCAGGTCATGACAAAAGTTCTCATCGTTACCACCAACTTTCCGCGTTGGGAGGGCGACCCGCACTCACCCTGGCTGGTGGAGTTGCTCACCCTGCTGCGCGCGCGCGGGTTGGCCATCGAAATCCTCGCGCCCGCCTATGCTGGCCAGGGCAGCCATACGGTACACGGCTTTCGGGTGCAGCGCTTCCGCTACGCGCCAGCCCGCTGGGAGACACTGACCCACGACGAGGGTGCGCCCAACAAGATCCGTCGCAATCCCCGCTATCTGTTGCTGCTGCCAACCTATCTGCTAGGCGGCGTGCTGGCGGCCTGGCGGCTAGGCCGCGCCGGCCGCTACGATATCATTCACGTCCACTGGCCCATGCCGCAGGGCCTGCTGGGGCTGTTTGCCCGCTGGGCCGGCCGCGGCCGCCTGGTGGCCACGTTTTACGGCGCCGACCTGGTGATGGCGCGCCGCTTCAAGTTTGTCCAGCCGCTGGTGCGCGCCTTCACCCGCCGTTGTGCGGACGTGGCCGCCATCTCGTCCTTCACGGCCAGAGAGGTGGAGCGCGTGACCGGCGTCACGCCGCGCGTGATCCCGTATGGCATCGCCGTGCCGCCTGAAAGGCCGCTGACGCCCGGCCAGCCAGGCATGATACTGACTGTGGGACGTCTGATCGCGCGCAAAGGCCACGCCTACCTGATCGAGGCCCTGGCGCTGCTGGCCAGACCCGATACCCACTTGGTCATCGTGGGCGAGGGCCACGAACGGGCGGCGCTGGAACACCAGGTGCGCGCGCTGCATCTGGAGGAGCGGGTGAGCTTCGCTGGACGCGTTTCCGACGCAGAACTCCAACGACTCTACCAGGCCTGCCAGGTCTTCGTCCTGCCGGCCATCGTCGACAGTAGCGGTGACACCGAGATGCTGGGCATGGTCTCGCTGGAGGCTATGCGCTACGGCAAGCCGGTGGTGGCCACCCGGGTAGGCGGCGTGGCCGACATCGTGCAGGACGGCGCAACGGGTCTGCTGGTAGACCAGCGCAACCCTGCCCTGCTGGCAGCGGCTATCGACCGCTTGCTGGCCGACCCCGCTCTGGCAGACGCGCTGGGGCGAGCCGGCTACGACTTCGCTCGCGACCACTTCTCCTGGGAGGCGATTATGCAGCAGACGTTGGGGCTGTATGGCCTGTCCTGACCCGTATCACTCTGGCGCGCGCTCAGTCTCCTGGCCGTCGGGGCTGATGGCTTGCCGCCGCGCCATCGCCATCCCCGCCAACGCCGCCGCCAGGTCACGCAGCGCGATCAAGACCCGATAGCCCAGCGCGGCCGCGGCCGTTACCGTCACAGGCAAAACGCCGCCCAACAGCAGAGCCAGCGCCCCCTCGCGCACTCCAATGCCGGTGGGGACAAAGACCGCCAGGTAGCCGATCAGCCATGCGCCGACGAAAGCGCTGGCCAGCAGCCCCGCCGTCGACCAGTCTACCGGCGTCAGTCCATTGACAAACAAGACAAAACCCAGCCCGCTCAGCGCGTGCGCAAACAGCGCCAGCAGGAACAGCAGCGTAACATCGCTATAAGCAATGCTCAAAGGCAGCGCGGGCCGGCGCAGCAGCCTCAGCGCCAGGTTCACCAGGCGGCCAAAGATCGGGGGCGACAAGAACACTACGCTGCCTAGAATGATCAGGCCGGCCATAGCCAGATAGCTGGCGGGCAGGGCATCCTGGCGTAGCAGCAAGGCCACTGCCAGGAAGACCGCAGCGCTCAACACTTGCAGCGCCATCTCCAGCCCCATGCTGGCCGCCATCGACCGCTTGCCAGCGCCGCCGGGAGCGCTCAGGGCATAGCGTCCGGCGTACTCCCACACCCCGCCCGGCACATAGCGCGCCAACTGCGCCTGCAGCCAGATGGCCAGGCCATAGCGCCAGGTGAATCTTGTCCCCACCAAGGCCAGCGCCCGCCACCACACGGTGCCCACCAGCAGAATCTGCACCATCAGCACGGCCAAAGCCAGCAGCAAGGAGAGCCCGGAAAGCCGCCACGGGTAGCTGGCCAGTTGATCCCAGTTGTTAAGCAAAAACCGGGCCCAGAAGGCCAGGATTACCAGAACAAGCAGGCTTTGCAGCGGCTTCCAGCGGGCGCGACGCGCTGGCTGGGCGGTCGGCTGAGGTTCAGCGTTTCTTGACATGGGTCTTTAGTTGCGGTATTGTAGCGTCTTACTAACAGAGCAGCCGCCAAGGTCCGGCGCTGTGCAGCAGAGCCTGCCGCCATGCCCATTGTACCGCCAGTCGCTGGTTTGACGAAACGGCTGTGCCTGTTCAACTTTACCGTCGGCACTGAGCCACTCTATGTCACATCGAACTAGACCGACGCCGCCGCCGCGCTGGGCCAGCATCGTGTTGTGGGGGATGATCCTTGCCTTTGCCCTCTACTTCTGCGCGGTCTCGATCCGCCTGCACGATGCCCACCAGACCCACAAAGCCGACCTGGGGCAGATCGACCAGGCTATTTGGAACACCAGCCAGGGGCGCTTTGTGCAGGAGATCAAGGGCGAAGCGCTCAGCAGCCGTTTCACTGACCATGTGGAGCCAATTTTCGCCCCGGTCTCGCTGCTGTTCTGGCTGTGGGACGACGTGCGCGCGCTGTTGGTGTTGCAGGCGCTGGCGCTGGCCTTGGGGGCCTGGCCTGTCTTTCAGATCGCCTGGCTGCGCCTCGGCCTGCACTGGGGCAAGGAGCGCAGCGGTCAGCCAGGGGCACGCGCTGTCAACTATCAGGCGCTGGCCAGCCTGGCATTCGTCGTCGCTTACCTGCTCTACCCCTCATTACAGGCCGCACTGACGGCCGATTTCCACGCCTTGCCGCTGGCCACGCCGCTGATCCTGCTGGCCTTTCTGTTCAGCGAACGACAACACTGGGGACGCTTTGCGCTCGCTGCGCTGTTGATAGCCACGGTGCAAGAGGGCGCGGCCCTGCTGACGGCCACATTGGGCCTCTATGCGCTGGCACGCGCGCTCTGGCTGCGCCGGCGCCTGGCCCCAGCGGAGCGCAGCCTCACCCGTTGGCCCGTAGCGGCCGGGACGCTGGTGCTGCTGGCCGGCCTGGCCTGGTTCTACATCGCCACCTTCGTCATCATTCCAGCCCACGCCGCCGCGGCTTACGGACTAAGCGAAAGCCCCTACGTCGCGCGCTTTGGCGCTTTGGGCGACAGCTTCGGCAGCGTGGTCAAGACCCTCCTCACCCGGCCCGGCCAGGTGCTGCGTATCGTCGCCGAGCCGCTGCGCCTGACCTACTTGCTGCGGCTGCTGGCGCCGGTCGGCTTCCTGGCGCTGGGCGGGCCAGAGATCCTGCTGCTCGGTCTGCCACTGCTGCTGGCCAACCTGCTGAGCGCCTATCCCTTCCAGTACAGCGGCCAACTGCACTACTCGGCGCCGCTGGCGGCCTTTGTCATCATGGGGGCCATCGTCGGCAGCCAACGGTTCCGCCGCCTCAGCCGCCGCGTTGCCGTCTCGCTGCACAACCATCCCCTGTGGCGGGCGCACCGCTCCTTCGCCATCCTCATCGCCTGGCTGCTGGCCTGGAGCATTGGCAGCCAGATCGCCTGGGGCTACACGCCCATCGGTTCCCAGTTTCGCTACGTCTGGCCCCAGATAACCGATCACCATCGCCTGCTGGATCGCTTCAGCCAACAGATACCGGCCGGCGCGCCGTTGGCCACCATGGCCAACCTCTACCCACATTTCAGCCACCGGGAGCGTATCTACGAGTTCCCTGCCCTCGGCGACAGCGACTTTGTGCTGCTGGACCAGGCTGCGCGCAGCGGTTGGGCGATGCATCCGACCGCGCTGCGGGACCGCGTTCAGGAACTGCTGGCAGGAGGCCAGTGGACCGTGCAAGACGCCGCCGACGGCTATCTGCTGTTGCGCCGCCAGGAAGGCAGCCCGGCGGCCAGCATCTATGATTTGCCGGCCGATTTCTATAGCTTCGCCCAACCCGCTGCTCAGCCCCAATTCCCGCTGGACCTGGTCTTTAGCGGACCGGACGGCGCACAGATCAAGCTACTGGGCTATGACGTACTGCCGGACTCCCAGTGGCGCAGCACGGCCTTTCGCCTCTATTGGCAGGCGCTGACGCCCCTGCCGGCCGGACTCAACCTGCGCGCCTTCGTGGTTACACCCGACGGCCGCGAGGTGGACAGCAGCGACGAGCGCCCCTTGATCCAGCCGCTTTGGCTGCCGCCCGACCGTTGGCAGCCAGGCGAAACCGTCGTTACGGCTAAGCTGGCCTGGTACCTGCCGAAGGAATGGGCGTTGGCGGCCGGCGTCTACCAGGGCGATCGCTGGGACGATGTCGGCAGCCGCTGGCGGGTCAGCGCGAGCGAACCAGACGCGCCGCGCTTCGACTCCAACACCTGGACACCATTGGGCGCCTGGCAGTGGCAGCACAACAGCTTGCAGCCGCTCGATCCGCCAGCGTTCAGCGCGCTGGACCATACCTTCGGCGGCGACGGCTGGCTGGTGCAGTTGAGCGGCGTGAACGAGCAGACGCGAGCTGCGCCCGGCAGTCGGGCGCCCGTAACGCTGCGCTGGCAGTCGCAAGGCCCTTCGCTGCGCGACTTGACCGTCTTCCTGCACGTGCGCGACTCCCAGGGCAACCTGATGGCCCAGGACGACTCCATGCCCACCTGGTTTGGCGTCCAGCCCACCTCACAGTGGCAGCCCGACCAGACTGTGCTAGGCGCGCACAGCATCGCCCTGCCGTCCAACCTCAAGCCGGGCGTCTATGACCTGGTGGCAGGCTGGTATTACTGGGAGACGCTGGAGCGCCTGGCATTGCTGAACGATGAGGGGCTGCCAGCCGGCGACGGCGTCGTCATCGGCAAGCTGGAGGTTGACAGCACCGCCGCTCCCCGGCCCGACCTGATCTGCGCGATCGTCCCCGAAGCCTGTGACAGCCAATAACGAACGATGAATGATGAACGATGAATGATGAATCCGGAGACGTTCCTCTCCGTATGCATGACTCATCACTCATCCTTCATCGTTCATCGTTCATCACTCATCATTTCCTATGCCCCCCCGCCGACTCCCCCTGTTTTTCATCCTGCTGGCCTTCGCTTTGCGCGTCTACGCGCTGGGCAGCCAGTCGCTGTGGTACGACGAGGCGGTGACGGCCCAGGTGGTGCAGCAAGGTCTGGCCGAGCTGGCCCGCTGGACGGCCGACGACATCCAGCCGCCGCTTTACTACGCGATAACAGCCGCGTGGGTACAGGGCGCCGGGTTGAGCGAGTGGGCGTTGCGCTTCCCAGCGCTCTTTTTCGGCGTGCTGATGATCCCCCTGGCCTATGTGCTGGGCCGGCGGCTGTTCGGCCGTGTGGCGGGCAATCTGGCCGCGCTGCTGGCCGCGCTGCACCCCCTTTGGCTCTACTACAGCCAGGAAGCGCGCATGTACACCCTGCTGACGGCGCTGGGCATGCTGGCCGGCTATGCGCTGCTGCGCGTTCTGGCCGCCGGCCATAGCCAAGCTGACTACCCGAAAACGCGCTGGCGCTGGTGGGCTGTCCTCGTTTTGACAGCCAGCGCGCTGCTCTATACCCATTATTTCGCCGTTTTCTTGCTGGCAGCCTTTGGCCTGACCTTCGTGATCGCCCTGCTGGCGCAGCGCGACCTGGCCCGACGCCGGTTGGCGATCGAAGGGGCCGCGGCGGCGCTGCTGGTCAGCGTGGCCTACCTGCCCTGGCTGCCCAACGCGCTGCGCCGCTTCGGCGAGGACGCCAGCTATTGGCAGGGCGCGCTCAAGCTGGACGAAGCCCTGCGCCACATCGCGATCAGCTTCAGCAGCGGCGAGACCGTGCTAGAGCAGCAGGCTATCCCGCTGGCCTGGGCCGTCGCTGCGCTGGCGCTGGCGTGCCTGGCTGCCCTGCTGTGGACCAGTTTCCGGCTTCATCGTTCACCATTCATCACTCAGCGTTCAGCGATCCTCTTCGTGCTGCTCTACCTGCTGGTTCCCATCGCGGGCATCCTGCTGCTGTCCACCAGCAACCCCAAGTTCAACCCACGCTATCTGATGCTGGCCTCGCCCGGCCTGGTCCTGCTGCTGGCCGGCGGCCTCGCCCTTCCCTTCCGCCCCCAGTTAACCAATAACAATTCACCGTTCACCGTTAACCATTTCTCCCGTCTCCTTTCCCTTCTGTCCCTCGCGGCCCTCCTGGCCATCTTCGCCTTCTCGATCCGCAACTGGTTCACCGATCCGGCCTTCACCAAGGACGATTGGCGCGGCTTGGTAGCTTATGTCAATTCTGAACGACAGCCCGACGAGGCTGTGGTCCTGGTCAGCGGCCACGCCTACCCGGCCTGGCGCTACTATGCGCCCGACATCGAACCGCTGCGCCTGCCAGAGATCGAGACGCTGGACGTGAACGCCGTGCTGGGGCTGGATGCAGCAGCCACGCTCGACACCGGGTTGGCGGGACGCCGCGGGGCCTGGCTGGTGCAGTGGCAGAACGAGGTGGTGGATCCCAACGGCGTCGTGCCCTTTCTGCTGGACACCGCGGGCGACGCCCAGCCTGCTTCGGCCAGCTTCTGGGGTCTGGGCGCACCCCTGCGCTATCGCTTCTTCGACGCCGTGCGCGCTGGCCCCGGTGCGCAGGGCATAGCCTTCCCCAGCGAGCCGCCGTTGACCGCCGCCTTCCAGGGCCAGCAACTGAACGTCAATTTCGCTAATCTGGTGGAGCTGCTAGGGTACTCGCAACCAGCTTGCGCCGAGCCATTGTGCCCCGTGTTACTCTTTTGGCGCAGTCTGGCGCCCTTGACGGGCGATCTCAAGCTGACTGCCACCCTGTTCGACCGGGCGCTGGCCGTTGAATACAGCCAGGCGCTGGACCGCCGTCTGGCCGCCTACAACTACCCCACCTTCCGCTGGCAGCCGGGCGAGGTCGTGCTGAGCCGGATCGACATCCCGGCCTACTTGGGTACCCCGCCCGGCGAGTACAGTCTGCGCCTGGGCATCTACGACGATGTCACTGGCCAGCCGCTGGACGTCCTCGACGCGGCCGGCGTGCCGCAAGGCCGCTGGGCCTGGCTGGCGCCAGTGATCGTCAACGACCTGGTGGTCGAGGGACCCGGCGGGCCGCCGGCCGAAAGCACGCCGCTCCTCGTTGCCCCGACAATCACCTTGCAGGGCATCCAAACTGACCGCAGCGAGGCCGAGCCAGGCGACATTATCGCCGTCGATGCCTGGTGGCAGGCGATCGCGCAGGCTGATCAAGACTACAAACTGGGCTATTACTGGATCGACCCGGCCGGCCAGGTGGCAGGCGGCGGCGGTTGGCTGGCCCCAGCCGGAGTCTCCTTTCCCACATCGCAATGGCCGCCCGGCGCCGTGGTGCTGAGCCGGCTGCGCTTCGACGCGCCGGGCGTCGACCAGCCGGGCGCGTGGACGCTGCGCCTGGGCCTGCTCGCAGCGGGCATCGAAGACGCCACGGCCGGGTTTGCCGGCTCGTCGGTCGATCTGCCGCTCAACGTACTGCCCAGCACGCGCCGCTTCAGCCCAACGGGCCCGTTCGATTTCCCCTCGGACGCCAGGTTCCAGTCCCTCGTGGATTTGTTGGGCGTGCGCGCGCCGACTCAGCCGGTGCAGCCCGGCACAGTCCTGCCTGTGACCGTCGGCTGGCTGGCGCAGCAGGCCAGCGAAACCTCCTATACCGGCTTTGTCCATCTGCTGGATCAAGACGGCCGGATCGTTGCGCAAGACGACCACGTGCCCCAACAGGGCCGTCGTCCCACCAATACGTGGCTGAGCGGCGAGGTTGTCGAGGATGATTACGAGCTGCGCCTGCCGGCCGATCTCGCGCCGGGCCGCTACCGGCTTGTCGTCGGCCTCTACGACGCCACCACAGCCGGCCTCCCCCGCCTCGGCGCCGCTGAAGTGGGCGAAATCACCGTCCAACCCAGCACTCCCTAACCACCTCCTCCTTGTCTACTTGTCTCCTTGCCTACTTGCCTACTTGTCTACTTGCCTACTTGTCTACTTGTCTACTTCCCCCTACCACCGCTGATGCACATGCGGCCGGATCAGGCGATCATAGACGTCTTGCACTGCGGCCATGGCGGCCGGGCTGAGCGAGGGAAGGTCGCTGGCGGCCATGTTGCCATCCACCTGGGCCGGCCGCTTGGCGCCGGGAATCGCGCAGGTGACTGCGTCGAACATCAGGATCCAGCGCAGGGCGAATTGGGCCATGGTCGCGCCAGGCGGGATCAGCGGCCGCAGTTCCTCCACCGCCTGCAAGCCCACGTCGTAGGGCACGCCGGAGAAGGTTTCGCCCACGTCGAAGGCCTCGCCGTGGCGGTTGAACTGGCGGTGGTCGTCGGAATCGAAAGTGCTGGCCGCGCTCAGCTTGCCCGTCAGCAGCCCGCTGGCCAGGGGTACCCTCGCCAAAATGCCCACCTGCCGCGCCTTGGCCTGGGGGAAGAACAGCTCGGCCGGCCGCAGGCGCAGCATGTTGAAGATGATCTGCACCGTCTGCACGGCGGGAAACTCGATGGCCTTGAGCGCCTCCTCGACCTTTTCGACGCTGACGCCGTAGTGCCGCAGCTTGCCGGTCGTCACCAGGTCGTCCAAGACACCGAAAACCTCGGGCATGTAATAGACGCTGGTGGGCGGGCAGTGCAGTTGCAGCAGGTCGATGGCCTCCACCTCCAGGTTGCGCAGGCTGCGCTCCACCCAGGCAGTCAGGTTGACGCGGCTGTAGCCTTCAGGGACCTGCTGCGGCAGCCGGCGACCGGCCTTGCTGGCCACGTAGATGCGCTGGCCGCTGCGCTCCTTGAGCACGCGGCTGATCAACTGCTCGCTGCGGCCGTCGCCGTAGACGTCAGCCGTGTCGATGAAATTCACTCCCAAATCCAGCGCGCGGCGCAGGGCATCCAGCGACTCGGCGTCGTTCACGGCGCCCCAGGAGCCGCCAATAGCCCACGCGCCGAAGCTAATCTCGGAGACCTGCCAGCCGGTGCGGCCCAGGGTTCGATAGTTCATGATGATCCTCCGGAGGGGGAACGGTGATCGGTGGTCGGCGATCGGCGATCGGTGATCGATTACCGTTTACCGGTTACCGCTCACCGGTTACCGCTCACCGTTTACCGATCACCGCCTCAGTTCAGCCGGGCCTGCAGCGCTTGCAGCTTGCTGCGAGCCAGCTCGTAGGCCGGATTCTCAGATACGGCCCGACGATAGTAGTCGATGGCCCTTGGCCAGTCGCCCAATTTCTCGTGGATCCGGCCCAGGTTGTAGAGAGGATAACAGCGAGCATCGTAGCGCGGCGCCATCAGCGCCCGCTCAAACCAGGGAATGGCCTCTGCCAGCCGATCCATCTCGATCAGATAAGCGCCAATGTCGTTGTAGGGGTTGCCGAAGCTGGGATCGATTGCGATCGCCTGGCGGCACTGCTCAATGGCTTCGTCGTACAGCTTCAGAAAGCTCAGGACCCAGCCCAGGAATGTATGCGCCTCAGCCGTCGGGTGCAGCGCAAGCGACTGGCGATAACAGGCCATAGCGTCGGCCCACTGGCCCTGGGTCTGCAGCTCGTAGCCATCCTGAAACAGGGCCATGGCTCTGCTCCAAGCCTCGGCCTGGTCCTGCTGCGCCCAGGAATCGTCGGGATCGAACATAGGTCTTTGCCTCGCGTCGTCGTTGCGATGGTGTTGAGGGCTTGAAGGCTGGCCGCAAAAAGCCGGCCTGCGCCGATAATCTGCCGCTGCGGAGTTCTGCCAGGTGGCCGACGCCCGCCACCGGCCCAAAAATCGCTGCGGCCGGTCGTTGCGCAGCGCCACCCAGTGGTCTGACCGAGCCTGCCGGGCTTGCTATGACGATTGTGCGCCCAGCAACATGGATGGCAGCGCTGAAATTATGCCACAGAGCCGCAGAGGCGTCAACAAACCGGCTGTGACACCGCCGGCCCAGTTGACCCAGTTTCCTGCAAGGGTATAATACGCCTATGACCAACACACCCATCACCGTCTGCTCTATCCAGCCAGCGATCTGCTGGCAGGAGCCGGAGCGCACCTTCGATGCCATCGCAGGCCTGCTGGAGCAGGCTGTGGCCACTGCAGCGCTGGACCTGGCCGTACTGCCTGAGCATTTCAACGCTGTCCCGGCGCCCGACGGCGACAATGCACCCTGGCAGGCAGCCCAGGCTTTTGCCGCCGATCTGGCGCGTCGCCATCGGCTGACTCTGGTGGCCGGTTCGGTAGAGCGCTGGGACGACGTGGCGCAAGCGATAGTCAATACATCGGTGGTTTACGGCCGGGACGGCTGCGAGTTGGGGCGCTACGACAAGCGCCGGCTGTTCGGCTTCGAAAAGCGCCGCAATGTTCAGCCGGGCAGCACTTCCCTGGTCCTGGAGGTGGAGGGAACGAGACTGGCGGTGCTCATCTGCTCCGATTTATGGCATCCCGAGCTGGCGCGCCACCTGGCTGTGGATGCGACGCTGCTCTGCGTACCGGCCCAGACGACGATTCGGGCCGAATCGGAGCCAGCGTATGCGCGCATGTTATGGCACACGCTGGCCATGACCCGCGCCCAAGAAAATGTGCTGGCGGTGGTAGTCAGCGACCAGGCTGTCTCCTCGCGGGCCCCTTTCCGCTGCGGCGGCGTGAGCTCCATCACCGATCCCAGCGCAGAGCCAGCCCTGAACGACATCCAGCAGGTGCTGGCTGACGGGGGCGAGGGCTTCTTGGTGGCTCAGCTAGACAGCGAGCGACTGGCGCGTTTTCGCAGCTATCGCCAGGAAAACGGTCTGCTGCCGGCGCAGGCGGTTGATCAGCCAGCCTGAACGGGCAACCACTGGCCGCGGTCGCGGCGCACCAGCGCCTCGACGCGCGCCACCAGCTCACGCCGGTCGAAAGGAACCGTAATGAACATGTCAGCCCCCAATTCCAACGCCTGAACGCCTTGATTGCGCGCCGTCTCTGGCACCAACACCAGCAGCGGCGTCCGTGTCAGCACGCGCACGTCGGCACACTGCTCCACTGCGCCAGCGTCGCGCGGGTCGAGCTCCAACACCAGCAGATCATAGCGCTCGATGCTCTCCACGGCGGTGATATCCGAAGCAACGAGATCCACCGCGTGGCCGCGCCGCATGAGGATGGTGCGCAGCAGTTCGTAGGCGCTTGACGAAGGCCCGATGACCAACACATTCGCCTGAGGTAAGATAGATGGATAGCCAGCGCGTTGGTGAGTTAGCACCATTTCCCGCTCCGTACAACGTAGACAGGCGCTGACCGAGTAGATCGCCTGTGTGCTGACCATTGTACGCTGGTTTGAATAAACCACACAATTACAGGCAAGCCGATGGAAGGCACAGGCAAACCGATGCAGTCAGTTGGCAGGCTTGCTGGTCTAACTCAGCCAGCGGTTGACACCATCATGCAACTGTGGTACAAACAGACCTGTGGCCCAACACGACACCTTCAGCCTTGGCCGCCAGAGCCCCTCCCCGCCGTCCACGATCGAGCCGCAAGAAGGAGTTAGCACGATGAGTACAACGGATCTGTTGAACCGCTGGTCTGTCCTATCGCTGGAGGAAATCCAGGAAGAACTGGATGCTGGCCAGAGCATCCTGGCTGCCCAACAGCTCTTTGGCGCCAACGAAGTGGCCGCCATGCGCGCCGACGATGCGCCGCGCCGCGCCGGCCACACCCGTGAAGCCGTGGTTCTGCTGCCAGGGCTGATGGGCTCCTTGCTGGCCAGCGTGCGCGGGGTGATCACCTCGCTGTGGCTCAACCCTGCTTTGATGCTCAAAGGGCAAAGCCGTTTTCTGGAGCTGAACCAGGATGGCACAGCCGATGGCAGTCCTAACATCCTGACAGTCGCCACTGGCGCAGAACGGCTCTGCTACCTGAAGCCTGCCTTAGCCCTCAACCGCGAGTGCCTGCTGTTCGAGTTCCCCTACGACTGGCGACGCCCGATCGAGTTCAACGCCGACCGGCTCGGCGAGGCGCTGGAGCGCTGGGCGGACGACGACCCCCACATGCAATTCACGCTGGTGGGTCACAGCATGGGCGGGCTGGTCTCGCGCGCCTTCGTCGCGCGCCACACAGAGCAGGCCAAGCGCCGGGTCAAGCGCGTGATCATGCATGGCACGCCGCACTTTGGCGCGGCCGGCGCCATCGCCGACCTGATGGAGGGCAACCGCATGATGGCGCTGGCCTCGGCGTTGAACGAAAACAACTCGATTCGGCGCTTTGTGCTGAACATGCCCAGCGTCTATCAGTTGGCGCCTGCGCCGCCTGATCTCTTTCCCCGCAGCCGGCCCTACCCGGCCAACTTCGACGTCTACGACGCTCGGCAGTGGCGGCTGGAAGGGGTGCGCCAGGACTATCTCGACGCAGGCCGGCGCTTCCACGAGTTACTGGCCGATCACGACCACCCGATCGAGACAATCCAGATCGCCGGTTGTCACATGGAAACCAAGGTGGATCTGTCCCTGGATTTCGACGCCCAGGAACGGCTTAGCATACGTCTCAGCACGCAGAGCCAGGGGCCGGACTCGGGCGACGCGACGGTGCCGCTCTATTCGGCCGTGCTGCCGGGGGCGCAGATGTACTACATCCAGGAGGTGCATCGCTACCTGCCGCGCAACGACCAGGTCATTGAGGCCACCATCGATTTAATCTATGGCCGCACGCCCAGCTTGCCGACTGAGCTGCCCCAGCCTAAGAGCGGCTTCTTGGGCCTGTTCCGCGATATTGGCGACCCGGAGGCCGAGGCCGAGCGGCTGCGCCAGCGCCTGGCGGAAGGCGTCGCCACGGACCAGGACTTGGAGCAGTTCTACTTCCTGGACTATTGAGCGTCAATCCTGCCGCAGCCGAACCAGCAATTCCAGATTTGGCACGGAGTCGAGGCTTCAGCCGGGTTTGCCGGTGCGAATCAAACGCTCTAGCCCGCCGAAAGGCTCGACTCCGCGTTGGCAGAGTTCATATTTGGAATTGCTGCAGCCGAACTTGCACGTGGGGATAGATGTAGGTATAATCGACTGCAAGCCCTAGATCGATAACGAGGAGCCAGCCAGATTGCACCAGGCATAGAGAAACCTCTGCTGTGTTTCTGTATGCCCGATCTGGCCAGCAAGCAAAGACCGTCTGGCCAAGGCTGGCGTTGATCGAATTCAGGGGAAGTTTTCAGAGAAGTAGATGTCGGTAATGTGGGCGGTGTACTTGGGCAGCGAGGATGTCGCCTCCTTGCAGAGCCCCTACACTGGGCAAAAGGACTGTGGGTGATGTCCTGCTAGAAACGTGGGAACCGTGAGCTATGTCTGACGTGGCAAGCGCTGAAAGCGCTTCCTATCTGCGCCCAATGACGGAACTGGCTATTCTCCTCGAAAGCCTGCTTTTTGTCGCACCAGAAACAGTCAAGATAACAACGCTGGCAGACGCCCTGGAAGAAACACCTGAGCGTGTCGAAGAGGCATTGGCTGACCTGATGGCAGTCCAAGCCGCGCGCGGCGTTCGTGTGCAGCGCCAGGGCGAACGGGTTCAAATGGTCAGCGCGCCTGAAGCCGCTGCAGCCATCGAGCGCTTTCTTGGCCTGGACCTGACAACCAAGCTATCTCCAGCCGCCCTGGAAACGCTGGCCATCATAGCCTACAAGCAGCCGGTAACACGCGCCCAGATCGACGAACTGCGGGGCGTCGCCAGCGACGGTGTGCTGCGCACACTGATCCACCGCGGCCTGGTGGAGCAAGGGGAACGCCTGGAACAGGCCGGCCGGCCCTTCCAACTCCGCACAACCTTTGACTTTCTCCAGCACTTTGGGCTGCAATCGTTGAGCGACCTGCCGCCCATCGAGCAGGATACGTTCGCGTCCAACGGCGCCGACAGCGGCCTGGCAACGCCGCACCCCATCGCCATGAACTGATAACTTACGATGGTAACTCGAAGCACAAAGAATCCGGGAGTTTCTGCGAACGCTTCATGCTCAATCAGGGCAATCTACCCTCCCGGTTTCTGGTGGACACCAGTTTCACAACACCACATTTGATACACTCTCGAAGGGAGACACAATGGCTCTAGATCTTTGGCAGCTTCGGCGCCAGAAACGTATGACTATCGACGAACTTGCCCGCACGGCAGGCGTCCACCCGGCTTTGATCAAGGCCTACGAGCTGGGCGAGCGGTCCATTCCTGAGCGCGACCTGGAACGCCTGGCCGGCGCTTTGGAGATCGATGTGGAGGAGATCAAGGTACTTTCCGATCCACCGCCGCGCGGGCCAAGCAGGCCGGCCGCCCCGTCGCCGCTGGAAGGCGACGCGCCGCGCCCGCGCTATGACAGCGGATCACGCTACGACTCCGGATCACGCTACGACAGCGGGTCACGCTATGATAGCGGTTCCGGCTCGCGCTATGACAGCGGCGCTGGCTCGCGCTACGATTCCGGCCGGCCCAGCTATGGCCGCAGCGATTCCGGCCGCTCTGGCTATGGCAGCAGCGAAGGACGTTCCAGCTACGGCGGCGGCGAAGCTGGACGCTCAGGCTACGGCGGCGGCGAAGCTGGCCGTTCAGGCTACGGCGGCGGCGAGGCCGGCCGCTCAGGCTATGGCAGCTCGAACTACGGCCGCGGCTATGGCGACCGCCCGGCGCCTCGCTACGACAGCGAGCGTCCGGCGCCGCGCTATGACAGCGAGCGCGGCCCGTCGCGTCCACCGCGCTCCGACTATCGTTCTGACCGGCCCGACCAACCGGACCGCATGGAGCGCCGCCCCGAACGACCACCGCGCAAGCCAGGCGGCCTCAAGCGTCGTCCGCAAGTGGCGCCTGCGCGCCCCAGCCAACTGGAACACTTAAAAATCCTGCTGCAACAGCTTGATATGTCGGGCGACGACCTGCTGCGGCTGGCCGGCAAGCCGTTGAGCATGCTCAACCGCCGCGAAGCCTCGCACCTGCTGACCACCTGCCAGGAAATGCTGACCGAGCGCAAGCCAGAGCGTCCCAAGGGCAAACGCCAGCGCCCTTACCTCCCCGAATCGGTGGACGAACACGAGCTGGTCTACCTGACCCAGGTCCAGTTGGACGAGAGCCCGATGCACCTGACCCTCTTCAACGGAACGACGCTGGAAGGCACGCTGCGAGGTTTCAGCCCCTATGCGCTGACGCTGGCTGCCAACGGCGGCGACGAGATCACCGTGCAGAAGCTGGCCATCGCCTTCTATCAGGTGAAGCCCAATCCGTCGCAAGAGACGGCAGACCAGGACGGCGAGTCATGAGCGCCAACGACTACCTGCGCTATCTGCGAGCTGTCAAAGGGGGGCCGACGCCGCAGGACATCGAGGCGGCCACGGGTGTAGGCGCCGGCGCCTATCGCCAAATCGAACAGCGCTATCGCGCCCAGGGCACCGAAGAAGAGCTGGCCAGCCTGGCCGCGTACTTCGAGGCGCCTATCGAAGAACTGACCAGCCGCGTCGAATGGACCCGCAAGGCGCTGAGCGCCGCCTTGGTGGAGGCCGTCGAGCAGGACGCGCCAATCCAACTGGCGCTGCGCAGCGGCCAGACCATCACCGGCAAGGTGCAGTGGTCCGACCTGGGCGCTGCCCTGCTCCAGCTAGAGGACGGCCAGGAAGTCGTGGTGCAGCGCCACATGGTCGACCGCTGGCAGATTGGCGCAGCGTGACCGCGGCGGCAAGCGATGGCCTTGCGGCTGACCAAGAGCTTCCATGCGTTCCAGCAGTCGAACTGACCGCTGGCTGGATCACTTGATTCACCTTCTTTCTGCCTTGAGACGGCAGCTGCCGGGATGTTGCCCCGGTTTCCGTCTCAAGGCAGTTTTTTTGGCGGGATAGCGGGTTACTGCGCAGCGGGCGAGTGTGTGGTTAAATGGCTTCAAGCTCGGTGCGGCGCACAGGGTGCGTTGTCTCATCGATATCGGAAGCGTTGATCATGTCCTCTATGGCAACTACTGACGGCGACAACAGCAAGCGCAGCCTGCTGCCCGGCATTGGCCGCAACAGCCCGCCTGGCCGGGCCAGCCGGCGGCGTCCGGTTCTGAGGGTGCGCGCCCTGCTGCGCCTGGCCATTGTCGGACTGCTGACAGCGTTGCTCCTCCAGGCCGCCTGGCGTCCGCCCGCCGATCCCTTCGACCAGGCAATCCTGGCAGCGACGCGTGGGCTGCGCTTCGACCTGGCGGCCTGGGAACTGGACGCCGTCGCGGGCAAGCTGGGCGATGCGCTGCAGGACCCCGCGACCGGCCTGGCCGAGGAGCAGGCCACGCAGATGGTGCGCGAGTGGCTGCAACTGGCCCAGCGCGCCGGCCAGTTGGCCGGCCAGATCGAACGCACGTACGCGGACCCGGCTGTGGCGGACGCGGAAACTGCGACGACGGCCCAGCGCGCTGAGTTGGCTGCCATTCGGGAGCAGCTCAACGCCGAGTCCAGCACAGTGGAGGCGATCCTGGAGCAGCAGCTAACCGCCATCATCCGGGCTGAGGGCCTGACCACCTCCAGCCTGGTGTGGCCCCCAGTGCGTATGCGTTTCAGCGAGCCGCCCAACCTGCTGGTGATCTCCCCACGCAACCGCATCGAACGCCTGCGCGCCGTAGACGTGCTGCCCGACCTGGATAGCGCGGGCCGCGCCGCGCTGGAGCAAGCCATCGCAGCAGACGAAACCCTGTCGGCCTACGTCACCGGCACCGGCGGCTACGGCGTCTATCCAACCATGGTCATCGACCGCTACGGCCTGCCCTGGACGGCTGAAACCGTAGCCCACGAATGGATCCACAACTACCTGGCTTTCCGGCCGCTAGGTTGGTCTTTCCTGGACGGCGGGGAGAGCGTTATCATCAACGAGACCGTAGCCAGCATCGCGGGCGAGGAACTGGGCAGAGCGCTGCTGGCCCGCTATTACCCGGACTTGCTGCCGCCGCCGGAGCCGCCCGTGCAGTCGCTGGAGCAGATGGAGGAAGAGGCCGGCGGGCCGGTGGAGTTCGAGTTCGGGCCGCAGATGCGCGCCACGCGGCTGGTGGTGGACGAGCTGCTGGCTGGAGGCTACGTTGACGAAGCCGAGGCCTTTATGGAGGCGCGCCGCCAGACCTTCGCGGAGCATGGCTACTTTCTGCGGGTGCTGAACCAGGCCTACTTCGCCTTTCATGGCAGCTACGCCACTGGCGCGGCGGCCAGCGACCCGATCGGCCCCAAGCTGACGCGCCTACGAGAGCTCAGCCCCTCGCTGCAGGCATTTATGCAGACGGCAGAGCGTCTGACCAGCGCGGCTGAGCTAGACGCCGCACTGGCGCAGTTGGAATCCACCGCGCCTGCGCTCCCCATGAATCCGTGACCCGCCGGCGCACACCCAGGACACTCTCATGCAATGGCCCACCCCCCTCCAGCCAGCCCGCTTCGTGCGCCGCGAGAACCGTTTCCGCGCCATCGTCGACTGCGATGGGGAGTTGCTGGCCGCGCACGTGCCCAACTCCGGCCGGCTGGGCGAGCTGTTCACGCCCGGCGCGGCCGTCTGGGTGGCGCCTTTTCCGGATCTGATCGGACGCAAGACTGCCTGCCATCTGGCGCTGGTGGCGTATGCCGGCGCGCTGGTGTCGGTGGACGCGCGCCTGCCCAACCGGCTGGTGGCCGAAGCGCTGGGCGCGGGCCGGTTGGCGCCGCTGGCCGGCTACGACCACGTCCAAAGCGAGGTGCGCGTTGGGGCCAGCCGGCTGGACTTCCTGCTCAGCGATGGCCCCGGCCCGAGCCGGCCGCGCTGCTGGCTGGAGGTCAAGTCGGTCACGCTGGTCGAGAATGGCCTGGCCCTCTTTCCTGACGCGCCCACGACGCGCGGCGTCAAGCACCTGGCTGAGCTGGCCGCGCTGCGCCGCGCCGGCGATCGGTCGGCCGTGGGCTTCGTGGTGCAGCGCAGCGATGCTGTACGCTTTGCCCCCCACGCCACAGCCGACCCGGCCTTTGCGGCGGCGCTGCGGCAGGCGCAACGCGCGGGTGTTGAGGTATACGCCTGGCGCTGCGCGCTGGACTATAACGCGATAGAGCTTACAGACCAGATCCCGCTCGAATGTTAAGCTGGCGCTATAGTTGACAGATAGGCAATAGTATGTGATAATCGGACACGTTCGGCGTAATGCCGACCCCTCCAACGCTATCCTTACAACAGGAGGTGATGCTAATGTGTAGTCATGACCCAAGCGCCGTAGCATCACCTCGGATTATCCGATAAACTGCTACGGCGCGAAAACGAACGGGCTGCCCTTCCAGGGGCAGCCCGTTTGTGTTTAGCAAGGGTTGAATGACCAGCGCAGGATGGTAGATTGGCGTGGGTTGAGTAGGCCGCCGTATCGAAACCCACACCGTCAACCCCCCTGCGCGCTGACGACCATCTAGAACAGGTACTTGTTCCATGCCTCGCGCTGATTGTTCTCGCCCAAAAAAGCCAGAGCCACGTAGCGCGGACGACGCGGTGGTCGCGCCAGCACCATCAGCGCCTCTTTGGGGGTGCGGTTGCCCTTTTTCTGGTTGCAAATGCGGCAGGCCACCACGACGTTCTCCCATTCGGTCTTGCCCCCGCGGCTGCGCGGCAGCACATGATCAAGAGTCAGCTCAACGCGCTGAGGCGTCGCGCCGCAGTATTGGCAGGTGTACTGGTCGCGTGCCATGATGGTGCGTCGGGAGAGGGGCAGCGTCATCGAGCGCGGGATGCGCACGTAGTAGACCATGCGGATCACCAACGGCACCGGCATGGCCACGCCGCGCGCGCGCAGCGTGGTCTCGGCTGCTTCCAGCAACTCGGCCTTCTCCTTCAGCAGCAGGACGATAGCTCGCTTGATCGATACCACGCTGAGTGGTTCGTAGGTGGCGTTGAGCACCAGCACCGAGGTCACGGCTATGCTCGCCTCCAATTGACCAATAAAGGGACCGATGCCTCCGGCGACAGAACAAAAAACGCCCAGACAAACAATGTCTGGGCGTGCTGAACCAAGCCGATGGGGTGACCAGTGGGGCTCGAACCCACGACCTCCTGGGCCACAACCAGGTGCTCTGCCAATTGAGCTATGGTCACCATACTACCTTCGTTCAACCTGCTCTGTTAACGGCGGTCATCGACCAAAGGCGCAAGCTCGGGGACATGGATTCGAACCATGATTAGAGGATCCAAAGTCCCCTGTCCTGCCATTAGACGATCCCCGAATACTGCCCCAGACGCACTCCGGGGAAAGACCTGGTGCCGAGGCCCAGACTTGAACTGGGGACTCCGCAATTTTCAGTCGCGTGCTCTACCAACTGAGCTACCTCGGCATGGAAAGCGCGTCGCAGGGCCCTTAATCAAACCAGCGTATGCCACTGAAACTTCAATGCCATACGCCAGATGCCACTGCTAGTCGCTCAAGAGCGGGCGATGAGAATCGAACTCACGACCTTCTCCTTGGCAAGGAGACGTTCTACCGCTGAACTACGCCCGCATTGACACTCTGTTGTGGAGGTAAGTAAACGTTCTGCTGCCGCCAGCGCCGCGGAGGTGGACCCGGTCGGATTCGAACCGACGATCTCCTCCGTGCAAAGGAGGCGCCTTCCCGCTAGGCCACGGGCCCGTACTGCCAGAACGCCCTTACCATCACTAATTTGTAAAAGCTCAACTGCCCGACAACGACGTATTTTATCCATGTTGTGATATTAGTCAAGAATCGAAACCTTGTCAGTGCCGACGGGGAGATTTGAACTCCCACGACCGTTAGGTCACCAGATCCTAAGTCTGACGCGTCTGCCAGTTCCGCCACGTCGGCAATCAAGAGCGAAGTAGAAACAAGCTGGATGTACCCCCGATTCTGTCGAGGCCGTCATCTGTCTCTCAGGTCCTCAGACCTAAGGCCGGTCCTGGCTTGCCGGGTGTTACCCGGCCTCGCCGTCCCTGCTGCGACGAGACCGAACTGCTCGCGCAGCCCGGCCCACTCGCCTTGCTCCCAGTTGCACGCTCGCCTAGCCGGCGACATCGCCGCCGCCGCTGGTGGGCTCTTACCCCACCGTTTCAGCCCTGACGGGGCCGCTGTTGCCAGCGGCCTGCGCCGGGAGTGCTTTCTGTTGCGGTTGTAGTCGCTGCGCCCTTGCGGCCGCAGCGCCCTCACTTGCTGTTTCGTGAGGCAACCTTCTCACGTCCCCCGAAGGGGGCGCGAGCGGGAGTCGGGAAGTTCCTCTGGCCGCCCGCACAACGGACGACCAGCGACGGCGCTCCAGCCTGTCCTATCCTTTTGTCAAGGTGCTTCGCTGCTGACGGTGGGATTATACCACAGGGAGCGCATAGGGCACAAAGCGGGCCCACACTTCGGAAGTCGCCAACTTAGGTAACATCTGGGCCACAGTGATGGACTCTGCTTCTATAAATGCGGCGACTTCCGAAGTCTGCACCTCAAGGTAGGATGACGGACTGCGCCGGATTGGCCTCGCGCGGGCCTTCGACCCACCACTGACCATCCTGGCCAACCTCTTTCTTCCAGACAGGCACGATGGCCTTGAGCCGCTCGATGGCGTAGCTGCACGCGTCGAAGGCACCCTTGCGATGGGCCGCCGCCACGGCGATAATCACGCTGGGCTCGCCCACTTCGATGCGGCCAACGCGGTGGACGATGCCGACAGCTTCGATCTGCGGCCAGCGTTCCTGCACCTCTGCGCCGATCTGGGCCATCACCGCCTCGGCCATCTCAGCGTAGGCCTCGTACTCCAGATAATCGGTGCGCAGCCGGCCTTGCTCATCGCCGCTGACCGCCTGCGGCGCGGCCGCGTAGGGGTTGGCCAGGTCGGTCTCGCCCCGCACCAGGCCGGTGAAGACGGTCACAGCGCCGCGGTTGGGCGCGGCCACGCGGCCGGCCACATCGTCCAGCGACAGGCGCGCCTCGGTGATCTCGAACAGCCGCGGCCCAGGCTGCCCACCGCTGACCGGCGGAAACAGTCCCACCTCGTCGCCCGGCTTCAAGATGGTATCCTGGCCGGCATAGACACGGTTGACCGAGGCAAAGATCGCGCCGGCCGCCGTGGGCAACTGCGGATACTCGGCCGCCAACGCCCGCACCAAATCCGCCACCGTTGCGCCCAATGGCAGGCTGTGGCTCAACGTCCCCACGCCCACCGCCTGGCGCAAGGAGGCAAACAAGCGCACTTGCACGTCAATGGTTGGTAGATTGGTAGATTGGTAGATTGGTAGATTGGTCATTGCCGTGTACGTCCGGTTCTTCGCATGTCACCCTGTCACCTTGTCACCTTGTCACCCAGTCGCCGCTCTTCCCCCCGCGCTTCTCCAGCAGCCGGATCTCGCCGATGACTATGCCCTTCTCCAGCGCCTTGGCCATGTCGTAGACGGTCAACGCCGCGGCCGCGACTGCGGTCAGCGCTTCCATCTCGACGCCGGTCTGGCCGTGACAGCGCACCGTGGCCATTATGACAACCCGGCTGTTGTCCACATCCGGCTGCAAGTCAACGGCCACCTGGCTGAGCAGCAAGGGATGGCACAACGGGATCAGGTCGGGGGTGCGCTTGGCGGCCATGATGCCGGCGATGCGGGCCGTGCCCAGCACGTCGCCCTTGGGCAGGTCGCCGGCCACGATGGCAGCCAGCGTCGCAGGGGCCATGCGCACCTCGCCCGCGGCCATGGCCACGCGCTCGGTCTCAGCCTTGTGGCCGACATCGACCATACGGGCCGCGCCGTGCTCGTCCAGATGTGTTAGCTGTGCGGTGGGTTCTACTTGACGGGAAGGGAACTCAGAGGAACTCATAGGAACTCGCTTGGGTCGAGAGACAGGGTCAGGCGGCCAGCCAGCCGTCGTCCAGCAGCAGCGCCGGCCGCTCGACGCCGGCCGGCAGCACACCGGTCGCCTGTTCCAGCACCAGCAACCCATTGGCGCCGCTGGCCGACAGCAGCCGGCTGGAGGCCTGACTGCCGGTGGAGACGGCCACGAAGCGGCCATCTTCGCGACGCAGGGTCACGCGGTGGTATTCCGGCCGCTCCGGGTCCAGGCGCAACTCGTGGCCAAGCGCGGCGTTGATCTGTGGCAGGCCCACAGCTTGATAGCCCAGCAGACGGCGGATGGCCGGCCGCACGAAAAGCTGGAAAGTGACCAACGACGAAACGGGATTGCCCGGCAGGGCGAAGATTGGCTTAGCCCGCCCAGCAGGATCGATCTGCCCGTTAGCCGACCTCGCTGGCAGTGTGGCGAAGGTCATCGGCTTGCCTGGCTTCATCTGCACGCGGCCGAAATGGACCACGCCCCAGCGGGCCAACAGCGGCTTGAGCAGGTCCAACTCGCCCATGCTGACGCCGCCCGAGCTGACCAGCAGGTCGGCCGCGACCAGCCCGGCCGCCAGCTTCTGCTCCAACTCGCCCGGCCGGTCACGGATGATACCCAGGTCCAGCGGCTGGCCGCCGGCCTGGGCCACGGCTGCCAGCAGGATGGGTCGATTGCTGTCGTAGATCTGGCCCAGAGCCAACGGTTGGCCTGGCTCCGCCAGTTCGTCCCCGGTGGAGAAGACGCCCACCACGGGCCGGCGGTGGACCAGCGCTCGATCCATGCCCAACGAGGCCAGCACGCCCAGCTCTGCCGGTCCTAACACCTGGTCGGCCGTCAGCACCTGCTGGCCGGCCTGCACATCCGAACCGACCGGCCGGATACCCAGGCCGGGGCGCAAGTTTTGGCCTGGGTGCGGCGTCACCCAGCCGTCCACCTCGTCGGCGCGTTCGACCATCACCACCGCGTCCGCGCCGGGCGGGATGGGCGCGCCGGTGGTGATGCGCGCAGCCGTGCCCGGCTCAACTACGATCTCCGCCACGTAGCCAGCCATCTGCTCGCCGATCAACCGCCGCGGGCCAGCGCCGTCGGCGGCGATCAAGGCGAATCCATCCACCACCGCGGCGGGAAAGGGGGGCTGCGCGGCCGGGGCATGCACGTCCTCAGCCAGCACCCGACCCAAGGCATCGTGCAGCGGCGTCAGCTCAGCTGGCAATGGCGCAACCTGGCTCAAAATAATGGCGAGGGCATCCTCGACGGAGACCATTGGATACGACGATTCACGCATGGCATTGGATTATACGGATTGCGAGGTGAGAGGCAAGTCAGGGAGAGCGAGTAGCAACCCCAGTGAATTGAGCGCGTTTGGCAACAGGTTGTGCTTGATGTACAATACCTGTTGCTTGAATTATGTTCGTAGTGGCAGAGATCGATGATTGAGTTTCGAATTCTCAGCACAATCAGAGATACGGGTGATCGATGAATAAGTACGTGATCTGCATCAACAACGGTACGAATCCAGCAAGCTTGATTTTGGGCAAGGTTTACCGCACTGTAGCGGATTCCAAAGCGGCATCACACAACATGCTGCGCGTCCTCGATGAGGATAGGTCGGAACCCGACGGCTATCTGTATCCGGCATCGATGTTCGTCGCCATTACACTGCCAGAAGAGGCGGAGAGCGTGTTGGTGATGGCGTAGCGTGACATGAACGAAGCCGACACCTGCCGCATCCACGTCGAGCCCAAGCTGCGGGACGCGGGGTGGGAGACGCAGCAGGCTGAGCTGGATGCGCTGCTGCCGGCGGTGCTGGATCGGACGTTTTGGGGGGAGTTGTAGAGAGCCGGGAGGCTGCGGGGAGGAGGAGGTCGCCGGCTATTCCAACGACACAAGCGTGATGATGGTTTGCTCTGCGGACTTGATTGTCAATTCCGCCATGGCTCGCGGCGTCTGAGTTAGCGTCAGATCGTAATCGGCCTGGTTGCGCGACTTGCGCATGCGATCCAGGTCGGACGCGATCTTCTTGCGTACTCGATCAGCGCCTAGCGTACGGAAGTGGCGACTGATGCCTTGATGGTCGTCGCCGCTGAAGGTAGGGATGTAGCCTTCTGCCTGTGCGCGTTGCGATGCCAGATGCAGCGCTGCATAATAGGCGCGGCTGGTGGCAGTGCGCAGCGCAGCCTCCTCCGGCCCAGGCGAGGCTGGCGATGCAGACAGGTTCTTGGCCAGGGCCAGGTAATCCATCCACTCAAAGGTCATAGAATTCCAGGTTGAAGTTCACCAACTCACCAAACAGGTCGACTTGGTCGAGGTACCAGCTGTCGTCGAACTGATCAAGGCGCGCCATAGCTTCGTCTACCGGCATGGCAGTACGGATGTTGACAAACAGAAAATCGCTGGGAGCTGAAGCCTCCGGGTCTCGCACGACTTCCAGCACAAATTTGGGCTCATGGCCAAACAACCGGCGCAGTTCTTGATGGCTTGCCTGTAGGAAGTCTGTCAACTGCGGGTGGCTGGCGCTGTACACGGCAAAGTCCGCCGCATTGCGCAGTTCAAAGCTATCTGCCAGGCGCGCAGAGCTAGCCGCAGTTGTCTTGGTTGCTCCCGTCCCGCCCCCTTTGAGAGGCGTACGTCGAACCGCCTTCGGTTTGTCCAAGGCTAGCAAGGCCAGTTCTAAGGGTTCAAGAACGGCACCGGTTTTCTGATTGTGCAAAGTATCAAATCCGCTAGTCATGGTACCAAGTATAGCAGGATGGATAGCATCCGTCAAACTCAATCTCCGGGGTAACGCTGCCCACTTTGGAGCAGATCGGCTGTGCCAGTGTCGCAAAGAACAGGCTGTCGAACTGTCCCCACCCAGTTCGACCTCCGGGTGAAAAGCCATTCCAAGAACGCATCGGTAGGGGCAAAATAGGCTGGCCCGGCCAACGGGTGTAGAATGGACTCCGTCACACCATCCTCATCCACGCCCGGAGACCCATCGCCATGACCCCAGATTTCCGCTGGTTTGCCCACTATGAGCCGGACGTCGCCCACAGCGTTGACGTCCCCAACACCACCGTGCAGCAAGCGCTGTTGGACGCGGCGGCACGCTTTCCTGACCACACGGCGCTGCGCATGGTGCTGCGCTACCTGCCGCTGGGGCTGCGGGTGCAGGCCAAGCTGAGCTACGCCGAGCTCAACCGGCTGAGCGATCGCTTCGCCGCGGCTCTGGCGCAACTGGGTGTGGCCAAGGGCGACCGCGTCTCGCTGATGCTGCCCAACATCCCGCAGTTGGTGATCGCCTACTTCGGCGTGCTCAAGGCCGGCGCGATCGTGGTCAACACCAACCCCACCTATCCGGCTCACGAGCTGACGCCGCTGCTGCGCAGCGCCGGGGCCGAGACCATCGTCACCCTCAGCGGCCTCTACGAGCGCGTGCTGGAGATCCAGCCGCGCACGGCGATCAAAACCATCATCCTGGCCGACATCCCCGACAGCATCGGCCAGCCCTTCCGCAGCAGCGTGGCCAAACAAGTGCGCGCGGGCGGCTTGATGAAGGACGTAACGCTGCGCGCCGGCGCCCATTTTATGAGCGATCTGCTGGCCGCGGCCCCGGCCACAGCGCCCAGCGTGCCCATCGACCCGGCCAACGACACAGCGGTGTTCCAGTTTACCGGCGGCACCTCGGGCCTGCCCAAGGCTGCCGAGCTGACCCATCGTAACCTGGTGGCCAACATCGCCCAGATCAACGCTTGGGTGCCTTCGCTCAAGCCAGGCGGCGAGAAGTTCCTGCTGGCCCTGCCGGCCTTCCACGTCTACGGCATGACTGTGGGCATGCTGACCTGCCTCAAGCTGGGCGGCGAG
Organism: Anaerolineae bacterium; assembly: GCA_049294015.1. Taxonomy (GTDB): domain Bacteria; phylum Chloroflexota; class Anaerolineae; order JAAEKA01; family JAAEKA01; genus JAAEKA01. The sequence continues at coordinate 61,694 of JBAQCH010000033.1, forward strand.
CTGCTGCTGGCGCCCGATCCCCGCAACACGCTACACCTGATGCAGATCATCACCCACGAGAAGGTCACGGTCTATCCCGGCGTGCCGGCCATGTACATCGCCATCCTCAACCATCCCCGGGTGGCTGAGCACGACCTGCACAGCATCCGCGTCTGCCTCAGCGGCGGCGCGTCGCTGCCGGCCGAGGTGGCGCAGCAGTTCGAGGCCGTGACCGGCGGCAAGCTGGTGGAAGGCTACGGCATGTCCGAATCTTCCCCGCTGACCGCGGGCAATCCGGTCTTTGGCCAGACCAAGATCGGCGCCGTCGGCATGCCCTTTCCCAGCACCGAGCTGGCCATCGTCGCCCTGGAGCCTGACGAGCAGGGCGTGACCAAGTTCCTGGACGTCGGAGAGGCCGGCGAGCTGGTGGTGCGCGGGCCGCAGGTGATGAAAGGCTACTATGACAGCCCGGAGGAGACGGCCAACGCCATCGACGCGGACGGCTGGCTGCACACGGGCGACATCGCGGTCATGGACGCGGACGGCTACTTCAGCATCGTGGATCGCAAGAAGGACCTGATCATCGCCAGCGGCTTCAACATCGTGCCGCGCGAGGTCGAAGAGGTCCTGTTTACGCATCCCAAGGTACTGGAGGCCGCGGTGGTGGGTGTGCCTGACGCCAAGCGGGGCGAGACAGTCAAGGCCTTCGTGGTGCTCAAGGAAGGCCAGCGCGCCACGGTCGAGGAGCTGCGGGACTTCTGCAAGGAGCGCTTGGCGCCCTACAAGGTGCCCACCCTGGTCGAATTTCGCACGGAGCTGCCCAAGAGCCAGGTCGGCAAGACTTTGCGCCGCATCCTGGTAGAGGAAGAGAAGCACAAGGTGGCTGTCGTTGCTACAAGCGGTTGACACCAGTGATTGCGCGACTTGAACATCTCTGATTCTGTGGCATAATGTATCCTACCGATGGACAATTCTGATTGAGTGCGCAGAACAGCACCACGTGCAAGTGTTGTTGTGCTGCCAGGCTCCGGAGGACAAATACCAACGAGCCAGTATAGACCGTGAAAGGCGAATGACATGACACAAGAACTGATTTTTGTGATCGAAGAAGCCCCAGAAGGTGGGTTTGTGGCCAAGGCGCTGGGACATTCAATCTATACCGAAGCCGATACCTGGGAAGAACTTAAGGCGGCGGTTCAGGACGCAGTAACTTGCCATTTTGACGAAGAAATGCGGCCCGGCATGGTTCGCCTGCACGTTGTCCGAGATGAGATGATGCTTGTATGAAGCTGCCACGTGATTTAGGCGGTGAGGAACTGGCAGCCAGGTTGCGCAGGCACGGCTACGAAACGACGCGACAGGCCGGCAGCCATATTCGATTGACCACATTCAAGCAGGGGGAACATCACGTGACCATCCCACGGCACAATCCCCTGCGCGTAGGTACGCTCAACGCAGTATTGCGGGATGTGGCAGATCATCTCGGCGTGACGCGAGATGAACTCATCAGATCGCTGATGGAATGAGGCGATGAGCAGGCCGATTACTCCCGCAACAGCCCATTGACCGCCCGATCGCGCGAGTGCTCTGCCAGGCGATCGGGCTGGCCGGGCTGGGTCATGCCCCCCTCGTACTCGAACCCGCCATAGGCTGTCCAGCCGTCCAAGACCATGGGCGCGGGGCCGCCGGCATCCACCCACAGGCCGTTGTAGCGCCGCGCAAAGTGCAGATGCGTGGTCTCGGCCGCGCCGCCCTCACAGCTCGGCCGGCCCACGGGGTCGTCCTGCCCCAGCAGCGCGCCCATCTCTGGCTGATCGACGATGTGCAGGTACTGCAACACCCAGCCGGTGCGCATGTCGCCGTCGCCGTCCAGGTCCAGCAGGATCTCGCCGGGCATACTTCGTACGACCACACCCGGCGCAGCGGCCACGGCCCACGACGGCGCGGGCACGCAGTTGCCGATCTGCGCGCTCTCCGGCACGAAGTCCAGCGCAGCCCAGCCGCTGCTGGGCATCCAGCCGCCGTGCGGCCCGCCGGTCATGTGCCACCATTCCCCCGGCAGCCAGGGAAGGTGTAGCAGCGGCTGCTCCAGGCCAGCCGGCAGCACCGGGCCGGCGTCCAGCGCCGCGGGATCGCCAAATAGCTTGCGGTAGGCCGCGTCGAAATCCGCCAAGCGTTCGGAAAGCTGGCTATAGGTCGTATCAGCCGCTAAGGCATGCTGAACCGCCACAGTGCCGGGGTTGAGGCCGGGTGCGCCGCGCGCCAGTGTGCCATCCTCGAAGCGAATGGCGGTCTCGCCGCGATCTTGCCAGCCGTAGAAGCCCTGGTTCAACGCGTCGGCGGCCCATTCGAGCTGCGGCAGCAGGCCGGGCGCGCCGTTGGTGTGGCCCAGAGGATAGTCGGCGGCGATGCCCTGCGGGTCAGGATTGGTGACCCAGCCGCTGCCGGCCTCCATCATGGCCAGCAGCACGCGCGGGCCGACGCTGTAGCGCATGGCCACCCGTTCCACTACGTCCGCGCCGCTCCACTGCTCACCGTTCGATCCGGTCATCTGGACTTGCGATAGCCGGCCGCCCTGCTCGGCCACAAAGGCGTTGATGTCAAAATCGATGTAACCGGCGCCGTAGACCAACTCGCTGTCGGGCAGGAGAACTTGATCGGGGGTGTTGCGGCCCGGCCGGTGGGGGATGACCAGGCCCTGGCCGATGGGGACAACGTCGGGGTTTTCGATGCCACTCAGCTTCACCAACTCGTCCAGTGAGACGCCGTAGCGTTGAGCCACGACGCCCAGGTACTGGTTGGGCTTGAGCTTGCTGAACTCCAGGGCCAGGTCGGGTGCGACGGTGGGGCCCGGGGTGCGGGCCACAGGCGCAGCGGGCAGGGCCGTCGGGGTGGGCGTGCTGTGGATAGTCTTCGTGGCCGTGAGACGTGTAGGCGTGGCTGAGGGTGCAGGGGCGGTGGGTGTCGCCGTAGCCGTGGGGGCGGCAGTCTCCAGAGCTACCGGCTCGAACTGGCCAGCCGGCGGCGCTGCGGGGGCTAAGACAAAACGCCCCAGGACAATGCCCAGGGCCAGCGCCACGACCAGAATAGCTGTCAACAGCCAGATACGACGGCTTGAAGTCATGGAGTGAGTCTTGAAAAGAGGCGCCGGGCGCCAGGCCTCGCAGCCATAGAGACAGCCCCAGCAGCGCTGGGGCCTTGCTCCGCCGTCAATTGCCTGGTCAGTTGCCCTGCGGGTGGGGAGACCAATCGCCAAAGGCCGCCGCGAAACGCTGGGCCACCATGGCTTCCAACCCTTGATTGAACTCACGCCAGCGCCGGACAAAGTCGCGCGCCAGCGGGGTGAGCGTGGCGCCGCCGCCGCCGGCGCCGCCTACTTGGGCGTCCACCAACGACTGGCCCAGGCGCGCCTCCATCTCATGGATGCGCTCCCAGGCCAGCTTGTAGGGTATGTCGAGTTGTTGGGCCGCGCCGCTGATGGAGCCAGCCTGGTCGATGGCTTGCAGCAATTGTACACGCCACTCGCTCAATACGACCTCACCGTCCACTTCGGCCCAGAAATTAGCTTTTTGGATCAGCATCACGCATCACGCAGGCTGCAGATGCTAGTAATGCACCACAACCTGGGCTCCGTTCGGGGTAAAGCTGTAGAGCCACTCGGCCTCGCTGGGCCGCATATTGATGCAGCCGTGACTCATGGGCTGGCCAAAGTTGTTGTGCCAGTAGGCGCCGTGAATCGCGTGGCCTCGATTGGTGAAGTACATCACCCAGGGCACGTTGGGCAGGTCATAGCCTGGGCCGGTCATGCGCTGCGACTGCACGTGATAAAGGATGCTGTACGTGCCGGTCGGGGTGGCAAAGGTCGAGCCGCTGCTGATCAACGTGCTGAAGACGGGACTGCTACCCTCATAGGCTGTGAGTGTTTGGCTGCTAAGATTGATGTCAATCCAGCGGCCGCTGCTGGCGGCCGGCTGGCTGGGCGTCGCCGGTTGGCTGGGCGTGCTACTGACAGATCCAGAAGCGATCGTCAGGCGCTGCCCCACGTAGATGTGGTTAGGGTTGGCGATACCGTTGGCCCGCGCCAAGGCGGCCACCGTCGTGCCGTAGCGGGCAGCAATGCTGCTCAGGTTTTCGCCAGGACGGACCACATGAACGCCGCCGCTAGCGCTGGAGCCGCCCGAGCTGGAGCCGCCCGATGCGCCAGGGATTGTCAAGCGCTGGCCAGCATAGATAAAGTTGGGGTTGCTGATGCCGTTGGCCTGCGCCAGGGCAGCCATACTGACGCCATAGCTGCGGGCGATCTGGCTGAGCGTCTCGCCGCGCTGAACGATATGCACGCCGCCGCTTTGCGAAACCGGCGCCGCCGCGGCTGGCAGCGCCGGAACGAGTAGGGCGATCAGGACAATCGCGATAATCGCCAATCTGAAAGGTGTTCGGGGGGACATCGGCGGCTCTCCATGCAGATAAAAGGACCAATAAAAGGTGCGAATAAACTACCGTCTCTGCGACTTATGTTAGCTTGTACCAAATTTGTCAAAAACTGTCAAGTTTTCAAGCGCGCGGTGAAAACCCCTCGGCGAGGCGCCTGTCTTGAGAAGCAATGAACTTGCTATGCCCAAACTAGCCAACCGGTCGATCTGTGGTATAATTGCGTCCTTGTCGGCTGAATAAGTCAATCTACACGGTAGAAACGCAACAAGTATGAATCACCACATCAAGCATGGCGCTGTTGACCGGCTATGGCGGGGAGAGCGGTGGCAGCGCATAGTTGTCGCCATCTGTATTGTCCTGGCGCTGATCGTCCCCACCGCCCAGGCGCAAGAAAACCCACCACCTTCCCTGGACCAGATTCAAGCAGTCGCGCGTGAGCTGTATTGTCCGCTGTGCAACGGCGTGCGGCTGGACAACTGCGACCTGCAGGCCTGCGTCCAGATGCGCCAGGTGATCTCGGACCGGCTGGCGGCTGGCGTGCCCAAGGAGCAGATCAAGCAGGAGTTTGTGGCGCAGTACGGCCCGGTCGTGCTGGGCGAGCCGCCGCGCGAAGGTCTCAACTGGCTGGTATGGCTCCTGCCCGTGGTCGCCTTGATCGGCGGCGCAGTCTGGATCTTCATGACCCTGCGCGGCTGGACCAAGGCGCCGGCAGGTGCTGCCGGCGCGTCGCCGATTTCCCGGCCGCTGACAGCGACCGCTCAGACCGACAACGAGGACTACCTGGCTCAAGTCGATGCGGACTTACAGCGACTGGAGTAACGATTCGAGCGCCGGCCCGGTAGCTTACAGGAATCGGGTGGCTGGCGCTGACCTTTTGAGTGGAGTGTTGTATGACAATAGAAAACGTGACACCCCCTACCCCACCGCCCGCTAAGTCAGGCGGCATCGGCCGCTGGCTGGTGCTGGCCGTTGCAGTTTTCTTCGTGGCGGTGTTGGTCTACGGCCTGGTCAATGCCGGCGACCAGCGAGTCGACGATGGCATGGCGCCCGAGTTCACACTGACCACCTTTGACGGCGAAACCCTGCGTCTCTCCGAGCTGCAAGGGCAAGTCGTGGTGTTGAACTTCTGGGCTACCTGGTGCATCTCTTGCAAGGACGAAGCGGTCGATCTGGAGCTGGCCTGGCAAGACTTCAAGGACCAGGGCGTGGCGTTCATCGGCGTCGACTACCTGGACCAAGAGCCGCTCAACCTGCAGTGGCTGGAGCAATACGGCATCACTTACCCCAACGGCCCGGACATCCAGGGGCGCATCTACAACGCCTACGGTGTGCAGGGCCTGCCTGAAACCTTTATCATCGACCAGCAGGGCAACGTGACCAAGGTTTTCATCGGCCCGACGACGCGCGCCGCCATTGCGGCTGAGATTCGCAAACTGCTGAATGGTGAGACAGGTTGAGTGGATTGGTAGATTGGTAAGCTGGTAGATTGGTACGCTGGTTGCGTTGGACGATATGGGACGGCCAGACGTAGACCGGCCCTTTGAAATAGTTATTCAGGAGCGAACTATGGCCGATCTTGGTTTGATCGCACTGGTGATTGCCTTCGTAGTTGCTGTGGTTGGTATTGGGATGAACCTGGCCGGCGTTTGGATGAAGCGTCCGGCGCTGGTGGTGGCGGGCCGCAACGCCCTCTACGTGGTCGGCGGCTTTGTGGCCCTGGCCAGTCTGGCGCTGGTGCTATCGCTGGTACGGCGCGATTACAGCCTGACCTACGTCGCCAACCAGGTGAGCAACACGCAGCCGCTGTTTTACAACATTTCCTCCTTCTGGGGCGGCCAGGCAGGCTCGCTGCTCTTCTGGACGTTTGTGCTGTGCTGCTACGCTGTGGCAGTGACGCTGGCGCAATGGAAGCGCCAGCCGGTGCTGCGGCCCTACGTGACGGCTGTACTGCTGGGCGTCATCCTCTTCTTCCTCTCTGTGGTGATCTTCGTTGCCAACCCGTTCAGCCGTCTGTGGCTGATGCCTGACGGCAGCATGCCCTCGGCTGTGTTTGCACCGGCCGGCGCAGTGCCTGCTCAGCTCACCGACGGCAGCGGCCTGAATCCGATCCTGCAAAACTACTGGATGGTGATCCACCCGGTCATGCTCTACCTGGGTTGGATCGGCCTGGTGGTGCCCTTCGCCTTTGCTGTGGCGGCGCTGGCCACCGGCGAGCTGGGCAACGACTGGGTTCGCACCATCCGCCGCTGGACGCTGGTGCCGTGGATGTTCCTGACGGCCGGTATCCTGATGGGCTCGCAGTGGGCTTATGTAGAGCTAGGTTGGGGCGGCTTTTGGGCCTGGGACCCGGTCGAGAACGCCAGCTTCCTGCCCTGGCTGACCGCAACTGCCTTCCTGCATTCGATCATGATTCAGGAGCGGCGCGGCATGCTCAAGGTCTGGAACATGGCGCTGATCTTCTTGACATTCGAGCTGACTATCGTCGGCACGTTCATCACCCGCAGCGGCATCATCGAATCGGTGCATGCCTTCGCCCAGTCGGATATCGGCCCCTTCTTCCTGACCTTCATCGTCACGACCATGTTCGGCTTCCTGGCGCTGCTGGGCTGGCGATTGCCGGACCTGCGCAGCCCCAACCACCTGGACAGCATGGTCAGCCGCGAGTCGGCCTTCCTGTTCAACAACCTGATCCTGGTGTTCATTGGAGCGGTCACCTTGTTCGGCACGCTCTACCCCATCACCTCCGACGCCTTGAGCCAGTTCCTACCCATCGAGCACATGTCTTTTGCCGAGCCCTGGTTCAACAAGGTCACGGGGCCGCTGTTCGTGCTGCTAATCGCTCTGATGGGCAGTGCGCCGCTGTTGGGCTGGCGTCGCTCCAGCAAGGAAACGTTGATCAAGAACTTCACCTTCCCATTGCTCTTCGGCCTGGCGATTGGCGCGCTGGGCTTTGTGGTAGGCAACCAGAAGATCTACCCGACCATCTCCTATGCTGTGGCCGGCTTCGTGGCGGGCGGCATCATGCAGGAGTTTTACCGCGGGGCGAGAGTGCGGCGGGCCAGCAAGGGCGAAATCTGGCCTGTGGCGCTGCTGCAACTGCTGCGCCGCAACCAACGGCGCTACGGCGGCTATATCGTCCACCTGGGCGTGGTGATGATCATGATCGCCATTATCGGTCATAACGTCTACCAAACCGAGGGCCAGGCCAACCTGGCGAGCGGCGAGACGATCCAGGTCGAAAACTATGTGCTGACCTTCAACGGCCTGACGCAATCAGCCGCCCCTTCCTACGACGCGGTCGAGGCCAGCTTGCTGGTGACGCGCAACGGCCGGCCGGCCGGGACCGTCACGCCGGCCATGCATTTCTACCGCACAGCGGCCGGACGTGACCAGCCCACCAACGAGATTGCGATTCGCATGGGGCCGGCCGAGGACCTGTACGTGGTATTGGCCGGCTGGGAAGGCACGGGCCAGACAGCCTCCTTCAAGGTCTACGTGAACCCAATGATGAGCTGGATGTGGATCGGCGGCGTGGTGATGCTCCTGGGCACGCTGGCTGCCGTGTGGCCGCACCAAAAGGAGACGGAGCGCGTCAATGTGCCTGCGCCGGCTCCGCGCGGCGCCCAACCGGCCTGATGAACTTCTTGCGGGGCCTGGTTGCCCAGGCCCCGCTTTCCACGCAACGAACGCACCCATGACTATTGTCGTATTCTCAGGCGCCCTGCTGCTGCTGGGCATTGCTGTTGTCGCCGTGGCCTGGCCCCTCCTACAAGAGCGCCGCGGCCAATACCAGGACGATCTGACAGCGGAAACACTGGCCGATCCCCTGACGGAGCTGCAAGCGGAGCGCGATGCGATCTATCGGGCGATCAAGGAATTGCGCTTCGACTATCAAGTGGGCAAGGCCTCGGAGGCTGACTACCAAGCCTTCGACGCTCATTTGCGCGGCCAGGCGGCGCTGGTGCTGAAGCAGATCGATACGCTGAAGAAAGCCGAGGCTGATCCCGCGCTGGATGCCAGCCTGGAGGCCGAAATCACCGCGCTGCGCCAGGTCAACGGCAGCGGCCCGGGCCGCCCGCCGGTCCCCGTGGCCGTGGCAGCCGACAAGGGTACGCTCAACTTCTGTCCCCAATGTGGGCATCGTCTGCAAGCCGGTGATCGTTTCTGCGGCAAGTGTGGCGCGGCCCTGAGCTGAGTGATCGGAACTTGCTTGACAAATCATCGTGCGGATGGTAATCTGGGTCTTGATTACCACTGAAACTGCAACGAGTAGTAACGATGACCAGCGCAATGATGACAACGATTGAGAAGGCAGAGCAGCTTCTTGATGAGATGAATCAGTCAGAGAAAATGCAGCTCCTGCAGCTGATCGCGCGCGATCTGAGCAGCGACGTTCCTGGGATTGTGAAGACGCCAGGCATCTGCGGGGGCGATGCGCGCGTCCAGGGAACACGCATCCCGGTTTGGGCGTTGGTGCAGTACAGCCAGTTAGGGGCGAGTGACGCCGACCTGCTGCAAGCCTTCCCAACTCTCAGTTCAAAGGATCTGGCAAATGCCTGGCAGTATGCTCGCCGCCACCCGGGAGAAATCAAGAGACAGGTTCGCGAAAACGAGACAGCTTAATCCATGGCGCGACTGTATTCCAACGAGAACTTTCCCTTGCCTGTGGTCGAAGCACTGCGAGCGTTGGGGCACGATGTAGTGACCATTCAGGAAAGCGGCAAGGCAAACCAGGAGTACCCCGACGATGCGGTGTTGGAGGAAGCTACCGCTGATAGACGCGCCGTACTGACAATCAATCGAAAGCACTTCCTGAAGTTACATCGTCAAAACCCTGCTCATCATGGCATCGTTCTCTGCACAGCCGATCTCGACTTCTCTGGCCAGGCTGCACGGATCCATGATGTGATCCAGACCCAGAAGCCGTTGGCGGGCAAGATTTTGCGAGTGAACCGGCCACCTACTGGCTGAACCAACAGATCAGAAAACAAAAGCCGCTCCTCGAAAACAATCTTCAAGGAGCGGCTTTTCTTGTATCCCAGACAGGACTCGAACCTGTGACCTCTTCCTCCGCAGGGAAGCGCTCTAATCCACTGAGCTACTGGGACATAACCAGGCGGGGAGGGAGGGATTTGAACCCTCGAGGGATATTGCTACCCCTACCCACTTAGCAGGCGGGCGCACTAGACCGTACTATGCGACCTCCCCGTATTCAATTGTTAGTTGACCAAGGCGGAGGGAGAGGGATTCGAACCCCCGGTGACATTGCTGCCACAGCTGTTTTCAAGACAGCCGCCTTAGACCGCTCGGCCATCCCTCCGGGGTGAAATTCCTTTCCCTCAGGACGGCTGCATTTTAGCACAGGGGGGCGATTGAGTCAAGGTTGGTAGATTGGGAAATTGGTAGATTGGTCAGGCGCGCCGCAGGCCTGGCCAATCTACCAGTCTGCCAATCTACCGAATGACCTCCACCCCACCCATATACGGCCGCAACACTTCCGGCACGGCGACACTGCCGTCAGGCTGTTGGTAGGTCTCCAACACGGCGATCATGACGCGCGGCAGGGCCAGGCCCGATCCGTTGAGCGTGTAGACGTAGCGCGGCTTGGCGCCTTCTTCCGGCCGATAGCGGATGTTAGCGCGGCGGGCCTGAAAGTCAGTGAACAGCGAGCAGGAGCTGACCTCCAGCCACTCGCCGCAACCCGGCGCCCACAGCTCGATGTCATACTTGGCCGCGGCCGCAAAGGCCAGATCGCCGGTACACATCTGCACAACGCGGTAGGGAATGCCCAGACGGCGCGCGATGTCCTCGGCGTTGTCCAGCAGGATGGCCAGCTCGGCCTCGCCTTGCTCCGGCTCCACGAACTTGACCATCTCGACCTTGTCGAACTGGTGGCCGCGCTTGATGCCGCGCACGTCTTTGCCGGCCGACATCTTCTCACGGCGGAAACAGGGCGTGTATGCCACATGGCCAATGGGCAAGCTGCCGGGCGGCAAGATCTCGTCGCGATAGAGATTGGTCACGGGCACTTCGGCCGTGGGTATCAGCCACAGGTCGTCCTCAGCGTCGCGGTAGAGATTGTCGGCGAACTTGGGCAGGTTGCCCGTGCCAAACAGCGTTTGAGCGCGCACGATGTAGGGTGGATAGACCTCGCTGTAGCCGTGGTCAGCGATATGCACGTCCAGCATCCAGCTGATCAGCGCGCGCTGCAGGCGCGCGCCCAGCCCCTTCAGCACGTAGAAGCGGCTGCCCGACAGCTTGACGCCGCGCTCAAAATCGAGAATACCCAAGGCCTCGCCGATGTCCCAGTGGGGGAGCGGCTGAAAGTCGAACGGGCGCGGCTCTCCCCAGGTGCGCACGACGATATTCTCGCTGTCGTCCTTGCCCACCGGCACGCCAGGCAGCGGCAAGTTGGGGATGCGGCTCATCGCGTCGAACAGTTCCTCGTCGATGATCTTAAGTCGGTCGTCAAAGGTTTTGATCTGATCGCCAACGTGCGTCATATCACTCTTGAGCGCGTCGGCCTCAGCGCGCTGGCCTTCACGCAGCAACTGGCCGATGCGCTTGCTTTCGACGTTGCGCTGGGCCTTCAGCTCCTCCACCTGGGCCAGCAGGCGGCGGCGCTCCTCGTCCAGCGCCAACGCCTTGTCGACTGGCGCGTCAGGATCGTGCAGCGCCGCCATCTGCTGCTTGACGAACGCCGTGTTCTCGCGAATGATCTTGATGTCGAGCATGGGTAGTACCTCCGAAAAACAGGTGTCTGATCACGTGTCATGTGTCGGGTGTCACGTATCACGTTTCACGTGACGGGTGTCAAGAATCAAAACGCCCGCTCGTCAAACCAGGACGAGGGGCGTGCTCGGGGTGCCACCTGGGTTCGCCGCGACCCTCACGGGCGCAGCCTCAGCAGGTCCGTTGGGACCTCGACCCGTTAACGGGGGCCAAACGCCGGGCCATACTGGGAAAGGTTGCAGGTTGCAGGTTGCAGGTTGCAGGTTGCAGGTGCTGCCACTTGCCACGTTTAACTTGCCTACTCCGTTGCGGCCCGGAACTCGGGAGGGCTTTTCGGCTGCGGTCGCTGTTGCCTCGCACCGACCGGCAATTCTCTGAGAGCCAACCAGTAGCCTACTCGTCTCCGTCAACGTTGCGTGATGTTCAGTTGCAGGAGAGTATAGCACAGCGCCTTGTCAGCGTCAAACGAAATGGGCGATGAATCAGTCGAACTCGATCTTACGGTTGCGCATGGCCACGCTCTCAGCCAGTCCGATGCCGATCATCAGAGTCAGCAATGAGCTGCCGCCGTAGCTGATGAAGGGCAGGGTGATACCGGTCACGGGCAATAAGCCCAGGTTCATGCCGATGCTGACCACCACCTGAAACATGATCATAGCGGTTACACCCACGACCAGCAGGCGGCCAAACTGATCACGTGCCTGGTCGGCGATGGTGATCAAGCGCCACAAAACGATGGTAAGCATGATGATCAAGGCCACGGCGCCCAAAAAGCCCAGCTCCTCGGCGATGACGCTAAAGATAAAGTCGGCGTAGCGCACCCGCAGAAAGTGCAGCTGGCTCTGACTGCCCTCGGCGAAGCCCTTGCCCAGCACCCCGCCGTTGCCAATGCTGATCAACGCCTGTGCAATGTTGAAGCTGGCGTCGGGATTGCTGGTCGGATCCAGGAAGATATCGATGCGCTCCTTCATGTAGCCATGCAGGTTGGCGTAGATCAGCGGCATGGCCAGCGCGCCGGCCGCTACGCTACCGAGGATATAGCCCCAAGGCAGATCAGCCACGAACAGCATGACGGCGCCGATGACCAACAGCACGATCGCGTTGCCCAGATCAGGCTGCAAGTAGATCAAGACAGCCGGCAGCGCCATCAACACGAACGCGCCTACCACCCACTGCGGCTTGCCCAGTCGGTCATGCCGGCTAGCCAGATACTGGGCAAAGACGACCGCAAACAGCACCTTGCTGATCTCGGCCGGCTGGACGAAGATGATGCCGGCGTCGAACCAGCCGGAGGCGCCGCCGCGCACTTGACCGAGAATAGTCACTGCGCCCAGCGCCAGCAGGATCAGAGCGTAGACGGGCCATTGGAAGGTGGTCAGCAAGCGGTAATCGAAGGCCGCCGCCGCCAACAACAACAGCAAACCCAGCAGGGCATAGATAGTCTGGCGCAGCGGGTAGTCCTCGTAGGTGGGAACCCCTAGCGTGGCGCTGTACACCATGGCCACGCCAAACACCACTAACACCAGTGTGGCGCCCAGCAATACGAAGTCGAAGCGCCGCAGGTTAAGACGCATCAGTCGCCCCCTCCGCCGATCTCGCCGGTCGTGCTGACGGGGACGGTGTCAGTGATGAGCGCCTCGATACCTGGCAGGGTCTCGGTGGACGTTATCGCCTCGCCCGGAGCGATATCCAGCGGCTGAGGCGGATACTTCATGGCGAAGTAGCCGCGCAGGATTTCCTGCGCTACTGGCAGTGCAGTGGCTGAGCCCTCACCGCCGTTGTAGACAAAGACGACGATGGCAATCTCAGGATCCTCATAGGGTGCAAAGGCCGTGAACCATGCATGGGTTGGCAGCCGGTCATTGGCCTTCAATGGTATGTCCGGGTCATAGAACTCAGCCGTGCCGGTCTTGCCGGCCACCGTGATACCGGGAACCGTGAGCGCCTTGGCAGTGCCGTTGGGATAGTTGACTGCGCCCCACAGACCCTCACGCACGATATCGACCACCTCAGGATCCAGCGGCAAGCTGCGTATCGGTTCCGGCTGGAACTCCTCAACCACGTTGCCATCCGTGTCGACAATCTGATGCACCAACTGCGGGCGATAGAGCGTGCCGCCATTGGCGATAGCTACGGTGGCATTGAGCATCTGCATCGGCGTGGCCAGCAGCGCGCCCTGGCCGATGGACATGTTGTAGGTGTCGCCCGCCGACCAGGTCTCAGCGTAGGTGAGTCGTTTCCAACGAGGCGTCGGCACCAAACCGGAGTTCTCGCCCGGCAGGTCGATCCCGGTCAGCCCGCCAAAACCGAAAATCTTGGTGTAGTCCACCAACTTGTCGATGCCCAGACCCTCGAAAGTCTTGCGATAGCCGCCCGAAATCTGATAAAAAAAAGTGTCACAGGACACGGCCATGGCTTCGCGCACAGTGACGCGATAGTGGCCGGTGCCGTAGGTATGGATCCAACAGTAAAAGGGCTGGGCATAGCGGGGGTCGTCAGGGAAGAAGCGATTGTCTACGTAGATGATGCCATCGACGCGGCCGTCGAAGCTGTCCCCTAGCCGGGTGTTCTCGTCGATCACCCCTTCCTGCAGCGCGCCGCTGGCTGCCACAATCTTAAAGACAGAGCCAGGCGGATAGAGCGCGCTGATGGCGTGGTTGAGCAGCGGCAGGCGCTTGTCATCGATCAGCGCCTGGTACTCGCGCGCGGTGATGCCGCGGGCAAAAAGGTTGTTGTCATAGGTCGGCAGGCTGACTAGGCCGAGCACATCACCGGTCTTGGGGTCCATGGCAATCGCCACGCCGACCTGGGCTTTGGCAGCATCCAGTCCTCGCAACAGGGCCTGCTCCATCAGTTCCTGCAGCTTGACGTCGATGGTCAACACCAGGTTGTTGCCCGGCGAGCTGGGGAAGATATCGCCCACGGTGCGGACCTCGCGACCGTTGACGTCGACCTCGATGTTGCGCCGGCCGTCGACGCCGCGCAATGCCTTCTCAAATGTCAGCTCCAGCCCAGCCAGTCCCACCTGGTCGTTAGATCGATAGCCTGCTTCCTGATAGCTGCCAACGTAGGCCTCCGGGATGGGCCCCATGAAGCCAATCAACTGCGAGGTGAGCGGGCCAGTCAGGTACTCGCGCACCGGGGTGACGCTCAACTCGATGCCGGGCAGGCGGTGGCTCTGCTCAGCCACCGCGAAGGCTGTCTGTGAGCTAACGCGACCGGCAATCACCACCGGGCGATATGCGCCGCCCTGCATGGCGCCCTTGATCTCGGCCATCGCTTCGTCAACGCTCAAGCGCTCGCGGAATTGCGGAAGGCCCTGCTGCCCCACCGGCCCTGCGCCTGGTTCCAAAGGATCTGCAATAGCCTGCTCATGCAAGGGCAGATTGGCCCCGGACGCAGTGGTGATGATCTCCTCCAGCAGTTCCAGCACCGCGCGCGCTTCATCGTCATCGTCGGGAAGATTGGCGGGAATGGCCACGACATCGAAGCTGGGTCTATTGCGCACCAACAACTGACCATTGCGGTCATATACCACGCCGCGCTGCCCGCGCACTTCCACCAAACGAAAACGGTTCGCATCGGCCCGGGCTCGCAGACCCTGGCCCTGAACAAACTGAATACGCACCAACTGCGCGATAAAGACTATCCCCGCCAGCAGCACCAATGCTCGCAAAATGGTCAATCGCCCCGACGGTGGCAAAGGTCGCGCTAACACACTCTTCACTCCAATGGCAGGCGTTCCCGCCCGGTTGTCCGGTTGACCCAAGACAGCAGCGGGAAGACCAGTAACATCACAACACAGTTATAGACAATTTCAGGCAACACCAGACGAAGCAACGCATCAGGCGGCGAAAAGGTTCCACCGCTCAGCCCGAGCAACGCCATCTGGATAGCGCCCTGCACAACAGTGGCAACAGCGGCCATCACCAACGCAAAAGGAATCGTGGGCCGATACACAGTCTGCCCGGCTAAGCCGGCGAGGTAGGCCGCCACCACCAGACTAAGGGTGTAACCTCCAAAAGAGCGGCTGCTGAGCAGGTCCAACCAAAGGCCGGCGATCAACGCCCAAATCACAGCTGAGCGGGAGCCCCGCAGCAGCGCCCAAGCCACAACCACCACCAGCGGAAGGTTTGGGTAAACGCCGCCAACGTGCAGGGTCGGCAGCAGCGAGACCTGCAACAAAGCGGCCAACCCCAGCGCTAAGACAAGCAAGTAAGGGGTCATGGCGTCGCTGGCGGTCCACTGGAATCCTGGCTGCCTGGCGGGGCGCCGAACTGCTCGCTGGAGGAGACGAAGTTGGTCACCACCAACACGGTTTCCAAGGTGTCGAAGTCCACCGTCGTGCGCACAACCGCGCGCTGGAACATCTCTACGTCGTTCTGTTCTACCTCAACCACCTGCCCTACGGGGATGCCAACCGGGAAGTTGCCGCCTTCACCGGACGTCACTACAATATCGCCGACCAGAATCGACTGGTCCTGGGGCAGATAGTCCATGACTGGTTGCTGACCAGCCCGGCCGCGCAGTATGCCGCGCAGCCGGGTGTTTTGCAACATGGTGTTGACATTGCTGCTGCTGTCGATGATCAACAGCACGCGCGCCGCGTTGCTGTAGACATCCGTCACCCGGCCGACCAACCCAAGCTCAGTGACAACCGGCATGCCCGGCTCGATGCCGTTGTTGCTGCCGATATCGATCAGGATCGATTGAACGATGCTGCTGGGCTCGTTGGCGACAATGCGGCCAACCACCTGGCCGCCTTTGTAGGTGAAGCTGGGGTTGACATCGCGGAACTGCAGGAGGCTGCGCAGGCGTACATTCTCAGCCTCGATTTCTTTGAGGCGCAGGTTCTCCACGGTGAGCTGAGCGACGACTTGTTCGAGCTCCGTGTTGCGATCGCGCAACGTGGCGGCATCACCCACCAAGCCTGTGGCGCCGCGCAACTCGTTGCCGGCCTGGCGCAGCACGCGCTGCAAAGGCAGGGTAACACGCGCTGTTATGTCCCGGGGCGCACCCAGGAAGCGCGGATTAAGCAAGACAACCGCCGCCACTACCAGCACAATGACGATAGGCCACCAGCGCAGTTGTCGCTTGGGTCGGGGCCGTTGCAGCATAGCTGAAGGCTAGTGAATGGTGCTGCCACGCTGCATGGAAGCCAACACCTTGCGCAAGGTGGGCAGCTCTTCCAGAATCACCTCGGCGCCTTTGGCCACACACGTCAGGGGATCATCAGCCACCCGGACCTTCATCTTGGTCTCGGCGGTCAGTCGCGTGTCGAGTCCGCGCAGCAATGCGCCGCCGCCAGCCAACACCACGCCGCCCTGCATCAGATCGGCGATCAATTCGGGCGGCGTTTCGTCCACCGCGTCACGCACTGCCTCGACGATCACGTTGACCGAGGGCGCCAACGCCTCGCGCAACTCGACGCTGGAGACGTCGATGGCCTCAGGCAGGCCAGTGATCAGGTTGCGCCCGCGCAGGGTGACGGTCATTTCCTGCTCCAAAGGATAGGCCGAGCCGCCCAGGATCTTGGCTTCTTCAGCCATGCGCTCGCCGATCAGCAGGTTGTACTTCTGCCGGGCGTACTGGATGATGTCCTCATCCATCTCGTCGCCTGCCACACGGATGGAGCGAGCCACCACGATGCCGCCCAACGCAATGACGGCCACTTCGGTGGTACCGCCGCCGATATCCACGATCATGCTGCCCTTGGCGTCGGTCACCTTAAGACCAGCGCCGATGGCCGCAGCCATGGGCTCCTCGACCAGGAAGGCTTCACGCGCGCCAGCGCTGACAGCCGCGTCATGAACCGCGCGCTTCTCTACCTCGGTCACGCCGCTGGGGATGCCGACCACGACCCGCGGCCGCGGCACACGAAGCACCATGCGGTCGTGGACCTTACGGATGAAGTAGTGGAGCATCTGCTCCGTGATGTCGAAGTCAGAGATCACACCGTCGCGCAGCGGACGAATGGCGATGATGTTGGCCGGAGTACGGCCCACCATCTCCTTGGCCTCGGAGCCAATCGCAAGCACCTTCTTGGTGTTCTTGTCGATAGCCACCACCGAGGGCTCGTCGATGACGATGCCCTTGTTGCGGACATTTACTAATGTATTAGCCGTGCCCAGATCCACGCCGATGTCCAGCGAGAAGAGGCCCAGCAGCCAGTCGAGCGGTCGAAACACGCTGTCTTTTCCTACCTTTATTCAAAAGTAAAAAGTCAGGTGCAATCGCCTGACCTGATAACATGCAGTGCTTATCGCAACGCAGGCCGCATTATACCATCACTTCAACAATTGGCGAAAGCCAGCCAGCGTGTGCATCGACAGGGGGTTCGATCAGATGCAGCGGTCTCGGCCAAGCGCAGGGCGGGGGCGAGACTACTTTCCCCAGCCCTGACGCAGCACACGCAGCGCGTTGCCGCCCCAAATCTGAGCGATTTGCTGCCGCGCACAGCGCTCGGCTACTAACCTCTGGGTCAAGCGGCCTAAATGGCTGGCGTCGGGCGCGTCGTCAGGCGGATCGATGAAGCCGTCGAAGTCAGTACCGATGCCCACATGCTCGCTGCCAGCCACGTCCACGAAGTGTCGCAGCGTCTGCGCAATGGCGTTCAGGCCCCGCTTGCCGGCGTGCGGGGTGAGCCAGTAGGGCATGAAGATCACGCCGACCATGCCGCCTGTATCGGCGATTTTCTTCAGCTCCCAGTCCTGGGGGTTGTAGGGGTCGGGATTGATGGCATACGCGCCGACATGGGTCATCAGCAGCGGCGCGCGCTGGCCGACGATGTCGTAGATGCGCTCGCGGGCTGGCGGCGTGCAATGGCTCAGATCGATCAGCATACCCAGCTCGACCATGCGCTCCACCACCTGCTCGCCGGCCGGCTTGAGGCCCAATGTCATGTCGCGCTCGCTGCGAAAAAAGCCCAGCTTCTGGATATTCTCTGGCCAGGGGAAGCAGGGGTGAACCAGGTCGTTCTCGAAGAAGTGAGCCAGGGTCAGATAGGCCGCGCCACGCTGAAAAAAGTGCTCCAGGCTGGCCAGAAGTTGCTGCGTGGTCGTACCTGGCCCGCGGTTAAGGCTGTGAGCGCCTTCCAGACAGTGGATCAGTGCGATGGGCCGGCCGTTGCCTTGCGCCAGGATCGCCTCCAGCTCAGCCCGCGAGTGGGCGACTTGCGCCTGCGGCCGGCCGGTAGCGGGATCGGTAGTTGCAGCCACGGCGCGCTCCAGGTCGTCCAGCATGCGGTTGGCCCCGTCGAAATAGCTGCCGTCGAAGACCGCGTGCCACGCCTTAGGCCGGATGTAGCGCAATGCCTTCAGGAGCGGCGCCTCTTGCAACACGATCTGCCGCTCCGGCGGGTAGATCGCCGATAGCAGCGCAGCCACGCCCCCCGCGCGCAGGTTGTTGAAGTTGCTCTCGAAGCTAAAAGGGTTGAACGCGCCGTCGGCGTGCAGGGGCGCGGTGAACACCTTGTCGAAGAGGGAAATCTTCAGGCTGGGATGGACGTGCAGATCGACGATAGTCGAGTCCTGATAGTGGACCCGGCGCCAGTCGAGATCGATGGCGATATCGCTCATAGTGGCCTCCTGCATCTTGTGATTCCGTTGCTACAATAAATACAGCGTCAACAAAGTAACTGCGCATAGGCGCCCGGCACTTTTGCGACGATTCGCACATGATGACAAGCTCAGTTCAAGTGCCGGGCGCCTCAATTACTTCGTGTATAGTGTAATAAACGGATGACAGGAGCCAATTATGCGATGAGCTGGTGGGATGGGAATCTGCAAAGACGCCACGTATCAGGTGGACAATGCCAAAAACTGCCCGACGAACTCCGCCTCCATGCGCAGTTTATCCTCTGCTGACAAGAAGGTCGAGCGCACGGCGTTGAGCGTCAACTGCCGCAGGTCATTCTCGCTTAGCCCAAAGACCTCGACCAACCGCTGATATTCCTCCGTCAGCGTCGTGCTGAACAGCGGCGGGTCGTCGCTGTTGACGGTGACGCACAGCCCCATGCGCAACAGGTGGACCAAGGGGTGCTGCTCGAAGCTGCGATAGACGCCCAGGCAGACGTTGCTGGTGGGGTTGACCTCCAGCGAGATCTGATGCTCCAGCAGATAAGCCAGCAAATGGGGATCCTCGATGCTGCGCACCCCATGGCCGATGCGGTCGGCCTGCAGGTCGCGCACGGCGCTCCAGACGCTCTGCGGGCCGGCGATCTCCCCTGCGTGCGGCGCGGAATGCAGCCCAGCGGCCTTGACGCGCTGGAACCAGGGGGCAAAGGCCGCGGCCGGCGCGGTGGCCTCGTTCCCGCCGATCCCCAAGGCCACCACGCCGCGGTCGGCCCAGTCCAGCACCAACTGCGTCGTCACCTCGGCTGTCGCGGGCATGTCCAGGTTGCGGTGGATATCCAGGACCCAGCGCATCTCCACGCCAAAATCGCGCCGGGCGCGCCGCCGGCCATCCTCCAGCCCGGCGATGATGTCCTCGCCCGCCAGCCCTTTGTCCTGGATCAGGTGGGTATAAGGCGTAACGGTGGCCTCGCGATAGCGGATGTTCTGTCGCGCCATGTCCGCGCCCAGCTCGTAGGCCACCAGCGAGAAATCGTCGGCGCTGCGCAGGCACTGCTGGATGGCCATGTAGACCTGGACAAAATGCTCGAAGTCGCTGAACTGATACCAGGCGCGCAGTCCCTCGACCGTGTCGGCGGGCAGGGTCACGCGGTTGCGCTCGGCCAGCCGCAGCAGCGTCGCCGGCTCGATCGCGCCCTCCAGGTGAATGTGGAGCTCGGCCTTGGGCATGTGGTGAATGAAGTCGTGGAGGTTCATGGGACTTGGTAGATTGGGAAACTGGTAGATTGGTCAGCCAGTAGGTTGGCTGGATGCGTTTGCACCCAACCATTTTACCATTCTACCAATTTACCTGGTCCGAAAGATCGCCTCAACGACTGGCCCAAGCTCCAAAATGGTTGGTATCTTGTAGTCAGCAGGGTCGTTGGGGTCGCCGTCGACGAGTACCGTCGTCATGCCGAGCTGTTTGGCTGGGAAGAGGTTGCGACCGGTGTCTTCGATTAGCACGCACTCCTCGGGACGGGCGTCCAGCAGGCGCAGGCAGTTGGTGTAGGCAGCCAGGTTGGGCTTGGGGATGTAGCCCACCTCGACTACGTCGACGATGCGGCTGAAGTGGCGGCGGATGCCCAACTGCGTGAGCACACGTTCAGCGTGGTTCTGATCGGCGTTGGTGAAGATGACCTTATCGCCTGGCAGGCTGGCCAAAAGGGCGTCCAGTTTAGGGTTGGGTTGGAGCAAATCAGGAGGGAGGTCATGCACGTAGGCCAGGAAGCGCTCGACGTCCAGTTTGTTGTTGAGCAGCAGCCCCCGCATCGACGTGCCATATTCCTGATGATAGCGCCGCGCCAATGCGTCCGCCTCCTCCGCCGTCACCCCATACTCCTGCACGATGTAGCGGCGAATCAGCCGCCCAATCTCCTGCATCACCCCAGCATCGCGCGGGTACAGCGTCTCGTCAAGATCGAACAGAAGGAAACGAATGCTCATCGCTCACGTTTGTGACAAGGTGACAAGGTGACAGGGTGACAGGGTGACAAGGTGCCTGGATGACTGGGTGGCGACTCTACAGCCCGACAATCTGCCACCTGCCACTTGACACCTGCAACTTGCAACTTGCAACCTGCACCCTGCAACTCAGGACGCCAGCCTGACCATCGCTCGGAAGGTCCGGTACACGGTCAAATAGTCGTCGTGGGCATACTCGACGGTGTAGCCATCCAGACGGCGCGCGCCAGGGACCAGGCTGGCATAGTCAGCCATCAGGCTGGATTTGAGCTGCATACGCAGCACCACCGGCGTCGCTAACTTCAAGGGCAGAACCTCGCTGCTGAGCGCGTTCTCGGCGGCCTGACGGATCAAGCTCTGCGCCTCCTCCGGGTGCAGGCAGTTGGCGGCCTGGTTGCCCACCGCCCGTTTAACTGTCACCGTCTGCAAGGACGGCCCCAGAAGCGCGGCTGCCTCGGCTGTTGCAGCCTGGTCGCCAGTGACCAGGCCGACCGGCACGCCATGAAAGCCGGCCAAGGCCGCGTTGAGGCCGATCTCGCCCACTGGCCGGCCGTTCAGCTCCACGTGATGGACGCAGCGGCTGCTGTACGTGTGGTCAAGAATGGCGTTGAGCGTGCCAGCCCGCGCGTGATAGCCTATCAGGAACACGACGCCGAAGCTGTCATCCAGGCCCTCCATCATGCCAAAGGGCTTGGGTGAGCCGTAGATCAGGTCGGCCCAGGTGTCCAACTCCTCGATCAAGAGATTGCGCATGTTGCCGTGCGAGTCGCTGACTGCTACTTCGGCGGCGCCGGCTGCCCTGGCGCCCAGGATCGCGGCGTTGGCCTCCTGGGTCATCAGCAGCCGGGCACGTTCGTAATCCGGATTGCCAGGCGTACATTGCTCCGGACTGACTACTCCGGAGATGCCCTCCATGTCGATAGAGACAAATACTTTCATGGTCGTCCTTATACTGCTGCCAGAACAGAGCTGGGTTGGGTGCCAATGGCGCAATCATAGCACATGGATGGGGCTTTGACAAGCACTGCCCTTGCCAATTCCATCACTCTCGCCGGCCCTGCACTCATACCTCTCATGCGCGCCAGCGGGGGGTGCGAAAAGGGGGACTGGCTGCGGCCAGTCCCCCTGGGGGAGATCGCACAACGAGACGAGTCTAGCTCTCGAGCACTTGGATCAGGGCTGGGATGATCTCCTCAACCTCGCCGACGATGCCGTAGTCGGCGTGTTTGAAGATCGGCGCGTCGGGGTTGTGGTTGATGGCCACGATGCAGCGCGCCTTCTCCGTGGCGCCAAAGTGCTGGAAGGTGCCGCGGATGCCCACAGCCACATACAGCGCTGGCGCGACGGTGTGCCCAGTCAGGTCCACCATGTGCTCCGGTCCGATCCAGCCTTCGTCCACCGCGCCGCGTGAGCCGGCGACGGCGATAGCCTTGTGCGGCAGCCGGCGGGCTACGGCCGCAGCCAGTTCCTCGATCAGCTGCCAACCGGCCGAGCGCAGGCCACGGCCGCCAGCGATGATGATGTCGGCCTTCTCCAGCGGGATGTAGTAAGCCGGCGGCTCCACGGGGGTCAGCGGCGGCTGCGGCTTCCACTCCAGCTCGACCTGTTCCACGTCGCCGCTGCGCCAGCTATCGTACTCCGGCGTAGCGAAGACGCCCTGCTGCACAGTGGCGATCTGCGGGTTGGTCTTGCACTCTACCACCCGGTAGGCGGCGCCGTGGTAGATCGGTACAGCCACCACCAAGCTGCGTTCTTCGGCGTTGATTGACAGGTCTGTCGCGTGGGTGACTAACGCACACTTGAGGCGCTGCGCCAGGCGCGGCGCCATCTTGCGACCGCCAGCCGCGTCGGCGAAGAGCAGAATCTCCGGTTTGTGCTGATTGAAGAACTCCAGCAGGCTGTGGCCGGTGGGATACCCTGCGCCCCAGAAAGCGGCGTCAGCGCCATAGGCGATCAGCTCGCGCGCCAGGTCTTCGCTGGCATCGTCGCCCACTAACAAAACATGGACGTAGGCGCCCAGGCTGTCGGCCAGGTTGCGCGCCTTGCCCACGACTTGCAGGTCGCACGGTCGCAACTGCGATTCCCAGGCGATGGCCACCACCCAGATATTGCGATAGCCCTCTTCTTCCTCGACGGCGCCGCCGAGCAGTTGTTCCAGAAATGACAGGTCCATAGGGTCTCTCCTGACCGGCTAGATAACGCGTCGCGCGCGCAGCATGGCAATCAGCGTCTGGGCGGCTTCTTGCGGCTCACCTTCGACGATGAAGCCCATCTGCCGGGCGGGCGGGATGCGCAGTTGCCGGCCGGTGGTGGGGGCTGGCAGCGTCGTTGGGTCGATACCCAGCGCCAGGCTGCTCCACACCTCCACGTTGCGCACGCGGTAGGCGTTGATGATGTCGGCGCCGTGGGGGTAGCGCGGGTGTTCGGGCGTCTGCAGGACGGTGGCCACGGCCGGCAAGGGGTAGCTGCTGTCGTAGTACTGCTCGTCAGCGTATTGCAGGCCGGTGATGTGACCCCCTTCCAGTCCCATCTGCACCGCGCTCAGCATGACCGGCCAGCCGCCCAGCTCGATGGCCAGGCGCGGCCCCAAGGTGCCGCTGCCGGTGTCCAGCGCCATGTAGCCGGTCATGACCAACTGCACGTTGCGCAAGCGGCGAATGGCGGCGGCGATGATCTGGGCCAGACCGGCCGAACGGGCTTTGACGATGTGCGCATCGCTGAGCAGGATAGCCCGGTCGCAACCCAAGGCTAAGGCCTCGCGCAACACATCCTCCACCTCAGGCTGGCCCAATGACATGGCGATGACCTCGATCGTTGGGTCCGCCTCCTTGAAGCGCAGCGCAGCATCCAGCGCCCAGCGGTCGGGCGGGTTCATGATCTTCCTGGCGCCACGATCGTCGATAGTCTGTTGACTGCGGCTGACCTTGATGGTCTCCGGGTCCAGGATCTGTTTGATGCAAACAACTATTCGCACTGCTCGCCTCCTTGGCTACGGCTCGATAAACACGCCGACTTCCTTGAGCAGGTCGCGGGCGATGATGATGCGCTGGATCTCGTTGGTGCCCTCGAAGATCTCGGCGATGCGCGCGTCGCGGAAGGCCCGCTCCAGCGGGTAGTCGCGGCTCAACCCCAGCGCGCCGTGGATCTCCATGGCGTAGCTGACGGCCTTGCTGGCGATCTCGCTGCCGCGCAGCTTGCAAACGTAGGCCTCGCGCGCGAAGGGGCGGTGGTTGTCCACCATCCAGGCGGTGCGATAGACCTGCCCGCGCAACATCTCGATGTCACAGTAGAGATCAGCGATCATGAACTGCACTTGCTGCTGATGGGCCAGCGGCATGCCGAACTTCTCAGCCAGCCGGGCGTAGTCGACGATCATCTCCAGCGCCTTCTGCGCGCCGCCCAGCGAAGCCGCGCCGACGGTCACGCGGCCCAGGTCCAGCGTCTTCATGAAGGTCACAAAGCCCAAGCCTTCCTGGCCGATGATGTTGGCCGCCGGCACCTCGACCTCGTCGAAGATCACTTCAGAGGTGGCAGAGGCGCGGATGCCCAGCTTTTTCTCGATGACGCCGATCTTGGTGCCCATCTCCTTCTCGACCACGAAGGCCGTCACGCCGCCGCGCGCGCCCAGAGCTGGGTCGGTCACGGCCAGCACAGAGAAAAGTTCGGCGAAGGGGCCGTTGCTGATGTAGATCTTGGTGCCGTTGATGACCCAGTTGCCGTTGGAGCGCACAGCACGCGTCTTGATGGCGGCTGCGTCGGATCCTGCGCCCGGTTCCGTCAGGCAGAACGCGCCGATCTTCGTTCCCTGCGCCAGCGGCGTCAGGTACTTCTCCTTCAGCGCGTGCGAGCCGTCCACATAGAGCGCCATGGCAGCGATGCCGATGTGGGCGCCAACCACAGTGGCCATGGCGCTGTCCACCCGGCTGATCTCTTCCATCAGGATCACGTAGCCTGTCTCGCCTGCGCCGCTGCCGCCGTATTCCTGGGGGAAGGGGATGCCGAAGAGGCCGGCCTTGGCCGCCACCTGGATGGCATCCATCGGCACCTCGGCCTTCTCGTCGGCCTCCTCGGCCACCGGGCCGAATTCGTTCTCCATCACGTCACGGATCATCTGGCGCAACAGGTCGTACTCTTTGGGTAGTGTCAGGTCCATAAGGTTTACCTTTTTTGCAGGTTGGTGCGAGAGTCGGGGCAAACCGTAACCCGTAATCCGTAACTCGTAACCGGAGATTGCGTGCGCAGGCTCCGGGTTACGTGTTACGTGTTACGCATTACGTGTTAAGCCGCAAACCCATACGCCGCCAGCACACTCTTGGCAATAGCCGTCTGCTGCGAGCGGTTGGTGCCCTCGATGCCCTCGATGGTGCGGCAATCGCGGAAGACGCGGCCGATGGCGTAGTCCAGGATGTAGCCGTAGCCGCCGTGCGTCTGGATCATACGGTTGCCCACCTGGTAGGCCACGCGGTTGGCCCACAGCTTGGCGATGGCGGCTGCTTCGCGGTCTAAATTGCCCTGCTCGGCCAGCGAGGCGCAGCGATAGATCTGGCTGCGCAGCGTCTCCACCTCCAACGCCGAGTCGGCGATGAAGCCCTGGATCGCACCCTTGCGCGCAATCTCGCTGCCGAACTGCTTGCGATCGATAGCGAACTTGACGCCCAGCTCCAGCGCATGGTGCGCGCCGCCCAAGGCGATAGCCGCCATGGAGAGCCGCGAGAAGTCGGCCACCTGGTCCAGCACAGCCTGCGCGCCGCCAGGCTCGCCGAGCACGGCCTCGGCCGGCACAGCCACGTCGTTGAGGTACAGCGGGTGAATTTGCACCCCGCGCATACCCAGGGTCTTGTCGCGCTGGCCCAGCTTGATCCCGTCGGCGTCGGCGGGAACCAGAAACGCGGTCGGCCCTTCCGGCGCCACTGCGAAGATCACAAACAGTCCAGCGATGCCCGCGTTAGAGACCCACGCTTTGGTGCCGTGCAAGGTATAGCCGTCATCTGCGGCCCTGGCCTGGGCCTGCAGCGATCCCAGCGAGATAGCGTCGGGCTCGTTCAACGCCCAGGCGCCGATAGCGCTGCCCTCAGCCAAAGCCGGCAGCCACTCCTCCTTCTGCGCCTCTGTGCCGCAGAGCAGGATGGCCTGGCTGGCCAGGCTGTTGTGGACATGCAGCACCATAGCCGTGCTCATGTCCGACTTGGCAATCTCCTCCAGCAGCAGGGTGTAGCTGATGGGATCCAGCGCGGCGCCGCCGTAGTCCTCCGGCGTTAGCGCGCCCAGAAAACCCTGCGCTGCGGCCTTCTTCAGCAACGCGGCCGGCACGTTCTCGTCGTCGGCCATATGCTCCGCCCGCGGCTCCACCTCCTTGGCTGCAAAGCCCGCGAACATCTCGCGGAACATGGCTTGCTCTTCGGTGAAGGCATAGTTCATGGGGGCCTCCTTGGATGGTAGATTGGGAATTGGTAAATTGGTAAATTGGTAGATTGGTGCGCAGGCTGCGGACCAATCTACCAATCTACCACCTACCAATCTACCACCTAACTATCCGTAAAATTCGCCCGGCGCTTCTCGATGAAGGCCAGGATGCCCTCGCGGGCGTCGTTGGTCATGGCCAGGCCGGTGATGCCGTCCAGCTCGACCGCCAGCCCCTCGGCCAGCGGCAGGTCAGCGCCGGCGTTGATGGCCTCTAGCGCCTTGGCAATGGACACGCCGCCCTTCTCGGTGATCTTCTTGGCCAGGCCCATAGCCTCTTTGACGACGGCGGTGGCCGGCACGACCTTGTTGACCAGGTTGATGCGATAGGCTTCCTGGGCGTTGATGATGTCGCCGGTCAGGATCATCTCGATGGCCTTGGCCTTGCCCACCACCCGCTGCAAGCGCTGCGTGCCGCCCCAGCCGGGCATGATGCCCAGGTTGATCTCCGGCAGGCCGAAGCGGGCCTTATCGCCGGCGATGCGCATGTGGCAAGCCAGCGCCAGCTCCAGGCCGCCGCCCAGCGCCACCGCGTTGATGGCCGCGATCACCGGCTTCTGGCTGGCCTCGATCTTGCTAAACAGCGCCTGTCCCTTTTGCATGTAGGCGCGAATAGCAGCCTCGTCGCCCTCCATGCCCTTGATCTCCTTGATGTCGGCGCCGGCAACGAAGGCAAACTGCCCCGCGCCGGTCAGGACGATAGCCTTGACCTCGGCGTTGTTGGTCGCCTCGTCGAAGGCTGCCTCCAACTCGTCCAGCGTGCGGCGGTCGAAGGCGTTGGCCGGCGGATGGTCGATAGCAACCACGGCGATGCGGTCCTGCACGCCGAATTTGATGTTCTGGTACTCTGCCATGGGGGTGTCTCCTGTGTTGGTAGATTGGTAGACTGGTAGATTGGTAAAGTGGTAGATTGGTAGATTGGTCAGGTGGTCGCGTGGCCGGGCGACAGACCAAGCTACCAATCTACCTCGTACCAATCTACCAATCTACCATGCCATATGCTCGTGAAAGCCGCGGCCGCTCTGCTTGCCCAGATGGCCGGCGCGCACTTTGGTCTTCAGCAGCAGCGAGGGGCGGAAGCGCTCGCCGCCCCAGGGTTCGTGCAGCATCTGCTCCAGGCCGGCCAGCACCACGTCCAGGCCGATCTCGTCGGCGATGGCCAGCGGGCCGACCCGCTCGCCCTGGTAGGACATGCCGGTGCCGGCGATCATAGCCATGTCGATGTCAGGGATCGTGGCGATGTTCTCCTGGGCGATCATGGCCGCCTCGTTGATCATGGGGAAGACGAGCCGCTCGACCGAGAAGGGCCCCTTGGCGATGCCGCTGGCCTGGATATCGGCGATCATCTGCTTGACCGGCGCGTCGCTCTGTTCGCCGTAGCCGTAGAAGCCGCCGCCCGTCTTCTCGCCGTAGCGGCCGGCCGCCACCAGGCGCTTGAGGATCTGCGGCGACTCGAAGCGCGGGCCATACTCGCTGGCCATGTAGGTGCCGGCGTGCGCGCTGACGTCGATGCCCATAAAGTCCAACAGGGTGAACGGACCCATGGGCATGCCAAACTCGACCATGGCCTCATCGATCTCGCTGGCCGTGGCCGCGCCCTCTTGCAGCGCCAGCATGGCCTCGCCCAGGTAGGGCGCCAGCAGGCGGTTGACCAGGAAGCCGGGGCACTCCTTGACCACGACCGCGACCTTACGCAGGCTCTCGGTGAACTGCACCGTGTCGTCCACCACCTCCTGCGTGGTGTCCAGGCCGGGGATGATCTCCACCAGCTTCATGACATGGGCAGGGCTGAAGAAGTGCATACCCACCGTGCGCTCCGGCCGGCCGCCCTTGTGGCCCATCTCCGAGATGCTCAGCGCCGATGTGTTGGAGGCGAAGATGGTCGTCTCCGGCGCGACCTTAGCCAGGTCCTGGAAGACCTTGACCTTGAGGTCCATGCGCTCCGGCACAGCCTCGATGATGAAGTCGGCGTCCTCGAAGGAATCGTAATCCAGGGTGAACTCGATCAGGTCCATCTTGTCGCGCAGCTCGCCCTGCGTCATCTTGCCCTTATCGACCCGGCCCTGGTAGATCTCGCGAATGTGCTCTTCAGCCTTCTTGAGCATGCCGGGATCCACGTCCTTCACCACCACCGGCAGCCCGCTGAAGCTGATCACCTGCGCAATCTCCGCGCCCATGAACCCAGCGCCGACGACGCCTGCTTTGAATATGTACATGGCTTACCTCTTTTCGGAGTGAAAGGTTGCACGTTGCAGGTTGCACGTTGCAGGTCATCTTGCCACTTGCCACCTGCAACTTGCAACTTGCCACCTGCAACTTCTTAGCTCAAGTTCTCCAAAATCATCGCGCCGCCCTGGCCGCCGCCGACGCACATGGTGACCATGCCGTACTTGTGGCCCTCGCGCTCCATCTCGCCCATCATGGTGATGGCGAGCTTGATCACGGTGGCGCCGATGGGGTGGCCCAGCGCGATGCCGCCGCCCAGCGGGTTGACCTTCTTCCAGTCCCAGTTGTGGCCCTGGCGCTGCATTTCGATGGCGGAAGCCATCACCTGAACGGCAAATGCCTCGTTCAACTCGATCACGCCGATGTCGTCCAGGGTCAGGCCGGCCTTCTGCAAGGCTTTCGGCATGGCGTAGGCGGGGCCGATGCCCATGTAGGCCGGGTCCACACCTACAAAGGCATAACTGACGATCCGAGCCCTGGGCTTCAACCCAAGCTCGGCCGCGCGGTCAGCCGTGGTGACAATGCAGGCAGCAGCGGCGTCGTTCAACGGGCAGGCGTTGGCCGGGGTGACGGTGCCGTTCTTCTTGAAGACGGTGGGGTAAAGCGCGGCCTTGCTGACGCTGAGGGTGGGGTTGACGCCCTCGTCCTGGGAGACGACCTCGCGGGCGACTTCCTGGCCGGCCACGCGCTTGACGATCTCCACCGGCACGATCTCATCCTTGAACTTGTCCATGCGTTGGGCCTTGAAGGCCTTCTTGTGGCTCTCGACTGCGTACTTGTCCTGCTCCTCGCGCGTGATCTCATAGCGCTCAGCCAGGTTCTCAGCCGTGGCGCCCATGATCAGGCCGCAGACCGGGTCGGTCAGCGCCTCCCAGATACCGTCAGTCAGCTCGCCGTGGCGCAGTTTCAGGCCCCAGCGCGCGCCCTTGACCAGGTACGGCGCGTTGCTCATGCTCTCAGTGCCGCCGATCAGGTACATGTCGCCCTCGCCGGACGCCACCGCGCGGTAGCCGCTGACAATCGCCTCCAGGCCGCTGGCGCAGTTGCGATGGACGGTGTAGCCGGGCACGTGTTGCGGCACACCGGCCATCAGCCCCAGCACGTGGCCGATGTTGGCCGCCTCGGAGGGTTGGCCCGCACAGCCAACGATCACATCGTCGAACAGGGCCGGATCGACGCCGGTGCGCTCGATCAGCGCCTTGAAGGCGATCACGCCCAGGTCGACGGCCGTTTTGGGGCGCAGTGCGCCGCCGTGGTTGCCCGTGGGGGTACGGACTCCGCCAACAATTACAATGTCCTTCATCGACTATGCTCCTTACTATTGAGTTGTGCGTAGCCTGGCGGCCGCGCGTTGCGGGAGAAGCGAATGGCCCGGTCAACCAGCCTGCGCCGGGCGATCAAACAACGGCCCACCGGGCGCGGCGCAACAAGCGCCTGCCGGCAGGCCGTAGAAAATGGCTGTGCTGGTGTGCTACACTGGGATCAACGGTGATCATCCTGTTCGTCATCATTGGTCTGCAACACTGCATGATGGTGGTCTGGCCGCCCAAGGCGTTGACTGCTGCTGAGTTTATGCCGCACTGCGTCACGACGATTGTACCCGAATTGATTCCATTTGGCAAACCAGCAACCCCACTTTGCTAGAGCGCCGGTCTTGCTGCGGACCGGTGGGTTGAGTAGGCCGCCGTATCGAACCCAACGGCCCGCAGCAAGACCAATCTACCAATCTACCAATCTACCCCACTTGTGGTACAATTGCGCTATGTCCATCCGCGTTCTATCCCCTGAAGTCGCCAGCCGCATCGCCGCGGGCGAAGTCGTGGAACGGCCAGCCTCTGCCGTCAAGGAATTGGTCGAGAACAGCCTGGACGCGGGCGCGGATGAGATTCGGGTCGAGGTGCAGGAGGGCGGCCGGCGGCTGGTGCGGGTGGTGGACAACGGGGTCGGCATCCCGGCTGATGAGGCGGCGCTGGCCTTCGAGCGCCACGCCACCAGCAAGCTACGCAGCGCCGACGACCTGGAGCACATCGCCACCCTGGGCTTCCGCGGCGAGGCGCTGGCCAGTATCGCCTCCGTGGCCCAGGTGACGCTGCTCACCCGCCACGTGGATGAAGCGGTCGGCAGGCTGTTGCGGGTCGAAGGCGGCCATCTGGTCAGCCAGGAGGGCAAAGGCGCGCCGCCCGGCACGGTCGTGACGGTCGAGAACCTGTTCTACAACGTGCCGGCCCGCCTGAAGTTCCTGCGCCAGCCCGCCACCGAGGCAGGCCGCATCGTCGAGACCGTGCAGCGTTTCGCCATGGCCTTCCCGGAACGGCGTTTCAGCCTGGTCTCCGACGGCCGGCTGGTCTTCCAGTCCACCGGCAGCGGCCGGCTGCACGACGTGCTGGTCAAGGTCTGGGGGCTAGACGTGGGTCGGCAACTGATTTCGGTAGGTGCGGCGGAGGAGGACGAAGGCTTCAGCCGGCCCGGCTTAGCCGAGGCGCCACGGGTAACAGGCTTCGTGGGCCTGCCTACCCTCAGCCGCTCCAACCGCAACCAGATCCTCTTCTTCCTCAACCACCGCGCGATTCAGGATCGCAGCCTGGCTTTCGCCGTCAGCGAGGCCTACCGCAACCGGCTAATGGTCGGCCGCTATCCCGTGGCCGTGCTGCTGATCGAGCTAGACCCGGCGCTGGTGGACGTCAACGTGCATCCCGCCAAGGCCGAGGTGCGTTTCCGCGAGGAGCGGGCCGTCTTCCGCGCCGTGCAGAAAGCTGTCCAGGCCACCCTGGCCGAACACGCGCCGGTTCCCGAGCTGCGCAGCGACGGGCTGAGCTGGTCCATGCCCGGCTGGGCCGAGCGGCGCGAGGCGTTGCTGGCCGCGGGACAGTCCATGCAGCCGTCATTTGCACTGCCGCGAGAGCAGTCAACAGTCAACAGTCAACAGTGGTCCGTGGCGACGGATGGCAGTTCGCAGGAACCGTCTTGGCGTGATAACCCGGCTGTCGCTTCCTCCCAGCCTGATGCCATCGAGGAGTCGACACCGACTCCCGCCAGCGTCGACTCCTCGACCAATTTACCAATTTCCCAATCCACCCCTGCCTTCCCCATCCTGCGCGTCGTCGGCCAGATGGGCGCGACCTACATCGTGGCCGAGGGGCCCGAGGGCATGTATCTGGTCGACCAGCACGCCGCGCACGAGCGCATCCTCTTCGAGCAGATGCTGGGCCAGCAGGCGGCCGGCGGCGTGGCGCAGCAGGCGCTGCTGGAGCCGCTGGCCTTCGAGGCCGGATCCAGCTACAGCGGTCTTTTGGCTGAATATGCCGAGGCGCTGGCCGCGGCCGGCTTCGGCCTGGAGCCTTTTGGCGGCGACACCTGGCTGGTGCGGGCCATGCCGGCCGTTTACGGCAGCGTCGATCCCCGACGCGCGCTGGAGGAGACGCTGGAGGGCATCGCCGACGGCCGCGATCTGGTGGGCGAGAGCAAGGAGGCTGCGCTGGTGGCCGTGATCTGCAAGCGGGCCGCCATCAAGGGCGGGCAGGCGCTGGGCCTGGAGGAGATGCGCCAGCTCGTGCGCCAGCTCGAAGCCTGCCAGAGCCCGGGGTCGTGTCCCCACGGCCGGCCGACGATGTTGGTGTTGAGCCGGATGCAACTTGAGAAAGAGTTTGGACGGCGAGGGTGAGCATATGCCTGTGAACGCCAATAGACCTGATCGCTGGAAAGCGGACATAGCTCAGTCGGTGGACTTCTACAACGACTGGTTTCTTCGCTTTGCACCGCTGACATTTCGAGAAAGCCGGAGCGAGGCAACTGAGCAAGTGTTGCAGGCATTGTCCAGAACGGATAACCTGAGAGATCTGTCGCTGCAAGTTCTTCGTGAAAACCCCGGCGTTCTCAGCATGCTGCGCATGACTACTGCGCCGCCCATTGCGCGAGATCGCTTGGTCGGATTAGCCTCTGTTCCCAAAGCCTTGGTGCAGGCTATGGAGTCGCATAGACAGATTCCGCCACGAATGGCGGAAGACCAAATTGTAGCCAACTTAATGAAGATCCGACAAGTAGTCCTTAGGCTAGTCGATGAGGATTTGTTCCCATGGATGGCTTCTCAAACCGCTCCAACGGAACATGACGTGCGTCGTGCCGCATCAATAGTTGCCGATCGGTTGTGTGGAGTTCTAGCCGACCCAATCATTCGCAATGCTCAAGAACAGCGGCAACTTGCAGCAATTCAAGAATGG
The DNA here is from genome assembly GCA_049294015.1 of Anaerolineae bacterium. Classification (GTDB taxonomy): domain Bacteria; phylum Chloroflexota; class Anaerolineae; order JAAEKA01; family JAAEKA01; genus JAAEKA01. Next base: position 94,314 of record JBAQCH010000033.1, read on the forward strand.
CTGCTCGCCAGAGGCTATCGGCTGCTCAATACTAATGAACGCACCACAGTTGGCAACATGCCGCCAGGCACTTTTGCCTTTCGTGTTAATGTACAAGTTGGGGACGAAGAACGGAGTCAACAGTTGAACGTGCCTGTCGATGTAGCGATAATGCCTCTCAAGGCAAAGCCTACTGAATTGCCGCTGTTGGTGGAGGCCAAATCGGCTGGAGACTTCACCAATCCTAACAAAAGATGGAAAGAAGAAGCGACCAAGATCGACAAGCTTCGTGCCAGATTTGGAAACATTCGATACATCCTGTTCCTCTGTGGGTATTTCAACCTGATCTATCTGATGCACGGAGCGACCGGAGGCATCGACTGGGTGTGGGAGCATCGAATCGATGATCTAGCGGAACTGGGGCTGTGACCTATGGCGACTTTTGACGCGATCCGGGTGAGTGAGTTCGAGCTGCTGCGCCTGAACGTGCAGGCGCAACTCGACTCGGCCAAGACCCAAGACGAGCGCAACCGCCTCGGCCAGTTTGCCACGCCCACAGCGCTGGCAATCGACATTCTGGCCTGTGCGCGTGACTTATCGCCAGAGACCGATACTGTGCGCTTTCTCGATCCGGCGTTCGGCACCGGTTCGTTCTACTCAGCCTTGAACCGTGTATTCTCACCCGGACGCATCGCCAGGGCTTGTGGCTTCGAGATTGACCCGCACTACGGCCAGGAAGCACAGCGCCTGTGGCAGGCGACGCCGCTCAAGCTTCATCTGACGGATTTCACGCGTGCCACGCCGCCGGTATCTGAGCAAGACAAATTCAACCTGTTGATCTGCAACCCGCCATACGTCAGACACCACCACGTCCCTGCCACTGAGAAGAACCGACTGTTGGCGCTGGTCCGGCAGGCGACCGGCATCCAGTTGAACGGGCTGACTGGCCTCTACGGGTACTTCATGCTCTTGTGCCATCCCTGGATGGCCGATGGCGGCTTGGCTGGCTGGCTAATTCCATCGGAGTTCATGGACGTGAACTATGGCCGGCAGATCAAACGCTATCTGCTGGAACGGGTCACTTTGCTGCGTATTCACCGTTTTCGATCCGAGGACGTCCAGTTCGACGATGCCATGGTATCGTCGGTGGTGGTTTGGTTCAGAAACCAGCCGCCGCCAACCGAGCACCAGGTGGAGTTCTCCTATGGCGACTCGCTCAATGCGCCAGCCACGGTCAAGTGTGTATCGAGCGCTGTGTTGAGCAGAACTGCCAAATGGACTGGTGTGGCAACCTCAGACGGAGACGCGCAAGACACGCTTGGCACGCCTTCACCGCTCCAAGTCACGCTGGGCGATCTTTTCCAGATCAAGCGCGGCATCGCTACCGGCGCCAACAATTTCTTTGTGGTCAGCCAAGAACAGGTTGCCTCGCATGGCCTGCCCTGGGAATTTCTGACGCCGATCTTGCCAAGCCCTCGTTACCTGGACAGCGATGAGGTGTTTTCTTACGGAGACGGTTATCCAAAGCTGAAGCCACAGATGTTCCTGGTCAATTGCAGTTTGCCGGAGGAACGGGTGCGGGTCGAGCAGCCAGCGCTGTGGCGGTATCTGGAGACCGGCAAGGAGCGCGGCATCGATCAGCGCTATCTATCGACCCATCGCACGCCCTGGTATGCCCAAGAGAATCGGCCAGCCGCGCCGCTGTTGTGTACCTACATGGGCAGGCAGACGCCGGGCAAAACTCGGCCATTTCGCTTCATCTTGAACCACTCCAAGGCTACGGCGCCTAACGTATATCTGATGCTATACCCGAAGCCGTCGCTAACCGCCGAGTTACTCCGCAACCCACAGTTGCTCAGTTCGATCTGGACAGCCCTCAATCGTCTGCCGCCGCAGACGCTGATCGGTGAAGGCCGAGTATACGGCGGCGGATTGCACAAAATCGAGCCGGCCGAGTTAGCGAATGCGCCAATCGATGGCATCATGCAGCTAACGCCAGCTTTCGCGCGGAACCTGGGCAAGCAATTGTCATTGTTCGACGCTTGAGCGTCTTCCACCCTTTCCCCCAAGGAGTACCACCCGTGACCGCAGCAACCCAACCCCGACGGGCGCAAGACGGCCCAAACTGGCGGCAGATCGTCGCCACGTATCAAAAGTCCGACGAGCGCCGCGCGGTCGGGCAGATCTTCACCTCTGTCGTGCCCTTCCTGGTCATGATGGTGGTCATGTACTTCAGCCTGCAGGTCTCCTACTGGCTGACCCTGCTGCTGGCCCTTCCCACGGCCGGCTTCATGGTGCGCACCTTCATCGTCTTCCACGACTGCGGCCACGGCTCCTTCTTCGCCAACCGCAAGGCCAACGACCTGGTGGGCGCGATCACCGGCGTGCTAACCTTCACCCCTTATTTCCGCTGGCGTCACGCCCATGCGGTGCATCACGCCACCGCCGGCGACCTGGACCGCCGCGAGATGGGCGACATCTGGACACTGACCGTGGACGAGTACCTGGACGCGCCGCGCTGGAAGCAGATCGCCTATCGCCTCTACCGCAACCCGTTTGTCATCTTCACCTTCGGCGCCTGGCTCAGCTTCCTGGTTTTGCAGCGCTTCCCCAACCCCAAGGATGGCAAACGTGAACGCAACAGCATCCTCTGGACCGACCTGGCCCTGCTGCTGATCTTCGTGGCGGCCGGCTTGACCATCGGCATGGGCGATTTCCTGCGTATCCTGCTGCCGGTGTTCTTCATCGGCACTTCGGCTGGCGTCTGGCTGTTCTACGTGCAGCACCAGTTCGAGGGCGTATACTGGGAGCGCCACAAGCAGTGGAGCTACGTCGATGCCGCCCTCAAGGGCAGCTCGTTCTACCAGCTTCCCAAGGTCTTGCAGTGGTTCTCAGGCAACATCGGCTTTCACCACATCCACCACCTGAGCCCGCGCATCCCCAACTACCTGCTGGAGCAGGCCTACAACGAAAACGATTTGTTCCACGTCAAGCCCATCACCCTGCGCTCCAGCATGAAGTCGCTCAAGTTCCGCCTCTACGACGAGGAGAATCACCGCCTGGTGGGCTTCGGCTACGTCAAAGAGGCGCGCCAGCTGCGCGCAGCCCGGGCTGCGTCCGTACAGTCTTCAGCATGAAGGGGCGCCACCGAGCGTTCGCAACCGTCTAGCAATTGCTCACAGATCACCCGGATTTCACGGATCAGCAACCTCTGATCTGTGTCATCCGTGTAATCCGTGAGCAAAGCCGTTTGCTTCTGATCGATGTCAAGAGCAGGGATGGCCCTTGCCGGATCGACGCCATGGCTAACAACATCCATTTCGACTTCATCGCCTCGATCTACGACCGCGTCATCGGGCCACCCGATCCCGAGCGCCTGCGGGCCGTGCTCGCTCTGCCAACTCCCGGCTGGCTGCTGGACGCGGGCGGCGGCACAGGCCGGGTCGCCGCGCACCTGCGGCCCTTGGTCGGCCGGCTCGTCCTCAGCGACCTGTCGGCCCCCATGCTGGCTCAGGCGCAGGAGAAGGGCATCGCCTGCCCCGTACAAACCCACGTGGAGCGCCTGCCCTTCCCCGACGGTCACTTCGACCGCGTGCTGGCCGTGGACGCGCTGCACCATTTCGCCGACCAACGGCTGGCCGTGGCTGAGCTGGTGCGCGTCCTCAAGCCCGGCGGCCGGCTGGTGATCGAGGAGCCGGACATCAACCGTTTTCCGGTCAAGCTGATCGCCCTGGGCGAGAAGCTGGCGCTGATGGGCAGCCACTTCTACTCACCGCAGCAGATCAGCTACCTGCTGGCCGCCAACGGCCTGGACCCACTGATCGAGTACGACGACGCCTTCACCGCCTGGGTGATCGCCGACAAATGAATCACGCCGTAGGTCCGGCTACCAGCCGGACGCCCCCGCGTTATGCCGTAGGTTCGGCTACCAGCCGGACGCCCCCGCGTCATGCCGTAGGTCCGGCTACCAGCCGGACGCCCCCGCGTTATGCACAAGCGTCCGGCTGATAGCCGGACCTACGAGACTGATGGCCGTGAACAGGCGTAAGTTCTTGCTCCTCGCTATGGCCGCGCTGCTGGCGTGCGGCGCGCTGGCGCTATTCCTGCGCCTGCCGGCCCTGCCCCAATCGGTCATCGACTGGGACGAAAGCTTCTACCTGCTCATGGCGCGCGAGATGCTGCGCGGCCATCCGCCCTACACCGTCATCTGGGACCATAAGCCGCCCGGTTTGTTTGTGCTCTTCGCCCTCGCGCAGATTGTCTTGGGCCAAACAGTGCTGGCCATGCGTCTGCTGGCGGTGCTTGTCGCCACGGCTACCAGCTTCCTGCTCTGGCTGTTTGGCTGGCGCGGCATGGGCAGCGCCGCCATCGGCGCGCTGGCCGCGCTGTTCTACGCCCTCTTCTCGACCCAGAACGGCGGCCTGGCCAGCAACGCCGAGATCATGTTCGCGCCCTTCACCATCGGCGCGTTGCTGCTGCTGACCCTGCGCGCCGGCCTGCCCGCCACGATCCTGCCGCGGCGCCAACTGGTTTTCTTTGCAGCCGGTCTGCTGCTGGGCCTGGCCATCCAGATCAAGACTGTGGCCGGCCTGGAGCTGCTGGCCGCGCTGGCCTGGATCGGCCTGGCGATGGCGGCCAGCCGGCGAGCCGGCCAGCCAACGCCGGCCCGGACAGCGCTGCTGACGGCGGGGCTGCTGATTCTCGGCGCGCTGCTGCCGCTGTTGGCAGTTGCCGGTTACTTCGCCCTTAACGGTCTCTGGGGCGAGTACATTCACGCCAACTTCACAGCCTCTTCGATCTACCTGCGCCTGGCGCCGCCCTTGACGCTGCCCGCCGTAGCCGCGGCGCTGCTGGGGCAAGCGCGCAGCGCGCCCCTGCTCTGGCTGACTGCGCTGGCTGCCGCGCCGCTGGCCTGGTTGCTTCGCCGCCGCCACCCGCACACCGCGCTGCACCTGCTGGCGCTGGGCGTCTGGCTGGCTTTCACCCTGGCCGCAACGCTGCTGTCGCGCCGCTTCTACCCGCACTACTTCTTACAAGCGCTGCCGCCGCTCAGCCTGTTGGCCGCGGCCGTCATCGTCCAGGCCGTGCAGTTGAAAAGCGCGCTGCCGCGCCTGCGGCAGGGGCTGCTGATCGGCTTAATCGTCGCCATCGGCCTGGCTCAGCCGGCCGCGCGCCCGCTCAAAGCCAGCGTGGAAGAAGCGTTGGCCTTGTTGCGCCACACCCAGCGCACCGAGCTGCTGGTCTACACAGCCAGCTACCTGCGGGAGCGCATGACCCCCGACGACTACCTGTACGTGGCCGAAGGCGACCCCATCCTCTATTATCTGACCGACGCGCGGCTGCCAACCCGCTATCTGCTGCCGCCGCTGCTCAACGGCGACCTGGTCCCGATGGTCGGCGTCGATCCGTTGGCCGAGCTGGACCGCATCATGGCGCTGCGGCCAGCTTACGTAGTGTTGGCCGAGGATTATCGCCGTAATCCAGCCTTCCTGGCTCGCTTGCAGGAGCACCTGGCCCGCCACTACGCACTGGAGCGTTCGATCCAGGGCATCTTGCTCTACCGGCTGGCGTCTTGACCGGCATGGCTGGTTAGGGTATGATGCGGTTACAATCCAAGTAACCCGTAACTCATAACCCGGAGCCAGCCACCGCAATTACGGTTACAGGGTTACTCGGTACGGATCATCTACCCTGTTTGCACCTGGCAGGAGCGTCTTATGGTCAAAAAGACCGTCGGTTATGTCGATCTGGAATGGACCTGCCCGCGCTGCGGCAATCGCAACCTGGGCGTCAACAAGAAATGCAGCAGTTGCGGCGCAGCCCAGCCGCAGGATGTGCAGTTCGAGGTGGGCGCGCCTAGCGGGGCGTTGATCGAGGATGAGGCAAAGATCCAGCAAGCCAAGAGCGGGCCGGACGTCCACTGTCCCTATTGCGGCGCGCGCAACCCGGCCGGCGCGCAGCGCTGCAAGGTCTGTGGCGGCGGCCTGGAAAGCGGGGAAGCCCGCCAGGTAGGCCAGGTGCTGGGCGCGTTGCCCACGGGCACGGCTGAGCCGGTCAAGTGCCCGACCTGCGGCGCCTTGAACGCGGCTTCAGCCACCCGCTGCGAGAGCTGCGG
>JBAQCH010000034.1:0-5122 GCA_049294015.1 Anaerolineae bacterium
GTTGTTCCCCATCCGTTGTTCCCATCCGTTGTTTCCCATCCGCTGTTCCCCATCCGTTGTTCCCCATCCGTTGTTCCCCATCCGTTGTTCCCCATCCGTTGTGGTATTCGTCCCCCTCCCCCGCCAATTTGCCAATTTCACGATTTATGGATTTACTACCTTCCAGCCCTTTGTGCGAGGTTACACCCATGAAAAGTCACCGCAAAACGCTTGCTGTACTGTTTACCCTGTCAATCCTGATGCTGATCCTGGCCGGCTGCGGCGGCGAGGAACCGCTGCCCACGGCGACGCCAACCAAAACTCCGCTGCCGGTGGCCGCGGCCGCTACGGCGACCCCGACCGCTACACCTGCGCCGCCTACCCCCACGCCAACAGCCACCGATACGCCGGCGCCTACGACCACGCCCACCGCCGAAGGCACGCCAACCCCGGAGCCGACCCCTACGCCGCTGGCCTTCCTGCAACCCACCCAGGACGACGTCAACACACGCAAGGGACCGGGCACCAACTATGGCCGGATCGGCCAGATCACGCGCGCCGATACGCTGGGCGTCTACGGCAAGAGCGCTGACGGCAACTGGTACAAGATCTGCTGCGTCAACGGCCAGGAGGCCTGGTTTGCCGCTCAGTATGCCCAGCTCAGCGGCGATATCGCCGCGATCCCCGTAGCCGAGGCGCCGCCGCTCAACGCCGACACCCAGGCTGACAGCGCGCCGGCCATCGCCAGCAGCGGCTCCGGCAGTCCGGGCGTCACAGGCATCACCTACATCGGCAATGTGGTGCCTCCCGTGGACAACCCGCCGCCCGGCAAATACTTCGGCTTGTGCGGCCTGCGCGAGAACCGCCCGGTGCGCGCGACCCCGCCGCCGCGCGACGTGTTGACAGGTGACACCAACCCGCTGACCGGGCTGCCCATCGACCCGGCGCGCTTGCAGCAGCGCATCTTCGTCGCCCGCTATGGCAACGAACCGGCCATCAACGCCTACTACGGCATCTCGGCGCCTGACCTGGTGTTCGAGGAATTGATGGACAGCCTCAACACCACCCGCTTCACCACGCTGTGGTTGGACGGCGATGCGCCCCAGATCGGCCCGATGCGCTCCTTCCGCAACACGACCATCCAACTGGCCCAGACATTCGACGCGCCCATGACCAGCAGCGGCGCGGTCGGCCCCAACCAGGTTTTCGCCTACGCGGCCGGCGTCGAAGACCTGGATGAGCGCTGTGTCGCGGGGATCTACTTCGACAATCCCGCCGGCGGCGGCTACCAGAACCGCGTGCTGACCAGCACTGACCGAATTCGCAACTTCCTGCAAAACAACGGCCTCAACACCGGCGTCAGAATCCAGCCGTTCACCTTTGACGAGACCCCGCCCAGCGGCGGCCGGCCGGCCAACCGCGTCGTGATCCCCTACATCAACCGCGGCTTCTACGAGGTGGAGTGGCGCTACGATCCAGCCACTGGCCGCTACGCCCGCTTCTCCGGCTCGCAGCGCAACCCGCTGATCGACGCCAACAACGGCCAGCAGGTGACGGCTGCCAACGTGGTGATCCTGGAAGCCAAGCACGACCGAACTGACCTGCTGGTGCTGGGCAGCTACACCGTGCATACCTACCTGGTCGGCCAGGAAGGTCCGGCCACCATCGTTCGCGACGGCGTGGCCATCGAGGGCCGCTGGCGCGTGCCCAACAAGTTCAGCGGCATGGAGCTGGTGGACGCGGCCGGCAATCCCATCCCGCTCAAGCCGGGCAACACCTGGTTCCAGATCGTGCCGCCAAACTATGGCGTAACCATCGTAGGATAGCACGCTGATAGTGTCGACGACACAAAAAACACGGCCCTTTCGGTGACAGACTCTGAAAGGGTCGGGTTCTATGCTACTGGAGGACGCTCTACGCGGCCGCCAGCGCGATGCAGTCAGCGATCAACGTCCTCAGATTGGGCTCGGTGAAGCTGATGCCCGGCGCTGGACGGCGGTTATGCTTGATGTCCGGCGGCTCGTGACGGTGATGGGGAAAAGTCGCAGCCAACTCCGCCACTTCTGCATGAGGCTCTGGGTCGTACCAGCGGATCTTCTCACCATTGCGATACACCGTATAGCTGTATCGCTGAATGCGTCTGCTCTTGAAATCCAGCACTTCGACGACCCGCACTTCTAAGCCGTTGCGAAGGTAAACTACGCCCTCTACGATGGCCGTCAGTGCACTGGTACTATAGAGCCGCAAGGTTGATCGCTCCACTTCGGCGTAATCTTGCGTCAGGCTGTACAACAAACGCTCGTATTCTGCTCGCGTCGGGAATGCCATTGCTCCCCGTCTCCTACGCTGGCGTGACACTCAAGACAGGTTCTGGAGGAGTAATCCTTATGACACCATGTTGGACTTGATCCCTGACTACCCGCAACCGTTCACGTGAAAGCCGCTGAAGATCCCTCTCCCTGTCCAGCTTGATCTCGTAGAACGCTGCCCAGATAGCGAAATCCTCGGTGTGTTCTCCATCATCCAACATGCCCTGAGCATATAGCTCAAAAAAATCGGCTGAACTTAGCCAGTAGCGGCGTTCATAACGCCGTGTGATTTCATCGGCAGCACGCAGATCGTCAAGGATTTCGGTAATCGTAACAGTTTTCATGATTGTCACCTCACAGCACTGATGAGTACAGCCCCATTGTACACGAATTCATGGACCTGCACAAACAGACCTGCCAGCCGTCTCTCACCCCTTCCACCTTTGCCCATCCTCCAGCCCCTCTGGTATAATCTCTTCCATGTCAACCTGTCGAATGAACTCACCCTGGTGCGGACGGGCCTGGCTGGCGATCTCCCTCTTGGTCGCCATCGGCCTGACCCTGCCAGCTATGACGCCCAAAGCGACCCACGCGCAAAGCCCGCGCCTGGTGCTGGCCTTCTACTACAACTGGTTCGACGAGAACACCTGGACGCCGGCCAAGGTGCCCGACTTCCCCACCCAGCCCTACGTCAGCCGCGATCCAGCCGTGATGGACCGTCACATCGCCCAGGCCCAGGCGGCGGGCATCGACGCCTTCGTTGTCAGTTGGTACGGACCGGGCGGCGGCAACCAGACCGAGGGCAACTTCGCCGCCATGCTGGACGTGGCCGCGGCGAAGGGCTTCAAGCTCGCGCTGGACGTGGAGGTCACCAGCCCCTTTGCCGGCGGCGGCACAGCCGGCACAGTCGAAATGCTGCGCCACGCCCTGGCGACCCACGCCAACCACCCGGCTTACCTGCGGGTGGACGGCAAGCCGGTCTTCTTCTTCTGGCGTCAGCAGCGCTACGGCGTGGACGCCTGGCGCTCAATCCGCGACCAGGTAGATCCTGGCCGCGGCAGCATCTGGATTGCCGAGGGCATCGACATGAGCTACCAGGCCGTGTTCGACGGCCATCATCTCTACTCGGTGACCTGGAACCCGCCCAGCGACGTCTTCTACACCGCCAGCAAGTTCAGCCGCTGGGTGCAGGCCGAGCGCGAGCGCTACGGCAGCCAGCGCTACTGGGTGGCCACGGTGATGCCCGGCTACAACGACCTGCGCACCGGTCGCGGCAACGCCTTCGCCCGCAGCCGCGAGGACGGCGCCTATTACGCGCAAACCTGGCAGGCGGCCATCGCCAGCAACCCCAACTGGGTGATCATTACCTCGTTCAACGAGTGGCCCGAGGGCACCTATATCGAACCTAGCCAGGCCTATGGCGACCGCTACCTGGGCCTGACGGCTGAATGGGCGGGGCGCTTCAAAAGCGGCGAGGGCCAGGTCTACACACCGCCTGCGCCCGCGGCGCCCAGCTCAGCCGCTACGGCTGTTCAGCCAGCGACGCCCCCCACCCCGGCGCCCACGCCCAGCTTCGCCGCGCTGCGCGTCGAGACGGCTGTGCTCAACCTACGCAGCGCGCCCAGCGCGCAGGCTTCGCTGTTGGGCCAGACATCGGCCAACACGATCTGGCGCGCGTTGGGCAAGCTGGGCGACGAAAGCTGGTGGCAGGTGTGCTGCATCAACCGCCAGCGCGCCTGGGTCAGCGGCCAGTGGGTGCAGCCAATCGGCCCAGCCGACGCCTTACGGCAAGTTCCAACTGTTGACCTGAACGCCACCAGCAGCGAGTGGCGCAGTGTCACCGTGGAGTGATCTCGCTGCCACTGTCCACCAGGAGGCTCTCTTGCTCAACACCACCCCAACCCTTTACGACGACGTCGCCGAGGTCCTCATCAGCGAGGAACAGGTCCAGCGGAAGGTTGCCGAGATTGGCGCGCGCATCTGCGCCGACTTTGCCGGCGAGCAGATTCTGATCGTTGCCGTGCTCAAGGGCGCGCTGCTCTTCCTGGCCGATCTGATTCGCCACATCGACTTGCCTTTGGCCATCGACTTCCTGGCCGTCTCCAGCTACGGCGCCGGCACCGAGAGCAGCGGTGTGGTGCGCATCCTCAAGGACCTGGACGAGACCATCGAGCACCAAAACGTGATCATCGTCGAGGACATCGTCGACTCGGGCCGCACGCTGGACTATTTGCTGCGCATGCTGCGCCAGCGCAACCCGGCCACGCTGCACGTCTGTACGCTGTTGGACAAGCGCGAGCGGCGCGAGATCGATGTGCCCATCGACTACGTGGGCTTCGAGGTACCCGATGCCTTCGTGGTTGGCTACGGCCTGGACTACGCAGAGCACTACCGCCAACTGCCCTTCATCGGCGTGCTGAAGCCGGAGATCTACGCGTAACAGCGTCGAACTGGCCCTGGTTCCGGGTAGCGCAATCCGCTGGATTGCGGCTGAACAATCGGGCCATGACGGTCGCCCTTCATCAGCCGTAACAGCGACGACCTGCTCAACAGAGTTATGTCTACCGCTCTGCTAGCGCCGCAGCGACAGCAAACTACAGCAAGGACCGTCCTGCTGTGGTTGCAGCGCGGGCTGGCAGTGCTGGCCCTGGTTTGCATCGCTCTGGCTCTGGCTGCCCGCCCAGCCTCGGCTGCCCCTGGCCCGCCGCCGCGCCACGTCGTTCAGCCCGGCGACACGCTGACCACCATCGCCCAGCAGTATGGCAGCAGCGCCGACGCTATCATGGCTGCCAACGCACTGGCCGACCCCGACCGCATCGAGGTGGGCCAGGTGC
>JBAQCH010000035.1:0-2959 GCA_049294015.1 Anaerolineae bacterium
CGCCGACGCCGCAGGCGTTGTTGGCCTGGACGCGCCAGTAGTACAGCGTGCTGGTGTTCAGCGTGACGTTGGAGGTCCAGGTGGGGGCAACCAGGCCCGAAGCTGAGGCGACGACGGTGCTGAAGCCGGCGTCGGTGGCCACCTGGATGCTGTAGGTGCTGGCTTGCGGCACCGCGTTCCAGGTGAATGTCGGCGCGGCCGGCACGTTCAGCGCGCCGTTGGCCGGAGCAGTCAGCACGGCCGCGGCCGGCGCTGCGTTGAACAGGTTCAAACCGACCGAGGTCGAGTCCAGGTTGCCCGACGCGTCGCCGCTGATGACGACGGTGTAGCTGCCGGGCGCGGCCGCGCCGGTGTTGCCGATGGTCAGCGTGCTGTTGCCAGCGGGGGTGACCGGATTGACGGAGAAGCTGGCCGTGGATCCCGTCGGGTGGCCGGTGGCGCTCAGCGTGACTGGCGTGTTGTAGCCCAGGATCGAGCCGACAGCCACGTTGAATTGCGCCGTGGCCGGCGCGCAGATGTCGGCCGACGCGGGGGTGGCAGCGAGGGTGTAATCAGGCGAGAGCACGCAGTTCTGGCAGATCAGGGCGAAGTTCTGGTCTGTGGGGTCGGCGTTGCCCAGCACTGCGTCGCCGGCGATGTTGGTCGCGTCGATGGTGATGGTGGCGCTGCCGGCCGGGTTCTGGATGTAGACGTTCTCCAGGTTGTTGCGGTTGTCGGCCGAGCCGCCGGTGGCGCTCCAGCCGCCGCTGAAGACGTTGCCGCGGTAGCTGTTGGCGCCGTTGACCACGGTCAGATCCAGGTTGTTGACCAGCGCCGGGTTCGCGCCCACTGCGCCGGGTGCGTCGCTCCAGGCCAGGGTGATCTTGAGCGGCTTGTTGGTGTCGGCCACGCCGAAGCTCAGCGTCCACTGCTCGCCGCTGTTGGCGAAGACCTGCGTCTGGTCGTAGTACAGGGTGTTGACGCCCGGCTGGATCATCTTGGTGATGTTGACGCGTCCCCAGCCCTCGTTGAAGTTGGGGATGGTGGCCATGGGGGTGGCGCTGTTGACCAGCAAGGCCTTGGCCATGGCCGCGCTGGGGTTGGCGCCGGCGTTGAAGCCGCGCCACCATTGGGTGGCCAGGACGACAGCGCCCGAGGCGTGCGGCGCGGCCATGCTGGTGCCGGAGCAGAAGGCGTAGAGGTTGTTGGTGCCGGCGATGGCGGTGGCGCAGGAGCCGCCCAGGTCGTTGCGGGCCGAGGCAATCTGTTCGCCGGGGGTGGTGATGGTGGGCACGATGCGGCCATCGACGGCCGGGCCGCGGCTGCTGAAGCTGGAGATGGTGTTGATGTTGCCGATGCGGTAGTTCTGGCTGGAGGCCACGATGATCAGGTTCTTGCCCTCTTTGGGCGCGGTCAGCGTGTTGGCGCCAGGGCCTGAGTTGCCGGCCGAGAAGACCTGGATGAAGGGCTCGACGGCGGCCGTGTCGAAGTTGCCGTCCAGCACGGTCAGGTCGTGGGTGCGCTCGGATGCCTGGTAGCCGTGATTGGTGCCCTCGCCGGTGGTCCAGGAGCTGTTGCCGCCGACGGCGTTGAGCAACACGGCCTGCTTGCTGTGCTCCTGCCAGCCGCCGGCCGGCGGCCAGGCTGATGCGGACAGCGAGTTCATGGCCACGATATCGTACTCTGGCGCCACGCCCAGGCCGTATTTGAAGCCGTTGGCGTCGGCAAAGCCGGCTGTGGCGTCGCCGCCGATGATGCCGGTGACGTGGGTGCCGTGGCCGCCGCCGGCGCAGTCGGTGCCGGCCGGGCCGGTGCAGGTGCCCGGGAAGGTATAGCCAGCCACGATGCGCGGGCCGATGTCTGGATGGTCGTAGTCGACGCCGGTGTCGATGGTGGCCCAGCGCACGCCGGAGCCATCCACGCCTAGCGTACCCAGATGCGCCGTGTAGCCGGTGAAGGGCACGCCCGCGTTTGAGTAGTTGCCAGCCAGGATCTGCGAGGACATCTCGTCCTCCAACACCGGCACGGGATGCGAGTAGCCCAGCCAGAGCACCGTGCCCAGGCGGGAGACGGCCTCGAAGGCCGCGGCGTCCAGCTCGACTACGGCTACGAAGAAGGCCTGGTCAGGCTGGGCCGGGTAGGCCTGGACCACGGTGGCGCCCAGGGCCTCCAGGCTGGCCAGCGTACCCTTGACGTCGCCGTCGTTGTAGAAGAAGACGTCGACGTTCTGCACCACGCCCGCGCGGCCCGCCAGATCGCTGTTGATCTTGTAGGCCGGGTGGAAGTTGCCGCTCCAGCGCACGAAGTCGAGGCTCTCGGCCGCGCGCAGCGCGCTGTCCGCGCCCCACACCAGGTAGGTGTAGTGCGGATAGTACTGCAGGACCTTGAGGCCAGCCCCTTGTAGGCCGTCCAGCCAGGCATCTTCCGTCGGGCCATAGAATTGCACCAAGCGCAGGCCGGCTTCCTGTCCATCGAAGCGCTCAGTGTTGCTCAGCTTGGGCTCGCCGTCGACCACGGGGTCAAAGGCGAAGTTGGGCACGCGCACCTCGATGCCGCCCTCGACAGCGGCGGGTACGGCAGTCGGAGCTGCGCCAGTCGCAATGGCGGGCAGCAAAAGGGCCGTCAAAATGACGGCGACGATGAGAAGATTGGGTAGACGGCGTCGCATGGGATGCATCTCCTTGGGATGGTAGGGCCCGGGGGGATGGGCTGATGGAGTCGGATGGCCTCGGCGGCCCGGCGGCGAGATTATACCATCCGCCCAAGGATGCTGCAAAAGGAAGCGGAAGAGGTGATAAATGACAACCGCTCCTGGTGGGCCGTCGGCCTGCCAGGAGCGGTTGTCGATCACGGAGCGCTTGGGACGCACTGCCAGCAGTGCGTCCCAACTGTGCTTACTGAAGAGGTGTTTACTACTTGCGGCGCAGGGCGTAGCCGGCGCCCAGGGCCAGCATCGTCGCGGCCAGCGCGCCCAGCGGCA
>JBAQCH010000036.1:0-15775 GCA_049294015.1 Anaerolineae bacterium
GCGCAGCGTTGCGCTGCCGCGCCCAGCCGTCGAACGGCCGCTGCACCACCACCGCGCCGGCCGCGCGCGCCAGGTCGGGCGTGCCGTCGTCGCTGTAGGAATCGGACACCAGCACGCCGTCGGCCCAGCGCACGCTGTCGATGCAGGCGGCGATGTGCTTCGCCTCGTTCTTGGTCAAGATGATGGCAAACAGGGTCATGGTTGGTTCCTGAGCGACACAGAGGACACGGAGGAGGCACAGAGATCACAGAGGCGGAGCTGCTAATAGGGACGCCCGATGCGTCAGGGCGGTCTGCGCGCCTTCCGGGTCTTCTCTGCGTCCTCTGTGTCTTCTCCGTGTTCTCCGTGTCCGCTCGGCTGCTCCCTCTGGTCACCTGCGAGTCATCGCATCAACTTCAGTATAGGCGGCCAGGCGCTGGGGCAGGTCAGCCGGGGCTTGCCCACGAGCACGACGTGCTTCAGCACGCAGGCCAGCGCGCAGCAGCGCGGCCGCGGCCCGGTTGAACGCTGCCCCGTGATAGCGCCGGAAATAGCGCAGCCGGCTCTGCCACAGGGCGGTGAAGGAGCGGCTGCGGAACTGGCTGCTGCTGGCGCCGGCCACGTGGACGACGCGCGCGGCCGGCACGCAGTGGACGCGCCAGCCGGCCTGCTGCGCCCGCCGCTGCCAGTCCATCTCCTCACAATACATGAAGTAGCCCTCGTCCAGCAGCCCCACCTGGCGCAGCGTCTCGCCGCGCACCATCAATGTAGCGCCCAACACGAAGTCCACCGGGAAGGGCTGGCCCTGCTGGTACAGCCGGCGCGGGTAGCGGCCATTGAGGCGCGAGTCCAGCACGGCCTGGTTCAGCCGGCCGGGTGGCGGGAAGAAATCCAGGCCAAGCTGGGCCAGGCCGGGGAAACGGAACGCGCCGTGCTGGAAGCTGCCGTCGGCGTAGCACAACTGCGCCCCGCACGCGCCGGCCGCCGGCGTCGCGTCGAGGAAGCGCAGCAACTGCGCCGGCGCGTGGCCCGTCACCACCGTGTCGGGGTTGAGCAGCCAGACGTGGCGCGGCTGGCCGGCCGGGCGGGGCAGCTCGGCCAGCCACGGGTAGACGCTCAACAGTCGCGCCTCGCCGGCCAGCGGCAGGAAGCCCAGCAGTTGCAGCGCCGCGTTGTTGCCGGCCGAATAGCCCAGGTTCTCCGGGCTGGCGATCAGCCGCACCGCAGGGAATTCTGCCGCCACCATGGCCGCACTGCCGTCGTCCGACGCGTTGTCCACCACCCACACCTCAGCCGCCAATTCCGGCGTGCGCGCCAGGCTGGCTAACAGCGACGCCAGGCAGGCGTGCAGCAGCGCGCTGACGTTATAGCTGACGATGACGACGGCCAGGTCCATGATTCAAGGATGAGACAGAGTGAATTGGTAGACTGGTAGATTGGTCGGCTGCGCGTGACCAATCTACCAGTCTACCAATCTACCAAGTTTCCAACTGCCACTACGGCGTACCCACCACCACGCTAATCCGATCGACGTAGTTGTTGGCCACGCTGACGAACTCGTGGATCAGGCCGCCCCACCAGACCTTGGTGCCCACGGGCGGGACCTGGTCGAACTCGATGCAGCCGGAGACCTGCGAGCGCTGGCCGGGCAGCAAGTACCACTGCTCCACCCCGTCGATGACCCGCATCTCCAGGTCCTCCGGCCGGCCGATGGCCCAGCGGAAGGGGAAATCGTAGCCTGTGGTGTCGAAGTTGACGCCGAAGCGCCAGACACCGGCCTGCTGGAAGAAGCTGGGATCCTCCAGCTCGTTGGCCAGGGTGTTGTGGTTCTGGCTGAACTTGTAGGTGGTGCCGGGCCAGGGGCCGGCCGTGCGGATGCTGACCGTGCCCTCGTTCTGGATGGTGGCGGTGAAACAGAGCGAGCCGCCCAACGGCACGCTGACCACCCGGTTGACATCGCCCACCCAATCGATTTCGCCCTTCAGGATGTCAGCGCGCGGCTTGCCGCCGTCCTCGATGGTCAGCGTCGACGTAACCACCACGTGGTTGCCCGCCAGGTCGCGCGCTTCGGCATAGACAGTGTAGTCGCCGTCCGGCGGCGCCTCGGCGCCCTGGTCGACGTCAGCCTCGTAGCGGTATTCGTGATAGCCCCGCTCGCCCGGCTTGATTACCCGCTCCTTTTCGGCGATGTAGTACTTGAAGGCTGGCTCGGCCGGGTCCACCAGATAGACCTGCACATCGTCCACGTCCTTGGGCAGGTAGTATGAGATCGATACCCAATCGTCGATGCTGTCCTGATTCGGGGTGAAGCGCTGAGGCACGACGGTGAAGTTTTGCAGCTCAGGCAGCACCGTGTCGCCATCGACCAACGTGATGGTTCCCGACTGGCTGGCGGTGCGGCCGCGCTCGTCGCGCGCCTCGATGGTCCAGGTATAGTCGCCGTCGGGCAGCACGCGGCCCAGCACCAACTGGGGGCCGTGGCCAGTGTCGATGATCTCAGCCTCGTTGACCACGCCGCCCCAGGCCACTCCGTACTCGCCCGGCGAACGCAACTGATCGCGCCGGAAGTAATGGCGGTTGCCCTGCTGATCCTCGAAAAAGATCGAAATCTCGGCTGTCCGGCCCAGGGTGTAGCGAATGTTAGTGGCGTCATCGCTGCCGTCGGCGTTAGGGCTGATGACAGCCGGCTGCATGCTGGCGTTGCTGAGCAGCGGCCGGAAGCTGCAAGCCGCAGCTAGCAGCGCCGTCAGCGCCAACACCAGCAACACAGAACCATGATGGATCAATCGCACGAAAAATGCCTCCTTGTGAACTGGCAGGCCATGACACGCTGCGGGCTGGCCCAAGGTTCATGGCAGTCTACCAGATGGCAAGCTGTTCGTCAAGGCACGAAGTGCGGAATTTGCCAGATCGCAGCCCGCCAAGTATGATGCGCCTACGCCGGACTGGTTCCGGCGGTCTGTTTGTCGGCCTGTCAACAGGAGAGATCGCTTTGCTGCGCAAACTATGGTCGCATTGGCTGGTCCTGGCGCGCAAGATCGGCCAGTTCCAATCCCGAATCATCCTGACGTTCTTCTATTTCGTCTTCGTCACCCCTTTTGGATTGGGTGTGCGCCTCCTCGCCGACCCGCTGCACGTCAAGCGCCGCTCACTGCATGGTGCGCAGAGCGGCTGGATCGCACGCAGGACGCGCGATGTGGACCTGACGACCGGGCATAAGCAGTCGTAAATGGCGCGCTGGCCAGACATGTCATGTCTCTGATGCGGCGCGCTGGCCAGACATGACATGTCTCGGAAGACATGTCATGTCTCTGATGCTGGAGCTGTTTCTTGTACATCCTGGGTATTTCTTGTTTTTATCACGACTCAGCAGCCGTCTTGCTGGCCGACGGGGAGTTGATTGCCGCGGCGCAGGAGGAGCGCTTTTCGCGCGCCAAGAACGACTACCGCTTCCCGCACCAGGCCGTCGACTTCTGCCTGCGTCAGGCGGCCATCACAGCCGAAGAGCTGGACTACGTGGTCTTCTACGAGAAGCCGCTGCCCAAGTTCGAGCGCATCCTGATGTCGACCCTAGGCACCTACCCGCGCTCATGGAAGGTCTTTCGCGAGGCGATGATCGCCTGGTTCGACGAGAAGCTATGGGTCAAAGCCATCTTGATGGACAAGATCGGCGTGCCAGGCGACAAGGTGTTGTTCGTCGAGCACCACCTGAGCCACGCGGCCAGCGCGTTTTTCGCCTCCCCCTTCGAGGACGCGGCTGTGCTGACCATCGACGGCGTGGGCGAATGGACTACCACGACCCTGGGCCGCGCGGCGGCTTCGTGGCGCGACGGCAGCCGCAACCGCATCGACCTGACCAGCGAGATGCGCTTCCCCCACTCGCTGGGCCTGCTCTACTCGGCCTTCACCGCCTGGCTGGGCTTCGAGGTCAACGAGGGCGAGTACAAGGTGATGGGCATGGCGCCCTATGGCCGGCCGCTCTACCGCGACAAGCTGGAGCAGCTCGTCACCCTGCACGGCGACGGCAGCTTCCATATGAACATGGACTACTTCAGCTATCACTACTCGCCGGAGCGCACCTTCAACGATCGCTTCGTGCGCCTGTGGGGCGAGCCGCGCATCCACGACGCCGAGTTTTTCTGCGAGACCACCGGCCATGATCTCACGGGCGTGGAGGACGTGGCGCGGCGCAACCAATATTACGCCGATGTGGCCGCCAGCGTGCAACTGCTGACGGAAGAGGTCATGTTGCAGATGGTGAACCAGCTCCACGCCCAAACCGGCCTGGACCGGCTGGTAATGGCGGGCGGTGTGGGGCTGAACTCGGTAGCCAATGGCCGCATTATGCGCGAGTCGCCCTTCAAGCAGGTTTACATTCAGCCCGCGGCTGGCGACGCAGGCGGCGCGCTGGGCGCGGCGCTCTATGCCTACCACGTGCTGCTGGGCCAGCCGCGCCGCTTTGTGATGGAACACGCCTACTACGGCGAGTCGTACAGCGAGGCCGCCTGCGCCGACTTTCTCAAGAGCAAAGGGCTGGAATACGACCTGATCGAAGATGAGGACAAACTGGTTGACATCGTCAGCGATGCGCTGATCGACAGCAAGGTCGTGGGGCTGTTCCAGGGCCGCTTCGAGTGGGGGCCGCGCGCGCTGGGCAATCGCTCGATCCTGGCCGACCCGCGCCGGGCCGAGATGAAGAACATCGTCAACGTCAAGATCAAGTTCCGCGAGCCGTTCCGCCCCTTTGCGCCGGTCATACCCGAAGAACGGGCCGCGGAGTACTTCGACCTGGGCCGGGCCGACGGCCAGTACCCGCAGCGCTTTATGCTGATGGTCAGCCCGGTGCTGCCCGACAAACAAGAGGTGATTCCGGCTGTGTCGCACATGGGCACCGGCCGCCTGCAGACCGTGCGCCGCGAGTGGAATCCGCGCTACTACGACATTGTCAACGTCTTCGGCCAGAAGACCGGCGTGCCCGTGCTGATGAACACGTCGTTCAACCTGCGCGGCGAGCCCATCGTCACCACCCCGGCCAACGCCTTCAACACCTTCAGCAAGAGCGACATCGATCTGCTGGTGCTGGAGCGCTTTGTGGTGCGGAAGTAGGGGGGTAGATTGGTAGACAAGTAGACAAGTGACAAGGACGGCAGGTTTGCCCGGTCGTACCACGATTTTCCAAATCGTGGGGCAACGATTTCGGAAAATCGCTGTACGAACGACTGGTTTGCCGATGGCGTACCACGATTTTCCAAATCGTGGGCCAGGGATTTTGCAGAATCGCTGTACGTTAGCGCGGACGACCGATACATTTCTAGTAGGAGTAGCACTGACGATGAAAATGAAAAGCGCTGGCGCGCGTGCGGGCGTGTTGAAAGAGATGGTTGGCTTTTTGTGGGAGCGCAAGCTGTGGTGGCTGATCCCGCTGGTGGTTCTGTTGGTCACCTTCGGGCTTTTGATGGTCTTCGCCCAGGCTTCGGGCATTGCGCCGTTCATTTACACGTTGTTCTAGCAGTTTGCCCGTTTCCAACGACGTGTGCTACAATGCACACACGTCGTTCACAGGTGAGTTGCAAGCGCTCGCCATGACGAGTGGATGACAAAAGTAACGCTGCGAGGTAGCAGATCAATCAACAAAGTCTCATCTTGCCATCCCCCCATGCAACAACAACGGCAGTGAGGCTTTTTGATTTCCTGCGACGCCTTGTGGTATAATCCCGGCGTTTGTTCCCGTTTCTACAATTTCCTGCGCGTGGCCTGCTGTCTGAGGCTGCGTCTCTCCACAACACGGCTGCCTGGTACCGTCCCAACCAAGCCAGGCGCCGATCGACGCACAGGAACTCCCCCTCGGAGGCTATGGTATGGTACTAGCCAATTTTCAGTTTATCCTGATCCTCGCGCTGGTTGGCCTGGCGCTGCCGTTCATCGGCGTCGGCGTGGCCTGGCTGCTGCGCCCCAAGAAGCCCAACCGGCTCAAAAGCTCCACCTACGAATGCGGCGTCGAAACCTACGGCGATGCCTGGGCGCAGTTCAAGGCCCAGTACTATCTCTTCGCCTTGATCTTCGTCATCTTCGACATCGAGGCCGTGTTTCTCTTCCCGTGGGCGGTGGCCTATGGCGGTCTGGGCTTCTATGCCTTGCTACAAGCCGTGATCTTCATCTTTCTGCTGTTCGACGGATTGGTCTACGCCTGGCGCACTGGCGCGTTGAAGTGGCAGTAGGAGGCTGATCGGCAAGCGTCAGGCTGGTAGCTACGCAGCGTCAGGCTGGTAGCCTGACCTACGACGCACTGTCACACGCCTGACCCGCGTAAGAGCTGGAGTATCTAGATGAACCTCTTTGATTTTATTCGTGATCCATCGCTGATTGGCCCCTGGTTCAACGATCTGTTGCTTAGTACGGGGATGCAGCCGTGGGTAGCCAGCCTGATCGGCGACGTCATTGGCGTGCTGCTGGTGGTGATCGTCGTGCTGACCTCGGCGATCTTCCTGATCTGGCTGGAGCGCAAGGTCGCGGCCCGCCTGCAGGATCGACTCGGCCCCAACCGGGCCGGCCCCTACGGCCTCTTACAGACCATGGCCGACATCGTCAAGCTGCTCACTAAGGAAGATGTCACGCCGGACGGCGCGGACCGGGTGTCGTTCAACCTGGCGCCCGCGCTGATGGTCATGCAGATCATTATGGTGGCGGCCATCATTCCCGTCAGCGCCGGCCTGATCGGCGCCAACCTGTCGGTGGGTTTGCTCTACTTTGTTGCCATGAGCGGCATCGCCTCCCTCGGCGCGCTGATGGCTGGTTGGGCCTCCAACAACAAGTATGCGCTGCTGGGCGGCTTCCGCGTGGTGGCGCAGTTGATGAGCTACGAGATTCCTCTGGCCTTTTCCCTGTTGGCCGTCGTCGTCTGGGCCGGCACCATGGGCACCAACAGCCTGGCCATCCAGCAAGGCGAGCTGCTGTTCGGCTTCATCCCCGGCTGGAATATCCTGGTGATGCCCTTTGCCGCGCTGATCTTCTTTATCGCCACCCTGGCCGAGGGCGAGCGGGCGCCCTTCGACCTGCTGGAGGCCGAAAGCGAGATCGTGGCCGGCCCCAACATCGAGTACAGCGGCCTCAAGTTCGCCTGGTTCTACCTGCAGTTCTTCGTCAACAGCCTGCTGTTGGCCGCGATTTTCACCACCGTCTTCCTGGGCGGCTGGCAAGGGCCCTTCGTGGATCAGTTCCCGGCTCTGGGCATCGGCTACTTCTTCGTCAAGAGCTTGATTGTGCTGCTGGCGCTGATGTGGGTACGCGCGACCTATCCCCGCCTGCGTATCGACCAGATGATGACCTTCTGCTGGAAGGTGTTGGTGCCGGTGACGATTGTGGTGGTGTTGATCGTGGCCATCGGCGCGCGCATCACGCCGGACCGCAGCGTCAACGCCGCCATCATCAGCGCCGCCAATATTGGCGCTCTCTTCGTTACTCTGGGCCTCATCGGCCGCTCGCTGCGGCGCGACATTCAACGCCGCAAGGCTGCCCTCCCCGGCGCTTACAACCCGCAGGTCTAGTCCAGACGGACTGCGCTACCTCTGGTGAGGAGTTCGCATGGCAATCACCTTCCTTCATGTGGTTTTTCTGGCATTAGCAGGCTTCACCCTACTGTGCGCCTTGGGCGTCGTGGTCAGTCGCAACCTGTTCCACTCGGCCATCTGGCTGATCGGCGCCTTTGCCGGCGTGGCTGGGCTCTACTGGTTGCTGGAGGCCGAGTATCTGGCGATTGCCCAGATCATGATCTACATCGGCGCGATTGCGACATTGATCGTGTTCGCCATCATGTTGAGCCGGGGCATGATGATCGGCCGCATCAGGATGAACAACTTCCAGGCCGGCATTTCGGCGGTCGTGGCCGTGCTGCTGTTCGCACTGCTCGCCTTCGTCCTCTTGCAGGTCGATTGGCCGGTGGTCCAGATGGCGGAAGTACCTGACCCCATCCCCATGATGGGCGAAGCCTTCGTCACGACGTATGTCATCCCCTTCCAGGTAATCGCCGTCTTGCTGTCGGTGGCCCTGGTGGGCGCTATCATGATCGCACGGGAGCATTAATCGATGACAGTAATCCCGTTAAGTTGGTTCTTGATGGTCGGCGCCGGGCTGTTCAGCATCGGCCTGTATGGCGCGCTGGCCCGGCGCAACGCGGTCGCTGTGTTGATGGGCATCGAGCTGTTGCTCAACGCGGTCAACATCAACCTGGTGGCCTTCAACCGCTATATCGTGCCGGCCCAGGTGACCGGCCAGATCTTCGCGATCTTCGTGCTGGCCATTGCCGCCGCCGAGGCAGCCATCGGTCTGGCCTTGATCATCGCGATCTACCGCACGCGCGACACGGTCAACCTGGAAGATCTCGATCTGCTGAAAGGCTAAAGGAACGATGAATGATGAACGATGAACGATGAATCCGGAATCCGGACTCATCATTCAGCATTCATCATTCATCATTTGACCCATGCCCGTTAAGACGTTGGAAGGCACGGTCGAGGAACAGGCCGCTCAGATCTACGACATGGCCGCCGAGGCGATGCAGGAAGGCCGCTACACCGCCGCCTATCGCTACTACCTGGAGATCGAGCGGGCCGTGCCGGGTTTTCGCGACGTGCCCGAGCGGTTGGCCGCAGCCAGCTACGCCCGCAAGGAGCAGCGCTCTCTGCTGATGGGCAGCCTCGCCGGCGCAATAGTCCTGATCGTACTGGCCCGGCTGCTGGGCAACGACAACGAGTTGATCTTTCTCGGCGCGGCCGTTCTGGGACTGGTGCTTGGTTTTGCGCTGACCCTGGCTCTGTACCCGCGGCTGGCCCGGCGGCCCAAGCCGCCGGCCGGAAGCTGACCACACCGTGACTTCACGAATCCCTACTCAACCGATGCAGCGCCTACCCTTCGTGCGCTGCCCAGCTAAGCCTGACCCGAAGGTGGCTGAATGACCAATCTCATCTATCTCATCCCCTTCTTCCCGCTGCTGGCGTTTGCTTTGATCACCTTGTTCGCCAACAAGAACAAGAAACTTAGCGGGCTGCTTGCCATTGCGGCCATCGCCAGCTCGTGGATCATCTCCTGGGTGGTGTTCTTCCAGGCCTGGACCGACCACCACTTCTACGAGCATCCCATCGAGCTGCCGCTGCTCTCGATCCCCACCGGCGCGTCGGTACTGGAGTTAGGCTTCCGGGTCGACTCGCTGACAGCCGTCATGCTCTTCATGGTGCCCTTCGTCTGCCTGATGATCTTTATCTACGCCTGGGGCTACATGGGCATCGGCAAGAAGGTGGCGGCGGAGAGCGGGCATGACGAGCACGGCGGGCACGGCGGCGGCAAGGGCTGGCCGGCAGGGCCAGAGAACGTCGATCCGCTGGCCAGCCGCTTCTTCGCCTACATCTCCCTCTTTGCCTGCGGCATGTTGGGGCTGGTGTTGGCCGACAACCTGCTGCTGCTCTTCGTCTTCTGGGAACTGATGGGCCTCTGCTCCTACCTGCTGATCAGCTTCTGGTTCGCCCGCAAGTACGACGATCCCAAGCGCATCACGCCCAAAAAGGCCGGCTTCAAGGCCTTCATCACCACGCGCGTCGGCGATGCGATCATGTTCGCCGGCATGATGCTGCTCTATGCCTCCGCGGCCGTGCTGACCAACGGCGAGGCTGGTCTGACCTTCAGCAAGCTGTTCGAGCCGGAGGTGCTGGCCGGGCTGCAAGGGATCGCCGTGCCGGTGTTTGGGACGATGGCCACCCTGATCGCCATCCTGATCTTCTGGGGCGCCATCGGCAAGTCGGCTCAGTTCCCGCTGCACGTCTGGCTGCCCGACGCGATGGAAGGCCCCACGCCCGTGAGCGCGCTGATCCACGCCGCCACCATGGTCTCGGCCGGCGTCTACCTGATCATCCGCATGTACCCGCTGATGATCGCCGGTTCCACCCCCGCCCTGACCTTTATCGGCGTGATCGGCGCCTTCACCGCCCTGTTCGCGGCCATCATCGCAGTTTCCCAGACCGACATCAAGCGCGTGCTGGCCTACTCCACCGTCTCGCAGTTGGGCTTCATGTTCGCCGCCCTGGGCATCGGCGCCTATGTGGCGGCTGCCTTCCACCTGATCACCCACGCCTTCTTCAAGGGCCTGCTCTTCCTCAGCTCCGGCTCGGTGATCCACGGCATGGAGCACGGCGAGCACCACGCCCACGAACACGGCCATCACGAGGTCCCCGGCTTCGACGCCAACGACATGCGCTATATGGGCGGCCTGCGCAAGAAGATGCCCGGCACCTTCATCGCCTTCCTGGTCGGCGGCCTGGCCTTGTCTGGCTTCCCCCTCGTTACCTCCGGCTTCTGGAGCAAGGACGAGATTCTGGCCGAAGCTTACCACATGCTGACGCACGGCGACGCCCTGCGAGCGCTGCCGGTCTTCGCCTTCTTCGCCTTGATCATCGCCGCCTTCTTCACAGCCTTCTACACCTGGCGGCAGATCACCATGACCTTCCTGGGCAAGCCCCGCACCGAGTCGGCCGCCAGCGCGTCGGAAAGCAGCAAGCCGATGGTCATTCCGCTGCTGATCCTGGCTGTCTTCACCCTGCTGCTGGGCTTCGTCGGCGTGCATGAGGACTTCCCGGTCCTCGGCCCGCTGCTGGGCGGCAATCCCTTCCATCATTTCATCGGCAATTTCGCCAAGACGCTGGACATCGAAGCGGCCACGATCCCGTTCAGTTGGATCCCGATACTCTTCTCGACGGTGCTGGCTCTGGGCGGCCTCGGCCTGGGTTGGTGGGTCTATGGCCGGGCCGGCAAAGGCTGGCAGACTCACGACCAACTCGACCCGGTGGAAGCCGGCATGCGCAAGGTCGGCCTGGGCGGCCTGTACAACGCCATGCGCAACAAGTTCTACTTCGACGAGCTGTACAACATCATCTTCGTGCGCTTCTCGTTGTGGCTCTCGCGCGCATCGGCCTGGTTCGACCGCACGGTGATCAACGGCGTGGTCGACGGGGTCGGCCGCTTCGGCTACTGGCTGTCTCACGCCTCCGCCCGCTTCGACAGCCGCTTCATCGATGGCATCGTCAACGGCCTGGGTTCCCTGGCCAACAAGGCCGGCGGCGCGCTGCGCCTGGTACAAACTGGCCAAGGCCAGACCTACCTACTGGTTGCTCTCCTGACAGTGCTGCTGCTGCTGGCGCTCTTTGCAGTGCAAGTAGTGGGCATCGGCGTTGTCGGATAACAGACTCGGTCAGTCCCTTCGGCAGGCTTCGCACAGACCGGCCTGATCGTCCTGACCCAGACTGCTCGCTAGGAGAAGTTACATGGCATCTTTCAACCAATGGATCCTCACCCTGACTGTTTTCATCCCGCTGTTCGCCGCGATCGTGGTGCTGTTCTTGCCGCGCAGCAACGAGCGGCTGATCAAGATGTGGTCGATCGCCATCAGCCTGATCCCGCTGGCGCTGACCATCTACCTGATGGTCAACTACTACACCAGCCACATTCCCAGCGGGGGCGGCATGCAGTATGAAATCAAGCTGTCCTGGATCCCCCAGCTTAACTCATACTACCACCTGGGCGCCGATGGCCTGAGCGTGCCGCTGCTCTTCCTGACGGCGCTGCTCTCCACGCTGGGCCTGTATTACTCCAGCTTCACCATCAAGAAGCGGGTCAAGGAGTTCTTCTTCCTCTTCCTGCTGCTGGAGATGGGCATGATGGGCGTTTTCGTGGCGCTGGACTTCGTGCTCTTCTACGTGTTCTGGGAAATCGGCCTGGTGCCCATGTACTTCCTGATCGGCATCTGGGGCCAAGCCAAAGACCGCCCGCGCTACGCGGCCATCAAGTTCTTCATCTACACCCTGGTGGGATCGGTCGCGATGATGTTGGCGATTTTGGCGATCTACTTCCAGACCAAGACCTTTGACATGCAAGAGGTTGCAGCGCTGCAGCCCTTCGCCGGCAACCTCACCGTCGCCAGCCTGGTGTTCTGGGGCTTCATGCTGGCCTTCATGATCAAGGTGCCCAGCTTCCCCTTCCACACCTGGCTGCCCGACGCCCACACCGCAGCGCCCACAGCCGGCTCGGTGATCCTGGCCGGCGTGCTGCTGAAACTGGGTGCGTACGGCATCATCCGCATCGTCCTGCCCACCTTCCCCAACGCCTTCAGCCAATGGTCGATGGTCATCGTGGCGTTGGGGGTGATCGGCATCGTCTATGGCGCGTTCGTCTGCATCGCCCAAAGCGACCTGAAGCGACTGATCGCTTATTCATCGGTCAGCCACATGGGTTATGTCATGTTGGGTCTGGGCGCGGCTGCGGCCGGCATCAGCAAGATGGCGGAGCCAGGCATGACCGACAGCATGGCCATGGCCATCAACGGCGCTACCTTGCAGATGTTCAACCACGGCCTGATCACCGGCGGCCTGTTCTTCCTGGTCGGCGTGCTCTACGAGCGGGCCCACACCCGCGACCTGGGCATGTTCGGCGGCCTGAGCGCCAAGATCCCCGCCTACTACGGCATCATGATGGTGGTGGCCTTCGCTTCGCTGGGCCTGCCCGGCCTGGCCGGCTTCTGGGCTGAGTTCTTCACCTTCCGCGGCGCCTTCGATATCGTCGCAGTCTGGGCGGCCATCGGCGTGATCGGCATCGTGGCCACGGCCGGCTACATCCTCTACCGCATCATCCAGTCGGTCTTCCTGGGCGAGTACGACCCGCACAAGATCGGCCACTGGACCAACATGAAAAGCGGCGAGGAAGGGCACGAACCCTCCGACATGGCCGGCTTCGAGAAGCTGACCATGGTACCGCTGGTCATCCTGATTATCATTCTGGGCGTCTATCCCACGCCGCTGGTAAACTTCTTCAACCAGGCGGCCGAGACGATCATCAACGCGCTATAAACTGGCGTCACTGACACAAGGAGGCCAGATTGACCGCTTCTACCCTCCAAGCGATACTCCCGGCGATCATCCTGTTCGTCACGGCCCTGGCTGTGGTGACCGTGGACTTGATCACCAAGCGCCAGGCCAAGGACGCTCAGTTGGCCGGCGTGGCTGTGGCCGGCCTGCTGCTGGCCGCCGTGGCCGCCTTCACCCTGGTCGGCACCACGCCCCAGCCGGTCCTGGACATGCTGGTGGTGGATGGCTTCTCCACCTTCCTGATGGTCACGGTGTTGATCGGCATGGCGCTGGTGACAATCTACTCCATCGAGACCATCAAGCGCTACGGCCAGCACCGCAGCGAGTACTACGCCTTCCTGCTGGCCGTCGCCCTGGCCGCCACTATCGCCGTCAGCGCCAACGATCTGTTGATGGTCTACCTGGCCATGGAGTTCCTGTCCATCACTTCCTACGTGCTGGTCGGTTTCCTGCGCGGCGACAAGCGATCCAACGAGGCGGCCATCAAGTACTTCCTCTACGGCGCCGTGGCCTCGGCGGTGATGCTCTACGGCATGTCCATGATCTTCGGCGTCACCGGCTCGACCAACCTCAACGTCATTGCGCAGACGCTGGCCGGCCAAGGCCTGGGCGGCGGCATGCGCTGGCTGGCCTTCGGCTCCGTGGTGCTGTTGATCGTCGGCTTTGGCTTCAAGACCAGCCTGGTGCCGTTCCATCAGTGGGCGCCCGACACCTACGAAGGCGCGCCCACGCCGATCACCGGCTTTCTGTCCACCGCCTCCAAGGCGGCCGGCTTTGCCTTGATGGTGCGGGTCTTCATCGTGGCTCTGCCCAGCTTCGCCATCGACTGGCTGACCGTGCTGGCCGGCGTCAGCATGATCACCATGACGCTGGGCAATCTGGTGGCCCTGCGCCAGAGCAACATCAAGCGCCTGTTGGCCTACTCCTCCATCGCCCAGGCCGGGTACATCCTGATGGGGCTGGTTTGCATTCCGCAGGCGCAGTTCGGCTTGCAGCCGTTCGGCAACTTCACCTTCAACGGCATCAACGGCATCCTGATCTACCTCTTCAGCTACGTCTTCACCAACCTGGGCGCCTTTGCCGTGGTGATTGCCATCGAAAACCAGACTGGCAAGGTCGAGGTCAAGGACTACGCCGGCCTGATCTACCGGTCGCCCTGGCTGGCGTCGCTGCTGCTGATCTTCCTGCTGTCACTGACGGGCATCCCTCCGACGCTGGGCTTCTGGGGCAAATACTTCGTCTTCGGCGCAGCCGTGCAGGTGCAGTTCTACGCGCTGCTCCTGGTCGCCCTGATCAACTCCGCCATCGCCGCGGGCTACTACCTGAACATCGTCCGCTACATGTTCCTGATGCCGGCTGAGGACGAGTCGCGCCTCAAGATCGCCCCCTCGCTGGGCATCGTGCTGGGCGTGACCTTCGTAGCGGTGTTGGGGCTGGGCATCGTGCCCGGCCAGTTGATCCAGTGGGCCAGCGACTCGGCGCAGTTCCTGATCCAGTTCTAAAGACCTGCCGAGAACCAAGTTGATGCTCTGGCCGGTCTTTGTGAAACACCCCGGAAGGGGCCGACCGAGCCAGCCCATATCCTTCAGTTGATGCTGTGGCCGGTCACTGACCGAGCCAGCCCGCTATCTCATCGAAGAGCGCCTATGGCGCTCTTCTTTGTTCGGTCTCACCCGCCGCTTGTTCGAGCGAGGCTATACGAGGCAGCAGACCGACTTGCAGCGCTGGTTCGCCCGGTCTGTGATGCCGGAGCGGCGGCCGGTTGCGGTCATCTCCACCGACTACCTAACGATAAAGGGCGACTGGCACGGACGCAGTACCACGTCCGCACCAGCCGCCCTTTTGAGTCCGCTCTCACCGCACATAGCTATTCCGGTTCAGTGACTGCGGATTGCCCGGCTCCGGCACGATGGTGTCGAGGCTAGATAAAACGGCCTATTCCGCGACCGATAACTTTCCAACGTCCACCCGGTTGTCCGCCGCGGGCGGATCGACCGTCAAGTTGCGCAGCGGCTCCACCTGGTACAGGCCGGCGCGCAGGCCATACTCGCCCGCGGGCAAGCCTTCGGGCAAGGCGAACACGTGCCGGTCGGCGATGATCTGGCCCGGCCGCCAGCGGGTCGTGGGCGTGAAGCCGCCCACCGGGTCGCCGTCGTGCTGGGCGATCACCGATCCATCCGGCCCCAGCACATGCACGAAGGCTTTGTAGTTTTGCGCCGTCTCGCGCAGCGCCAGCCAGTAGAGCGTCACCTCGGCCAGGGCGGGCTCGGTCGGGAGGCCGGCCCGAGCATCGAGGGAGGTGACGTCGGCGGCCAGCAGCACGGCCACATCTTCCAGCGTCGCTTGCACGGGCTGCGGAGTCCATGTGCGCTGGCCGGCGCCCAGGCCGTTCAGCGCCAACGCCACAGCCAGGATGCCCAGAGCGACGCCGGCCGCCCTCAGGAAACGACTGCGGGTTCGCCGCCAGGCCAGGGCGATCCAGATCACGGCTGACGCCAGGGTGATCAGCAGGCCGGCGGTGCGGCTTGGGGTCGCGCCAAAACGGACGACAACCGTATGCTGGCCGGCCGGCACGTCGACCGTCACCAGGCCCAGCTCGCCCGTGGGATAGGTTGCAGCGGGCCGGCCGTCGATGGTCGCGTTCCAGCCCGGCAGGTGGAACTGGTGCAGGCGCAGTTGCAGCGGCGCGGCGCTCTCGACCTGGGCCGTCAGCGCTGCGTAGCCCAGCCGGGTGAGCGTGACGACCGGCGCGGGCTGCAAGGCCGGGTCGTCCACTGCGCCCTCCCGCAGCCGGCCCAGCGCCCAACGCTGCTCGCCCACGGTCTTGGGCAGGAACTCGCCGGTCCAGGTCGCGCCCACCTGGCCGGCCGCCGCGTCCTCGGCCCACATGCGGC
>JBAQCH010000037.1:0-2762 GCA_049294015.1 Anaerolineae bacterium
CCCTCGCCGGCGGCGCGCGCCAACGCATAGATGCCCGGCGCGCCCGGCCCACCGGGCAAATCGCCGGTGCGCTGGCGCAGCAACAAGACGCCAGCCAGCGATTGCCCTGCCTGCGCCAGCCGCACTCTGTTAGCCACGTTGGCAGACTGCATGGCCAGCATGAGCAGCAGGGCCACGGCGCTCAGGATCAACAGCCAGAAACCGCCAGAGCGGACGGCGTGCGATTTCGGACGATGCACAGGATTTGCCATAGGATACCGTTGGATGATTTAGGGTTGCTTACTTGCCCTTGGTGCGCAGGTCTTCCAGCGCCAGCCGGGCCGCATCGCGCGTGGGATCGATGGCCAGGCCCGCCTCGAAGGCGGCAATGGCCTCTGCAACCATGCCGCGCTTACGATAAGCTACCGCCAGGGTCAGCACCACGTCGGCATTGTCAGGCGCGGCCGTGGCTGCAGCTTGGTAGGCGGCCAGCGCCTCGTCGAGCCTGCCCAGCTCGTCCAGCAGCTCGCCCTGCCGGCTGTAGGCGAAGGGATAGCTGGGCGCGAGCTGGTTGACACGCCGGTACTGGGTCAGCGCTTGCTGGCTGCGGCCGCTCTGCCGGTAGGCGTTGCCCAGCGCCATGTTCATGGCGATGTCGTTGGGGTTGGCGATGATCAGCCGCTGGTACTCTTGCAGCGCCGCGTCCCAACGGCCAGCCGCAGCCAAGGCGCCGGCCAGCTTCAGCCGCAGCGCGCTGTCATCGGCGCTGCTGGCAGCGCGGCTGGCCAGGGCTGCCGTATACGCGCTGGCGGCATCGTCCCAGCGCTGCAACGCGCTGTTCAGATCGCCCTGGGCGACCAGCGCCGCGGTCGAGTTGGGGTTGAGACGCAGCGCGCTGCGCAGGGCCTGGGTGGCCCATTCGGTGCGCAGCGCCTGCAAATCGGGCAACTGCGCGATGTGCGAACGAGCCAGCCCGACAAACGCGTCGGGCGAGCGCGGGCTGCTCTTGGCCAACGCCTCGTAGACAGCCTGCGCCTCGGCTGCCCGGCCCAGGCGCAGATAGAGCTCGCCCAACTGGAGTTGCAGCCCCAAGGCGCTCTCGACCTGTGAGATGCCCTGCTGATAGATTGCCAGCGCAGCCTCCGGGTCGTTCTGCGCCTCGTAGATGCTGCCTAGCAGCAGGTAGCCGCGGTCGACGGTTGGCTGCGCCTCCAGCAAACCATCGGCCACAGCACGCGCCTGGTCGATCTGGCCCAGCCGCAGGTAAGCCTTGCCCATCTGTTCGCTGGCTTGGGCAGCCAGCAACGGATCGGCGCTTGCGCTCGCTGCTTGCCGATACAGCGGCAGAGCCTCCTCGGCCCGTCCCTGCTCCACGTTGAGGTCGCCCAGCGCGATGAGCACCACAGCGTCGCTGGGGTTTTGCTGCAAGATCTGGCGATAGGCGGCCTCGGCGTCGTCAGGGCGGCCCAGGGCGCGATAGGTGATGGCCAGGCCCAGCAGCGCGCCGCGGTCGCCCGGCTTCAGCTCCAGCCGGCGCAGTTGCTCCTGCAGCGCCTCTTCCAGTTGGCCGGCGGCGAGCAGCGCGTTGGCCAGTCGATCCTGGGCCAAAGTGTTGTCGGGCTGCGCGGCCAGCGCCTGGCGGTACTGAGCCACCGCGTCGCTGTGGCGGCCGTAGGCTGTGTACAAATCGCCCAGCGCCAGGGTGACATTGACGTTGTCGGGAGCGAGTTGGGCGGCGCGCTTGATGCGGGTTTCGGCGTTGGTGAAGTCAGCCTGGTTCACCCCGCCGCCGCGCAGCGCGTAGGCCTGAGCCAGCCCCAGCAGCGCGTCGGCGTCGCCCGGAGCCAGCGCCAGCGCCTCTTCATAGGCCTGCAACGCCTGGTCGGCCTGCCCCAGACGCAGGTAGAGATCGCCCCGGCGGGTCAGCGGTGTGGTCGAAGCGCCGAAGCTGGCTGCGCGGGCATACGCCGCCAGGGCCTCATCGTTGCGCCCGGCCGAGCGCAGAATATCGCCGATCTGCAAGGCAAAAGCGGGCACATCGGGGCGCAGCGCCTCGCCCGCCTCGGCCGCCTGCAAGGCCTCGTCGAAGCGGCCCAACTGCTGCTGCGCGCGGGCCAGGCCGATCCAGGCCCGCCACAGGTCGGTCTCGGCCACGGCCGGATCGGCGGCCTGGCGCACCTCGTCCAGCCGGCCATCTTGCTCCAGCGTGTCGATCACGCCCCGGAACAAGGTCGCGGCGCGTTCGGATTGCTGCTGGGCTAGCAGGAGACCGCCGTAGAGAATGCGCAGGGCCAGATCATCGGGCGCGGCGTCCACAGCCTGCTGAAAGGTCTCGTCGGCCTGCTGATTGAACCGGGCCGTGTCGGCGCCCGCGCTTTGGCCTGCCTGTTGATAGCCCTGGGCCAACGCCAGCAGGCCGGCGGGATCGTCAGGCCGACTGGCGACGAAGGCTTGCAACTGGGCCAGGCCGTCGTCGATCAGTCCAGCGCGCAGCAGCGCCTGGCCCACCACAAGCTGTTGATCCTCGGCGCTCAGGTTGAGGTTGGCGTAGTAGATCGCCAGCCCCTCTTCGACGCGGTCGCTGGCCAGGTAAGCATCAGCCAGGTCCTGAACGGCTGTCGCCGAAGGGTCAGCGCGCTGGGCCACGGCCGCCTCCAACCAGGGAATCGCCTCGGCGGCGCGGCCTGCGCCCAGCAACAAGCGGCCCAGCGCGGCCTGCGCGGCCAGGTTGTTGGGCGCAGCCGCCAATGCCCGCCGCAGGCTGGTCTCGGCGTCAGCCAGCC
>JBAQCH010000038.1:0-12039 GCA_049294015.1 Anaerolineae bacterium
GGTGCAAGTCTGCCAGCAGCGCATCCAGCGATTCCCAGCCTGCCAGACGACGCTGCGCTTCATCAGCCGCCAAGGCGCGCCACCGTTGATATTCGTCGAAGGCGACAACAACCGCCAGCGGTTGGCCGTCTTGCTGAAGGATCACAGGGTGATCCAGATCGGCCACCGCCGTGCCATAAACAGCCGCAGCTTCTGCAACAGATAGGGGCTTGGCCATTCCCGTTCGCAACTCCTTTCGGGTATCGATGCAACCATTATACCCACCCCTCGCCAACCAGTCAATCGCCCCGCCGCCGACCGTTCACCGATTACCGTTCACCGCTCACCGCCCCGCCACCACCCGCTCGTACACCGCGATCGTCTCACGCGCCGTGCGCTCCCAGGAGAACTGGGCCGCGCGGGCCAGGCCGCGAGCGCGCAGCTCAGCGGCCAGCCCCGGCTGGGTGAGCACCAGACGCATGGCGTCGGCGATCTGCGCCACGTCGCTGGGATCGACCAGGATGGTCGCGTCGCCGACAACCTCGGGCAACGAGCCGTCGGCGTCACCAACCTCGGCGCCCCCTGCCATTGCGCTTCCTGGGTCATCAGTCCGCATAGCCGGCTGGAATGCCCGGCAGGTCCCTACAGCGTCTCGGTCTGAAAAGAAAGCCTAGATAGAGATCAAGGAATCCCCAAGACATGCGCCTCAATTTCAATGAGCACCTGATCAAAACTCGGAGCTAAACTATCAACCACGCCATTCGGCTGATGTTTGTGATGAGGAAACGTGGCTATCTTTGGATGGTGAGGAGCATTGTCATAGCGAAAGACCAATTGGTTGCCACCATCCATGAAGTGATAGCGATACTTCTCTCGATTCAAGCTAGTCAGCGCCGAGCGCAGGAACTCAAAGAATGCCAGGCGCGAGCCATCTGTAAAAAGGACCTCGCCTTCCACGTATGCCGTGTTGGGGCTTAGCTGCACTGTGTTCAGATTGTAGGTGGCAACAATAGCGCAATCGTGGATGGCAGCTTCTAGCGCGGCAGCGTGGATGTCAAACACGAACTAGCTCCGAGTCAGCCAACAACTCGTCCAAGCTATCGCAGGTCTTTTGCCAGTCCTTGATGGCTTCTGCCAGCGCATACCAACGAAAAAACGCTTGCTCATCTCCTGCTTCACCTGCGTTGAATTTCTTCAGGAACGTGTCGGTAGACCATCCATATTGCAGTTCCAGGGGACGAGTTCGTTCTCGTAAACGAGCAAGTGCGGTTTCGCTAACCATCTTCTCGCGGACTAGAATGCGGGTGACTTCAGGTTTCAGGTTCATACATGCTCCTCCAATTCTGCCTCTTCAGCATCGGATACGCCATCGTTCTCGACAGGCACAGATAGAATTACGACTCTTGTCATCGTCCTCGTCTCCATCACGCACGATCGATCGCCACGCCCTCGCATTATACCTTGCGCGCCTCGGTTAGTCAATCGCCCCGCCGACCAGGGCGAGGGCGTCAGCGCTACAGAAAGCACCCCCACGCACTGTTGTCATCAGAAGGACGCAGATCACGCAGATGCACGCTGGTCTCTTCTGCTTCTGATCTGCGCGCGCCGCCTGCGTTGATCTGCGTCCTATCTTCTGTCGTTCATCTCACTCGCCAACCGGTCAACTGCCGCGCTGCCGACCGCTCACCGCTCACTGATTACCGATGACCGTCCTCCCGCCCCCAACACCCGCTCATACTCCGCCATCGTCTCACGCGCCGTGCGCTCCCAGGTGAACTGGGCCGCGCGGGCCAGGCCGCGGGCGCGCAACTCAGCCGCCAGCGCCGGCTGGGTGAGCACCAGACGCATGGCGTCGGCGATCTGCGCCACGGCGGTGAAGGTGGACTTGTTGGTTCTGGACGCTGAACTCGACCAGGTTTATCGACTAGCTAACGATCCCAGTCTTCGATCAGCAGTCCGGGCACTTTTTCGAAGTCCCTGCGGTTGCTGGTAACCAACGTTCCCCCAGTGGACAGCACGATGGCGGCGATACGCAAATCCTGGGTACCGATGCGTATTCGCTGATCACGAAGTCGCTGCAAGGTCGCTGCAGCCGCAGGTGAAAAGGGTAGCACGTTGACGTGAGTGAAATAGCGCACCGTCGCTAAGAGGCGATCATATGCCAGTAGCAGGTCTGGCCCCTCTGCTGCCTGATCGACAGCAGCCAGCCGGCCCCTCAGTTGCTCTCGCATGGTGATAACAGTCGTGAAGACCGCATCAGGCGAGACGGTAGAGAGCCGCCGCATTACAGCCGCTCGTCCCGCCTGCAGATACGTCACTGTATCGGTATCGAGGACATACTGCGGCGCACTCACTCTATCAGCCCCTCAGCGGCGCGTTCAGCATAGATTCTTCCCAGCATGGGTTCCAGTGTTGCATCATCGGCAAACAGACCTGCGCTATCCAGCCACGGATTTCTGTTTGTATCTGGATCATTCTGGGGAACAGATACCTCCACCGAAGTCACCTCAGTGCCTTTGAGCCACTCTTCTAGCGTCAGTCTCAAGCGTTCCAATGCTTCATGGCGTGTTTTGCCCTCCACCCGGCAGTCGGGTACGGCAGGCGCTATGGCAACATACCTTCCAACGGAGTGCTCTCGTAGTATGACGGTGTATCTCATCGCAAATCTCCAGTTCACACGCTGCAAAAAAAAACCACTCAACGTCATTATACCCACCTCTCGCCAACGGGTCAATCGCCCGGCCGCCGACCGCTCATCGTTCATCATTCATCATTCGTCATTCATCATTCCCCCCAACACCCGCTCATACACCGCGATGGTCTCACGCGCCGTGCGCTCCCAGGTGAACTGCGCCGCGCGGGCCAGGCCGCGGGCGCGCAGCTCAGCAGCCAGCGCCGGCTGCGTGAGCACCAGGCGCATGGCGTCGACGATCTGCTCTACGTCGCTGGATCGACCAGGATGGCCGCATCGCCGACGACTTCGGGCAGGGAGGCGGCGTGGGAGCAGACCAGCACGGCCGGAGACACGTGGGCAGGGCGTCCCAGCAGGGCGCGGCCGGCGCGCTACGAGGCAACCATGACACAGTCGATCTCGCGCAGCACTTCGCTCAAGTCCGGCGGTCGTGCTGGGACAACGGCGTCGCCCACGTGCTTGTGATGCGGAAAGGTCTTGATGTCAGGATAATGGGGCACGTTGTCGTAACGAAACACCAGTTCACCGTCGGCGCGCTGGTAGTGATAGGCATAACGCACCTTGAGAATCGTGAATCGCTCGACCACCAGTTTCTCCACCACCTGTAGCTGCGAGGCGTCGGGAAAGCGAACGCGAGCATAGAACTCGCTGGTTTGTCCCGGCCGGTCAGAGCGATCAAGGATCTCCAGTTCTTCGATCTGCAGCTCCTGGCGGGACAGGAGCGTGTCGTGAAGCCGGCTGAGGTAGCGGTGAAGGGCGGTCATCACGCCATTACCGGAAGAGCATAGGCCTCGACCAACTCCACCATTTGATCCAACTCAGCCTTCGTTTCCTGGTAGATCTCGAACTTGTCGGCCCAGCGGATCAGGTCGATGGCATCGCCCAGTTCTCCGGCCTCGAAGCGGGCAGAGAAGTTGGCGGAATTCATGCCATAGCGAATCTCATACTGCGCCAGGTCTCGGATCAACTGAACAAAGTCATCCAATGGCGTGGTATCGTTGAGCGCCTGCCGCAGCGCTTGCCTGAGTTCTTCGCCCGATT
Organism: Anaerolineae bacterium; assembly: GCA_049294015.1. Lineage (GTDB taxonomy): Bacteria > Chloroflexota > Anaerolineae > JAAEKA01 > JAAEKA01 > JAAEKA01. The sequence goes on from JBAQCH010000038.1 coordinate 3,713, forward strand.
TGGGTATCGTTTCTGCAGTATACCTTACTTGCGACATACAACTTCTCCTTCAACCAACTGCGCGATACAGCACTTGCTTCGACGCGTCTTTCCTACAAGCCATTGTACCGGCAACGCGTCGGACTGGCAAGCAGGTGGGGATATGGGGATTCGTAGCGATAGGAGTGGGTCTCTGAGGCATATCGTCGCGCGCGCGGTGCGCTCCCAGGTACACTGGGCCGCGCGGGCCAGGCCGCGGGCACCCAGTTCGCCGCCAGCGCCGGCTGGGTGGGCGCCAGGCGTATGGCGTCGACGATCGGCGCCACGTCGGTGGGATCGTCCAGAATGGCCGCGTCGCCCTAGCGCCATTAGCAGCACCGAACCCAGCAACACAAGCCGCGAGACCGGCCCGAACGGCTGGTCTGAGGCTAAATGTAAGCGAGGTTGGAGTCCTCAGCGATGTATGCCAAACGTCGACCCAAATATGGCAACACAGGCAGGCCGTGCCACATGCGAAGCAGGTGATAGGTCGGTGATGTGAGCAACTGACATTCGTCCACAGCATCACGCCATTCCGGCTTGCGAATCTCAGCCAAGGTCTGGGCTTCGGGGAGCAGCCCAAAATCCCAGGCTGCGCACAGCCTGGCCAGAAAGTCGATGTGATCGTTGAGATTGCTCAGCGCGTTTGGAGGATCGATATCGGGATAAAGAGCGCCGTCAATCCAGTCAATTGAAGTCATCAGTCTCACGAAGGAAAGTGTCCATGAACCAGGTGCGGATCTGTGCTGCCTGCTCCCGGTCCGTGGGATCGGTCACTTGGTCCAGCCGGCGATGTTGGACGATACGCGCCAGGTGCGTGATGATCGCCAAGCGAGCGCGCTGCGCGTCCGTATCGCTGTCTGCCAGCGCCTGTCTTTGGCGCCAAAGACTCCAACAGTCATCGGGAGTCGACAGCCCTGCCATGCAAACAGCATAGATATCGCGGAAATCTCTGGGAGCGCCACGCTCGACCAAAGCAACCATCTTGCTGGCCACGAGGTCCGAGAGACTATCGAGAGGTACATCGATCCAGGGCGCAGCGCTCGAAGGCTGCAACTGGGCCGAGCGCTGCGCAATCTGGAAGCTGAAGACCTTGCGGCCAGCTTGCAGCAGCTCGATACTCACAACATCGCCCCAGGCGCGCGTCTTGACTTGGCCAAAAGGTTGGAGGGCAGAGACGAGGGTCTCGGTTACCAGACGGCGGTTTTTGGTCGACGCGCCCTCGGCCCACCAGGCATCTACGTCAAAAGTTTGACGATAGTCCAGATAGTGAAACAACCCCAACCCACCGCCTAGAGATAGGTGTTGAGCCAGACCTTTCTCCACCAAGGCCTGAAGGCAAGCTTCACTGTAGTCCGGCAGTTGGCTGGGGCGTTGCGGCGAAAGTGAACTCATGGCTCGATTACCAACCATTCAATGATCTCAATCACGATGTGCCTTGTGCGATTCAATGGACGCCTGTCATTATACCCCAGCCAGCTCAACCGGTCAATCGCCCCGCCGCCGACCGTTCACCGTTCCGTCAACACCCGCTCATACACCGCAATGGTCTCACGCGCGGTGCGCTGCCAGGTACACTGGGCCGCGCGGGCCAGACCTTTCTCGCGCAGCGCAGCGGCCAGCCCCGGCTGGGTGAGGACCAGACGCAAGGCGTCGGCGATCTGGTCACCGTTGTTCGGTCGGGAACTGCGGGCTACAGGTCCTCTGGGCGCAGCCCAGTGCGCTTGGCAACTCGCGCTAGCATACGCGGACCGATCTCTTCGCGATCATGGAACGCAAACACATAGTCAGGCCAGCCTGATCGCGACAAAACGCGGTGCGAGCCGCGTTGTCGTTTCACGGACCAGCCAACACGCTGCAACGCAAGCAGCAGATCCTTGGCTTTGACGGATGGCCAGTCGCTCACACGTAAGCAAAGGTGAAGCTATCCAGGCGGCCAAAGGGTTGATCGTCTTCCACCTGATCCGCCAGGACCCGCAATGCCAGGGCTTTTGCTTTGGCGACGGCCTGCGCTCTGTCCTCACCGTAAACCATGACGCCAGGAATATCCATCACCTCAGCGATCCAACGCCCATCAACCTCTTGTTCGACTTCAATCTTGAATTGCATGGCCGGCTCTCCTTGACACATCGCAGATAGTTCATCCGGCGCAATTGTGGTGTCCGGTGAGCACATTATACCCGCCCCTCGCCAACCAGTCAATCGCCCCGCCGCCGACCGTTCACCGATTACCGTTCACCGCTCCCCGCCCCGCCACCACCCGCTCATACACCGCGGTCGTCTCACGCGCGGTGCGCTCCCAGGTGAACTGGACCGCGCGGGCCAGGCCGCGGGCGCGCAACTCAGCCGCCAGCGCCGGCTGCGTGAGCACCAGACGCATGGCGTCGACGATCTGCGCGACGACGGTACAGGTGGACCGGTTCGTTCCAGATGCTGAACTAGACTTGAACAGCACCATCGGCGGGTTGCGACTCTGCGGGATGCGGCGCAGATTGCGTCATTGCCCTCTCTACTGCGGCCTGCAAAGAATCGTCGCCTAAGGCCCTGGCTAATGAAGACAGGCGGTCCAGGAATCCGTCTTCCTCTAGGACGACCACGTTGCGCGCTTGAACTTCACGCAAGAAGCGGTTATATGACACCCCTGCCAGCGCGGCCCCGGTGCGCAGATCGATTTCGCGCCGCATGTAGCGACGAAGGGCCAATTCGATTTTCTGAGTACGCAAACCTTCACGAATCCACTGGTGCAGCAATGCCGTTTCCGAGGCAGCCAACTGTGCGCTCAGACGAGTTAGTTCTTGCGATTCTGTGACTGATATCCGAATCGACTTGGTCACGGTAGCAGCATTCATTTCAGTTCACCTCGTTCATCCGCAAGCACATCGGCGAGCCAGCGAGCCTGTTGGATCAACACCGGACTGGTGGTTGGCGTCAATCGCTTCAAATAGCCGGCAACCGCCGCATAAGTGATCTTACGTTGCGAATAAAGCATCACGCAAAAGTCAGGCACGGCCACACAAGCGATCCCCGCCACTTGGGCGAATTGCAGCGGCCTGACGTCATTGATCAGAAGAGTCCATGACCGTTCGCGCGCCACGGCCATCGCGTGCGCTTCGCCTGTCCCAAACAGATTGAGTGGCTTCTCTGGCTCGACTAGATGGAGTCGGCCATCTTCCTGAAGTAGCCTGAATAGCATTGCCTGTGGATAGATCAGGGCTGTTTCGTCGGGATCAGTGCTGACAATCTCCTGTTCCACAGCCGAGCAGTAATGTACACGAAAGAACGAAAACAGATAGGGGACCACGCCAATCTGGGCCGCTATAGACCAAAACGAAGTATCGAGCGAAGCATCAAGTAGTGTCATAGTTCGGTCCGGACAACTCACTTATCGTCTCGACCATGTGCATAACTGCATCCAACGTCATTATACTCACCCCTCGCCAACCAGTCAATCGCCCCGGCGCTCACCGTTTACCGTTCACCGATTACCGTTCACCGCCCCGCCAACACCCGCTCATACACCGCGATGGCCTCACGCGCCGTGCGCTCCCAGGTGAACTGCGCCGCGCGGGCCAGGCCCTTCTCCCGCAGCGCAGCCGCCAGCGCCGGCTGGGTGAGCACCAGGCGCATGGCGCCGGCGATCTGCTCTACGGTGATGAGGGCGGACCTGTTCGCTCCGCCACCTTCCCCGCGATGAACCGGCCGATGCTCAGCGCGGCCGTGGCGGCCGGCGAGGGGGCGTTGATGACGTGGATGATGCGCGGCGTCTCGGCGAAGGCGAAGTCGTCCAGCGGCCGGCCAGGTCGTGCAGCCGGCCCAGCTCGGCCTCGTCCAGGGCCACGATCACCTTGCCGCACAGCTCGTAGGCGATCCCCTCCTGCTGGCAGAAGGCGATCATCGCCTCCCGGCCGGCGCGGCAGGTGGCCGCCTTGAGCGAGCCCGGCTTATAGTAGATGCCGGAGTGCAGCACGCCGGAGTTGTGGCCGGTCTGGTGGCGCGCCAGGCCGGCCTCTTTCTCCAGCACGGCCAGGCGCTTGCCCGGGTAGCGGCTGCTCAACTGAAAAGCGGCGGCCAACCCGACAATGCCGCCGCCGATCACAACCACGTCAAATACATCCACAGATTATCGACCTCTGACTTCTGACTTCTGACTTCTGCCCGCTACCGATGGCCCAGCAGATACAGCGCCAGCTTCTGGTACTCTGTCCACGTGTCGCGCACGCCGCCGGCGGTCGTCCACCAGGGCATCCACCGGCCGTAACGGATCAGTCGCCACCAGAAAACGGCCCAACCAGCCCAGCCACACCCGACCACTCTATTTGCGCCCACCTGGATCGGATCCACGGTGTTACGGCTAGCCAGCTACCTGGAGGGTTTTGTATCACCCCTGACAACGTACAGAAAGTGCAAACCATCCAAGACGCGGATCCCCTGGTACTCGCCTCCCAGGCTGTCAAAATGGGGGTCATAGGTGACGAGATAGTTCGCTTGCCCTGTGATTGCACAGGCGAGGACCTGATCGTCATCAGCATCGCCAACGATTATCGTCGGTATCTCAGCAACAGGCGTTACGACATACTCAGCATCAGCCAGGACAAAGGCCACCAACTCCATGGTGAGCGCCTGATCGATGCTGCGCTGGTCGAACTTCTCGATCACCTCCTCCAAGATTGCCTGCGAGACCAGGAGTACGAACTCGCCGTTGCGCCAGCGACGGAACAGCTCCTTGTTGGGGCTGCGGGCATTCTTGCTCAGGTACGCGGCGACATAGATGTTGGAGTCGAAAACTGCACGAATTGGCTCTGCGGCCCGTTGTTCAGAATGGCTATCAGTCGCCACGCGGGAAGTCCTCGACCGAGATGTTCTTGGCTTCGATTTCTGCCTGGAGAGCCTGCACCAGGGACTGGTACTGGGCTTCTACTTGAGGACGTGATTGACGTCTGAGTTCCGCTGCCCGCTCGTTGGCTAGCGCAATGATCTCTTGAGATGTCAGCGGCGCCATGGGTCGCGGCGGCTCTTCCTTGACCTTACGAACAAAGGCCAGGACCTTGCGCAGTTTTTCCTCTGGCAGCCCCCGAGCGAGATCCGAAATCTGTTGAACGTATCGTTCAGACGCACTTGCTTGCATAACACACCTCGTTTCATTTTGGCAAGAGTCGCTACGGTATCTGGGCGTGCTCACCTGCAATCTGGCACAATTCATTGGTCTCATTATAACCTGCGCCTCTCAACTGGTCAACCGCAGGCGCCAACAAACTGCTCTACGGCGGTGCAGGCGGGCCTGTTCGCTCCGCCACCTTCTCCGCGATGAACCGGCCGATGCTCAGCGCGGCCGTGGCGGCCGGCGAGGGGGCGTTGATGACGTGGATGATGCGCGCCGTCTCGGCGAAGGCGAAGTCGTCCAGCGGCCGTCCGTCAGGCGCGATGGCCTGGGCGCGCACGCCGGCCGGCGCAGCCTCCAGGTGTTCGGCGCGGATCTCCGGCATCAGGCGTTGCAGGGCAGCCACGAACGCGCCCTTGTTCCAGGAGCGCCACATCTCGCCCATGCCCATGCGCCAGTGCCGGCCGGCCAGGCGCACAAAGCCGGGATAGGCCATGGTCTGCGCCAGATCGCGCAGGTTGAGGTCGGTCCTGCGATAGCCCTCGCGCGCGAAGGCCAGCACCGCGTTGGGGCCGCACTCCACCGAGCCGTCGACCATGCGGGTGAAGTGCACGCCCAGGAAGGGAAACTGGGGATCGGGCACGGGGTAGATCAGGGCGCGGCACAGATGCTGGCTCTCCGGCTTGAGCGCGTAGTACTCGCCGCGGAAGGGGACGATCCGGGCCGGCGGCCGGCTGCCGGCCAGCGCCGCCACCCGGTCGGAGTGCAGCCCGGCGCAGTTGACCACCACCCGGGCCAGCAGCTCCTGGGAGCGGGTGCGCACGAGGACGCCCTCCGGCCGCTCCTCGATGCCGATTACGGCCGCGCCGGTGAGGATGGCGTGGTCCTGCTGCTGGAGGCGTTGGGCCAGCCGGGCGCAGACCTGCTTGAAGTCGACGATGCCGGTATCGCGCACGTGGATGGCGGCCACGCCGGCCGCGTGCGGCTCCAGCTCGTGCAGGCGCGCGGCGCTGATCAGCTCGCAGTCCACCCCGTTGGCGACGCCGCGGCCGGCCAGGCCGTGCAGCCGGCCCAGCTCAGCCTGATCCAGGGCCACGATCACCTTGCCGCACAGCTCATAGGCGATCCCCTCCTGCTGGCAAAAGGCGATCATCGCCTCCCGGCCGGCGCGGCAGGTGGCGGCCTTGAGCGAGCCCGGCTTGTAGTAGTTGCCGGAGTGCAGCACGCCGGAGTTGTGGCCGGTCTGGTGGCGCGCCAACCCGGCCTCCTTCTCGACCAGGGCCACGCGCCGCTGCGGCAGCCGTTCGCTCAGCGCCCACGCCGTAGCCAGGCCCACCACACCCCCGCCGATCACAATCACATCGTAGTTGTCCATGGTTCACTGACCGCCGACTGCCGACTGCCGACCTCCACCCTCGAGGCGCTTCGGGCACGAAGACTATGCCATCACCTTCACCTGCTCTGTTCCTGTCTCCAGGTTTGGATTGTGTCCTGCAGGGCACGCGCTTGCTGAACAGATCGCTGCGCTGACTGCAAAGCATCTTCGGCAGTCTGCCGGGTAAACAGATCCCATGGCAGCGTGTAGGTTGCTTCGTCGCCATAGTCCGTCAAAAAATGGGTCTCCGTACCCAGGACAAGGAGATCTGGCAACATGGCGTGCAGCAACTCGCTCACATCTGCTGGCAACTCCTGCTCGCGCAGAACGGCAGCGATTTGGCGGGCAGGATCGTGCGTCTTCGGTGAGATGCCAAACAGGGCCAACGCCGCTTTACCGGCGTTCTCTACCGCCAACTGCGCATTGTCGACACAAGATCGCCAGCGTTGCAGCGTGAAGTCCTGTTCGGCTTCGGCCAGAAAGCCCGCAGCAAGCGCAATTCGATAGGTTACGTCTCTAGACGCGCTCACGATAGCCCTCCCAGGTCACGGCCCAGTCTTTCTGGGGCAGCGATGGGAACATCCACATCCACGTTCCGGCCAGGCGTCTGCGTTGCAGGCCGGCAGCGCGCAGAGCCTGCATGACCTTGTTCCGCAAGCCATCGAAGTATGACTGGCCATAGAGGCTAATCCCATCCACGCAGACATCCACCATCAGTGGGGTGAGATCACCGTGGAGTTCCTCCGGCGTCTTGGCGATCACGGAAAGCCGTTGGGGCAAGCCCAGCAACTGCGGGAGCAGTGGGGCCATCACCTCGCGCTGACGCGCCAGAGGATCCCGTGGCAGACCCTCAATGACCACGAGGATGTCATGGTCGCTGTCGGGACGCTCTTCTCCGCGGCTGTGCGAGCCAAATAGAACGATCATCCGCAGGCGCTCACCGAAGCGTTCCAGCAGGGTTTGGACCAACACGCTGTAGTCAGTTTGCTCGTTCATAGCTGCATTGTACACCAGTTTTTTCCAACTGACCAGCAAATCCTTCACCCGCATCATCTCCTACCATCTACCCTCCGATCACCGACCTCTGACCTCTGACCGACGATCTGCGCCACGTCGCTGGGATCGACCAGGATGGCCGCGTCGCCGGTGACCTCGGGCAGCGACAGTGTGTTGGAGGTGACCCGCCTATGGCGCGATTCCCAGCCCAAGACGATCGATGAAGCGCTGCACGGTCATCGCTTCGATGCCTCGCTCACGCAGATGATCGATGAGGTCCAGATCACGGGTCAGGTCCTCGTCTCTACTGATCACGTAGGCTGCATTGCCTTGGATGGCCGTTTCCAAGATTACATCGTCATCGGGATCGCGACAGAGACTGAGCTCACCTGAGACGGGGACCAGTTGAACAACTGCGGCAACACCAGCCATGAAGCTATGGACATCGATCTCCGTGGAGCGGCGTATCTTCATGATCCTGGGTCTCAGCAGCACTTCTTGCAGTTCGTCTAGCAACGGCAACGAACTGACGATCGAGAAGCGACCTGTCTTGCCCGCTTGGATCAAGCGTGCTGGGAAACCATCCGGGTTCAGAAATGCCGAGACCCAGACACTGGTGTCAATGACCACGACGGTCATAGCGTGCCTTCCTGACCTCAGCGCGTGCCAGGCTGATCTCCGCCTCGATTTGCTCGCCCGTATAGTTGCTGGGGCGCTGGTGCAAGTCTGCCAGCAGCGCATCCAGCGATTCCCAGCCTGCCAGACGACGCTGCGCTTCATCAGCCGCCAAGGCGCGCCACCGTTGATATTCGTCGAAGGCGACAACAACCGCCAGCGGTT
>JBAQCH010000039.1:0-16161 GCA_049294015.1 Anaerolineae bacterium
ACTTGTTGCGCATCAGGCTGATCCCTAGCGTCAATCCTAACCCCAGAAACCCGTACAACCCATTGGCCTCCCGGTCCCTTCATCTATATGCATCTCCCTCTCCTCAATGACTTACTGCTTTATCCCAAGCGCGCACGATTGATTGACACTGTCAGCCCACCGGCGGTATAATTCGGGTGTATTCAAAATGGGTTGAGTCGCCTGCAGCCTGTAGGACGATTTTCCAAATCGTCCGCTCCCGCGGCCGTGAGGCGGACGATTTAGAAAATGGTCCTACGTCGGCTCAACCCATTTTGAATGCACCCAAATGTTATGGATGTGCAGAAGTTCGACTTCTTCGGAGAAGTCGAACTTCTCCGGCAAACCGAGACAGCACATCCTCCAAGGTTATTCTCTCACAATGAGGTGGCAGACATGGAAATGCCTTGGCTCAAACACTACGAAAACGGCATCCCGGCAAGCCTCTCCTACCCCGACCAGCCGCTCTACCAGATGCTGGCTGGCGCGGCTGCCCAGTATGCCAGCCAGCCCGCCGTCAAGATGATCCTGCGTTACCTGCCGGCCGGCAGGACCATCGGCGCCGAGTTTTCGTACAGCGACCTGAAGGACAAGGTCGACCGGCTGGCTACGGCCCTGCACGAGCTGGGCGTGCGCAAGGGCGACCGGGTGGCCGTGCAACTACCCAACTCGCCGCACTCGCTGATCGTCTTCTACGGCATCCTCAAGCTGGGCGCAATCGTGGTCAACACCAACCCGATCTACACGCCGCGCGAGATGCAGCACCAGTTCAGCGACTCCGGCTCAGAGACGGTGATTCTGCTCAACAGCTTCTACCCCAAGCTGCAAGAGATCCAGGCTAGGACGCCGATCAAGCGGGTGATCATTGCCCACATCAACGACTTCACCGGCTTTCCCTTCAACCGGCTGGTCCAGCGCTCCCAGGCCAAAGAAGGCCAGTGGGTAGACGTGCCGGAGGGCAACGGGGTCTATCACATGACCACGCTGCTCAAGAAGTACCCGCCTACCCCGCCCAAAGTCGACGTCAAGCCGGACGACATCGCGCTCTTTCAGTACACCGGCGGCACCACCGGCATACCCAAGGCGGCCATGCTCAGTCACCGCAACCTGGTGAGCAACGTCTTGCAGTGCGCCAGTTGGCTGACCGACCTGGAGCCGGGCCATGAGGTGGTGATGGGCGCGATCCCCTTCTTCCATGTCTTCGGTATGACGGTCTGCATGGCGCTGAGTGTCGCCATGGGCGGCAAGTTGATCGTGACGCCCAACCCGCGGCCCATCGACAACGTCATGAACCAGATCCAGCGCGAGCGGGCGTCGATCTTCCCCGGCGTGCCGGCCATGTACATCGGTATCGTCAACCATCCTGACGTGGCCAGGTACGACCTCAAGAGTGTCAAAGCCTGTATCAGCGGCGCCGCGCCGCTGCCCATGGAGGTGCAGGAGCAGTTCGGCGCCATCACCGGCGGCCGGCTGGTGGAGGGCTACGGCCTGACCGAGGCCGCGCCCGTCACCCACTGCAACCCGGTCTACGGCCTGCGCAAGTCGGGCTCCATTGGCGTCCCGCTGCCCGACGTGGAGGCCCGGCTGGTGTCGCTGGAGCCGGGGCCGGACGGCATGCCCGTGGACGTGGCGGCCGGCCAGGAGGGTGAGCTGGCGCTGCGCGGCCCGCAGGTGATGATGGGCTACTGGAACAAGCCGGAGGAGACGGCCAACGTCAAGGACGCTGAGGGCTGGCTCTACACCGGCGACATCGCCAAGATGGACGAGGACGGCTACTTTTACATCGTCGACCGCAAGAAGGACATTATCATCGCCAGCGGCTACAACGTGGTGCCGCGGGAGGTCGAGGAGGTGCTTTTCAGCCATCCGGCGGTGCAGGAAGCGGTGGTGGTCGGCATCCCGCACCCGGTGCGCGGCGAGACGGTCAAGGCCTATGTCGTGCTCAAGCCTGGCCAGAAGGCGACCTCTGCCGAGCTGATCGACTTTTGCAAGCAGCAACTGGCGGCCTACAAGGTGCCGACCATGGTCGAGTTCCGCAGCGAACTGCCCAAGACCATGGTGGGCAAGTTCCTGCGCCGTGTGCTGGTGGAGGAGGAAAAGGCGAAGATGGCGGGGTGACTGGGCGACTGGGTGACAAGGTGACAGGGTGATTGTGCTGGTCAGATGCGAGAAGGTTCTGGCTGGCAGTCGCCTTCACCGTAGTCGGTGCAAACACACCAGGATGATTTTTGGGGTGTCATCCTGAGGCTTGGCGAAGGATCCCCGGATGGCACAACGCACAAGACAGAAGCACCTGGCAGGCCAAGCCTGCCAGGCGCTTTTGTTATCAACACTATACGACGCCGCGCGAAGATTGACGGTTCCCCGCGATGGGGTTATAATGGCGCCGCTTCGCTTCAACACACCTAACCCTTTGATCCACTGTCTGCTAACCGGACAACAGCCCACCTAGTCGAAGGAGGCGCCTATTGGATTGACTTGTTCCGTATCCTCCGTCCATCCTCTTCGTTGCAGCCTGCCTGCCAGAGCGTCGCTGCTCCCCCACGCAGGCGCCACCATTCAAGAAGGAGATACACCGCTGTATGAACGGCAAAATTGCCCGATTACTGACCTTGGTCATGGTCCTCGCCATGATCGCCTCCCCAGTCTTTGCCTCACCCCTGGACTCGCCCGTCGAGTCGACAGCCCAGCCACCGGCGGCCAACCCCGAAGCAGCTCCTGTGTTCCAGGCTGCTGACGCCGCTGGCCCCGCCCGCTATTTCGTCATCCTCTCTGACCCCTCGGTGCCCAGCTACACCGGCGGTATTGCTGGCTATGAGGCCACCAATCCTGCGGCCAAGGGGCAGGCCCGCTTGGACGCGCAAAGCCCTGCCAGTCGGGCTTATGCCTCCTACCTGGCAGCGCAACAGGCTGCACTGGTATCCGAGGCCGCGCAACTGCTGGGGCGTTCGCCTGAGGTCGTCTACCAGCTCCAATTCGCTCTCAACGCCGTCGTCATGGTGCTCGATCCGGCTGAAGCCGAGTTGGTAGCCAAGCTGCCCGGCGTGAAGCAGGTCGAGCGTGAGACTATCGAGCAGGTCGAGACCGATTACGGCCCGCAGTGGATCGGCGCTCCCAGCATCTGGAACGGTACCGCCACCGGCGGCCTGCCCGGCACCAAGGGCGAGGGCGTGATCATCGGCGTGCTCGATACCGGCGCTAACATGGATCACCCCTCCTTTGCCGATATTGGCGGTGATGGCTACAACCACACCAATCCCTTCGGCTCTGGCGTCTACAAGGGGCTTTGCGCCAGCAATCCCGGCCAGTGGGTCTGTAACGACAAATTGGTCGGTTACTGGGTCTACACCGGCGAGACCGCTGACGACGAGGACGGCCACGGCAGCCACACGGCCAGCACAGCCGGCGGCAACTACCTGGCGCCTGGCACCGTGACCCTGGGCACCTATCCGTACAGCCCGGCCATCTCCGGCGTGGCGCCGCACGCCAACATCATCGCCTACGACGTTTGCACCCCTTCTGGTTGTAACTCGGCTTCTATGGTGGCCGCGATGAACCAGGCCATCCTGGATGGCGTGCATGTGATCAACGTGTCCATCAGCATCAGCGGCAACACGTGGACCGGCGCGCAGCAGCAGGGCTATCTGTCGGTCTTCAACGCCGGCATTACGCCAGTCCGCTCGGCTGGCAACAGCGGCCCCGGCGCCTCGACCATCGGTTCGACCCCTCCCTGGGTGGTCACGGTGGGCGCTAACACGCACAACCGCGCCGGCTCTAACGCGGTTACCAACCTGTCTGGAGGCAACACGGCGCCTCCTGGCGGCGGCACCCTGACAGGCCTGGGTGTCTCTGACAGCTCGGTCGTTGCCTCGATGGTCTACGCGGGCAATGCGCCCTACAACGACGCGCTGTGCCTCAACCCCTTCACGGCCGGCAGTGTTACTGGCAAGATCGTCATCTGCGATCGCGGCACCAATGCACGCGTGGCCAAGGGCTGGAACGTGCTCCAGGGCGGCGCGGTGGGCATGGTGTTGGTCAACACCGACCCAGGCCAGTCGCTCAATGGCGACTTGCACCACCTGCCTGCGGTACACCTCAACAGCGTCGATGGCGCAGCGATCAAGGCGTGGGTCAACAGCGGGACGGGCCACCAGGGCCGTATCGCCGGCACCACGTTGAGCTTCGCCGCCTCCAACGGCGACATCATGGCTGGCTTCAGCTCGCGTGGACCGCATCCTATCGCCAACTTGCTGACGCCTGACGTAACCAACCCCGGCGTGGACATCCTGGCGGCCTACCGCTCCGGCGCTATCACGCCGGAAGTGCCCAGCGTCGAGTATGCCTTTGTCAGCGGCACCTCCATGTCCAGCCCGCACACGGCCGGCTCGGCCGCCCTGATCAAGGCGCTGCATCCCTCCTGGACGCCGGCCGAGATCAAGTCGGCGCTGATGAACACCGGCAAGTACACCGGCATCCTTAAGGAAGACGGCGTCTCGCCAGCTATCCCCTTCGACATGGGCACGGGCCGCGTCGACCTGACGCAAGCCGGCAACGCGGGCTTGCTGCTGAATGAGACCGGCGCCAACTTCGTGGCTGCCAACCCCGACACCGGCGGCAATCCCAAGGCCCTCAACCTCGCCAGCCTGGCCGATGCGGCTTGCGCTACTTCATGTAACTGGACGCGTACAGTCAAGGCCACCCGCGCCGGTACATGGAGCGCCTCCTACGTGACGCCCGCCGGCATGACGCTGACGGCCACGCCCAGCAGCTTCACGCTGGCTGCCGGCCAGACGCAGACGCTGAACATCACGGCCAACGTGGCTGGTCTGCCTGTCAACGCCTATGCCTTTGGCTATGTGGTGTTGACTCAGGGTCCCATCGAAGGCGCTGTCGCCGGCGACGTCGTCCACTTGACCGTGGTCGTGCAGCCGATCTCTGGCCAGGCCACCATCAACGTCACGCCCAGCAGCCTGGCCGCCACGCAGGCGCCCAACACCACCACCAACCAGGCGCTGACCATCGGTAACACGGGTAGCTCTCCGCTGACCTGGCAGATCGCCGAGGCGCCGGTCGCCATGCGCATCGAGCTGACGGCTGAGGGCATGGACGCGCCGGAAGCGCCGGTCTCCCTGATTGTGGACGACGGCGGCGGCGAGAACGCCATCGGCCTGACCAACGGCGGCCAGTTCCTCTGGCTGAACCGCTTCACGCCCGGCGCCGGCAACTTCCCGCTCCAGCTCCAGCAGGTCGACGTGATGTTTGGCTATCCGGCCGGCGGCGCCGGCGGCGTCAACGTCGGCGAGCTGGTGGACATCTACCTGTACGAGGATGCGGACGGCAACCCAGCCAACGGCGCCACCTTCAAGGGCTCGCTGCTCAACCAGGCCGTGGAAGCCGTGAACGGCACGACCTTCTCGACCTACCCGCTGCCGGCCCCTGTCACCTTCAATGGCCCCGGCGACGTGCTGATTGCGGTGGTCAACCGCACGGCCGGCGTGGCCGCAGGCACCTTCGTGGCTGCGCTCGACCAGACGGCCACTCAAGGCCGCTCCTGGATTGGTCTGGGCGCCGGCGCCACCACCAACCCGCCCACCCTTCCACCGGCGACCTTCGGCACGGTGGACAGCTTCGGCTTCCCCGGCAACATGATGGTGCGCGGCTACGGCGAGGGTGCAGCGGCCTGCGACACCCCGGCTGACGTGCCGTGGCTGACCGTGGCCCCCACCGGCGGCACAACCAACGCTGGCGGCAGCAGCAACGTCAACGTCGGCTTCAACTCCACCGGCTTGGCCGTGGGGACCTACAATGCGGTGCTGTGCGTCACCAGCAACGACCCGCAGACCCCGCTGGTTGAGGTGCCGGTCACGTTGACGGTGGAGGAGCAGGGCGGCAACATGGTGGAGATCTGCCGCACGCCCAACGTGGCGATTCCGGACAACAACGCGACCGGCGTGTCGGACACCATCACCGTGCCGGATGCTCTGACCATCCTCGACTTGGACGTCTACGTCCGGGCGACGCACACCTGGGTTGGCGACGTGAGCTTCACGCTGCAACACGTGGAGACCGCCACCACGGCGGCCCTGATCAGCCGTCCCGGCAACCCCACGTCGACCTTCGGCTGCTCCGGCGACAACTACGACGTGACAGTCAACGACGAGGGTCCTGACACCCCCATCGAGAACCAGTGCGGCGCCACCGCGCCGGCAATCACCGGCAACGCGCCTGGCGGCGATCCGCCCGGGCCGGTGCTGGCGGCCTTCGACGGCCAGAGCACGCAGGGCAACTGGGTGCTGACCGCCACCGACGCTGCAGCCGGCGACACCGGCACCTTGGTCGAGTGGTGCGTGCGCATGACGGTCCCCACCGCCGGCGGCGATCCCAACATCGACGTGGATCCGCTGAGCATGGCCAGCACGCAGGCGCCCAACACCACCACCCAACAAACCTTGGACGTGGGCAACACCGGCGGCACGAACCTGACCTGGACCATCGCCGAGGAACCCACGGCTGCGCCTGAGCTGGCTGACTGGAGCGACAACTTCGACAGCTACGCCACCGGCAGCCAACTGCACGGCCAGGGCGGCTGGAAGGGCTGGGCCAACGATCCGGCGGCCGGCGCGCTGACCAGCGGCGCCCAGTTCCGCAGCTCGCCCAACTCGGCGGAAATTCTCGGCGCCACCGACCTGGTGCATGAGTACGCCGAGACCGACGGCCAGTGGGTCTACACGGCCTGGCAGTACGTGCCGACCAGCTTCACCGGCCAGTCCTACTTCATCCTGCTCAACTCCTACGACGACGCCGGCGCCACCAACAACTGGTCCGCCCAGGTGATGTTCGACGGTGGGACGAACCTGGTGACCAACGACGGCGGCGTCTCCGGCGGTTCGGCAGCGCTGGTCAAGGGCCAGTGGGTCGAGCTTCGCCTCGAGCTTGACCTGGACGCCGACATCGGCGCCTTCTACTACAACGGCAACCTGCTCTACTCCGGTACCTGGAGCGGCCAGGTCAGCGGCGGCGGCGCAACGACCTTCGCCGCGGTGGATCTGTTCGCCAACACCGGCTCGGTGGTCTACTACGACGACATGAGCCTGGTGAGCGTCAGCCAACCGACGGTCTGCAGTGCGCTGAGCGACATCCCGTGGGCCAGCGTTGCGCCGGCCAACGGCACCACCACACCCGGCGGCAGCACGCCCGTCCAGGTGACGTTCAACTCCAACAGCCTGGCGGTGGGCACCTACACCGGCAACCTATGCATCGACAGCAACGACCCCGATCCCGGCCCGGGCAACGGAACCGACCTGGTCGTCGTGCCGCTGCGCCTGGTGGTCGCTGGCCAGCCGCCCAACATCGACGTCGATCCGCTGTCCATGAGCAGCACGCAGCCTGCCAACACCACCACCCAGCAGATGCTGAATGTGGCCAACACCGGCGGCGGCACACTGGACTGGACCATCGACGAAGAGGACACCACGTCCTTCCCGACTATCGTGCCGGGTCCGCAGGTCGCGCAGCCAGCGGCTGAAGTCGTCGGTGCGCCCGAAGGCGCTGCGCCTAAGGCGGCCTCTGGCCCCGCAGCGCTGTGGCAAGCCCCGGCGGCGATCCTCTACGACAACGGCCCGCTGGTCACCAACCCCGGCGCCGGCTTTGGCGGCGCCGATGCCAGCGCCTTGCAGTCGGCCTTGGCTCTGAGCACCTACGGCTTCGGCCATGCCGTCAGCAGCGGCTTCCGTGTCGCTGACGACTTCACCGTGCCGGCCGGCCCAGGCTGGATGGTTGACTCGATCACCTTCTTCGCCTACCAGACCGGCTCGACCACCACGTCGACCATCAACGCGGTCAATCTGCGCATCTGGGACGGCCCGCCTGGCCAGGGTGGCAGCAATATCGTGTTCGGCGATACGACCACGAACCGGCTGAGCAACACGGCCTTCACCAACGCCTATCGCGTGCTCGACACAGCGCTGACCGGCAACACCCGGCCGATCATGGCCGACACGGCCACCGTCAACACCTACCTGGCCCCCGGCACCTACTGGGTGGACTGGCAGACCGGCGGTACGCTGGGCTCCGGCCCGTGGGCGCCGCCTGTGAGCATCCTCGGCCAGACCGCCAAGCCTGGCTCCAACGGCGTGCAGTTTGACGGCGCCGCGTGGAACCCGCTGCTCGACACCGGCGCGGCCACCGTGCAAGACCTGCCCTTCGTCATCGAGGGCACGGCTGGCGCGGCCGACTGCGTCATGCTGTCTGATATCCCGTGGCTGTCGCTGGGCGCCACCGCTGGCTCCAACGCCGGCGGCACCAACACCGACGTCGCGGTGACCTTCGACTCGACCGGCCTGGCTGTCGGCACGTACACCGGCAACCTGTGCGTCACCAGCAACGATCCTGACGCCGGCCCCGGCAACGGCACCGAGCTGGTGGTCGTGCCAGTGGAGCTGATCGTCGAGCAAAGCGAGCCCGGCGTCTTCACCTGTAACGTCCCGGCTGAGGGCTTCGAGAACGGCGTGCCGCCGGCTGGCTGGTCGATCCAGACCAACGAGCCCAACGGCCCGCAGTGGAGTACCATCGCCGGCTGTGGCGAGTCGGGCAACTTCACCAACGGGACCGGCGACGCGGCCTGCGTCAGCAGCGACCTCTTCGGCAGCGCCGAGATGGACACCTCGCTGGTGACGCCCATGTTCAGCCTGGCCGGCTTCGGCACGGCCTCGCTGACCTACACCGCCAACTACCAGAACTTCGCCGCCCTCGACTTCCTGAACGTGGACATCAGCGCTGACGGCGGCGCGACCTGGACCACGCTGCTGAGCTGGAACGAGGACCACGGTGGGTTCCGCGTCCAGCCTGGCGAGAACGTCAGCATCGACCTGTCGGCCTACGCCGGCCAGAGCGGGCTGATGCTGCGCTACCGCTACTACGACCCCAACTCCGGCGACTGGAACTGGTACGCCCAGGTAGACAACGTGGCGCTGACCTGCGGTCAGGTTGGACCGGAGCCCAACATCGACGTGGATCCGCTGTCGATGACTTCGACCCAGCCGACCAACACCACCACCCAGCAGACGCTGGACGTGGGCAACACCGGCACGGCCGACCTGACCTGGATGATCGAGGAAGAGCCGGTGCGATCTGTGGAAGCACAGAAGGCGCCGAGCGTCAGCCCGACCAAGCTGGACGCGCCGACGGCAGTGCAGCGCAGCGCCAAGGAACTGCAAGACCTGCTCAACTCGGCCACGGCCGACGTGGTGCAGGATGGCAGCTTCGAGGCTGGCACGCCCAATCCCTTCTGGACCGAGGCGTCGACCAACTTCGGCACGCCGCTGTGCGACGTGCTGGGCTGCGGCACGGGAACAGGCACCGGCCCGCTGACCGGCGGCTGGTGGGCTTGGTTTGGCGGCATCGCGGCCTACGAAGCCGGCAGTGTGTCACAGAGCGTGACCATCCCCTCGGGTGGCCCGGCCACACTGAGCTTCTGGGTCGAGCAGTTCGTGTGCTCCGGCGCAGCGGCGGATTACCTGGAAGTCAACATGGACGGGACGCAGTTGTGGGTGACCACGGCGGCTGACCCCGCCTGCGGCACGCTAGGCTATCGCCAGGTGACCGTGGACGTCAGCGCCTACGCTGACGGCGGCGCACACACCTTGCAGTTCAACTCCGAGGTCTTCGGCAGCGCCAACACCAACTTCTTCGTGGACGACGTGATGCTGGATGGCCAGACCGGACCGGTCGTGTGCGACATGCCGACCGACGTGCCGTGGCTGAGCGTCAACCCGACCAACGGGACGACGGCGCCTGCGGCCATCACCCCGGTGCAGGTGACCTTCGACTCGACCGGCCTGGCTGCCGGGACCTACAACGCCAACCTGTGCGTCACCAGCAACGATCCTGACGCCGGCCCCGGCAACGAGACCGAGCTTGTGATCGTGCCGGTGGAGCTGATCGTGGAAGAGACCGCCTTCTTCTCCTGCGAGTACCCCAACGAGAACTTCGAGGGCGGCGTGCCCCCGATGGGCTGGACGGTGGTCAACAACGTGGCTGGCGGCCCGACCTGGGGCGACATCGCGAGCTGCGGCCCCAACGCCAACGGCGGCAACTGGACCGGCGGCCTGGGCAATGCGGCCTGCATCAGCGCCAGCACCCTGACCGCTGGCGCCTACGACGCCGAGCTGCGCTCGCCGCTGTTCAGTCTGGCAGGCTACAGCGACAGCACCATCAGCTTCCTCCTGAACTACCAGAACTGGGGCGGCATCGACCGGCTGGACTTCGACATCAGCACGGACGGCGGCGTCACCTGGGCTGCGCTGCGCACCTACACCACCGACCAGGGTGCGTTCCAGAGCACGCCCGGCGTCTTCATCACCACCGACCTGGCGCCCTACCTGGGCCAGTCGAACCTGATGGTACGCTGGCGCTACCACTGGGATACGCCCGAGGCGCTGGGCTGGTACGCGCAGATCGACGAAGCTGAGTTCAAGTGTACCGTAGCCCCGCCGACCGCGGTGACGCTGGACGGCTTGAACGCGACCCCGGCCGCGGCCGCAGGCAGCTTGTCGCTGCTGGCGCTGCCGGCTGTGGTCAGCCTGGCCCTGGGTGCGGCCTACGCGCTGCGCCGCCGCCAGGACTAACGACCTTCCGCAGACCCTTGGGGTTGCCGAAAACCCCAAGGGTCTCAGACTGCTAGTTAGACGTTAGAAAAGTCATTTCTTCCGAAGAAATGACTTTTCTAACTGCTAGCTAGACGCCAGAAAAGTCATTTCTCCGAAGAAATGACTTTTCTGAGAGCTACACAAGCCCTCGACTGTCTTATATGACGCCAACAGCGCCCCCCAAAACCCTGCCTGCGACG
Organism: Anaerolineae bacterium; assembly: GCA_049294015.1. GTDB lineage: Bacteria > Chloroflexota > Anaerolineae > JAAEKA01 > JAAEKA01 > JAAEKA01. The sequence continues at coordinate 10,865 of JBAQCH010000039.1, forward strand.
AGCCGGCGAAACCTACGCTGGCTGCTGACCTCTTACGACGGCCAGGTCCGCTTGTTCTTGTTGCCCTTCCTGCTCGGCTCGCTGTTGTTGATCGTGCTGCCCGCCCTGATCACGGTCGTCGTCGCCTTTACAAAATACAACGCCATCCAGCCGCCGACGTGGGTCGGGTTGGACAACTTCCGTACCTTGCTGGCCTCCCCACTGGCGCGGCTGTCGCTGCGCAGCTCGCTGCAGTTCATCTTTTTGGCCGTGGCGCTGCGAATTCTGGGCGCGCTGTTGCTGGCCCTGCTCTTGCAGCCGGGCGGCCGGCTGTTTGGCGGCCTGCGCGCGGCTGTCTACCTGCCGACCATCATCCCGGAAGGGGCCTATGCCCTGATCTGGCTGTGGATACTCAACCCGCTCTACGGTCCGCTCAACGCCTTGCTGCATGGGCTGGGTCTGTCGGGGCCGGACTGGCTGTTGGAACCGACCACGGCCCGTCTCAGCTTCGTTCTGATGGCTCTGTTTACCATCGGCGAAGGCATGATCGTGCTGCTGGTGGGCCTCAAGACCATTCCCAAGGTCTATTACGAGGTCGCACGTGTGGACGGCGCCAACGCCTGGCACTCCTTCTGGCGCATCTCGCTGCCGCTGTTGACGCCCTGGCTGCTGGTGCTGACCTTCCGCGACATTGTGGTCAGCTTGCAGAATACCTTTACGCCATCCTTTGTGATGACCTACGGCGGCCCCTACTACGCCACCACCTTCATCCCGCTGCTGCTCTTTGAGTTGGCCTTCGACCTGTTCGATTTCGGCGCGGCTGCGGCCATGATGGTGGTGATGTACATTCTCACCATCATGTTGGTGATCGGTATTATCAACCTGGTTGGCCTGAACACCCATGACGACGTCGCCTGAACAGCCGCCAGTCCAGCTCGATTCCCAGCCCAGCGGCCGGCTGCCTCGCTCCCGGCGGGAACGGATCCGCTTTTTGGCGCTGGCAGGCGTCGCGCTGGCCGTGGCCGTGGTGTTCGTGCTGCCGCTGCTGTGGATGACGGTGATATCGTTGCGTCCTGTGGGTCTGCCGCCGCCCCGCACCGTCGAGTGGTGGCCGCAAGCGCCGCGCTGGCAGAACTACGCCGACCTCTTCAGCTATGTGCCCATGGGGCGCTACCTGCTGAACTCCTTGCTGGTGGTGCTGGTGTCGGTGCCGTTGACTCTGCTGACGGCCTCGTTGGCCGGCTTTGGGCTGGCGCAACTGCGCGGCCGCGTGCGCGGCCGCCTGGTGATCTTCACCGTCTTTTTGCTGATGGTGCCGCCATCGGCCGTCTGGCTGTTCCGTTACCAGATGCTGAGCTGGACCGGCATGCTGTCGACCCTGTGGTCGCTGATCTTGCCGGCCTTTGCCGGCGGTAGTCCGCTGCTGGTGTTGCTCTTCTACTGGACCTTCCGCCGCACCCCGGCCGAGGTCTATGAGGCGGCGCGTGTCGAGGGCGCCAACGCCTGGACCACCTGGCGGCAGATCGCCATGCCTATGGCCCGTCCCACCACCGCGGCTGTGCTCGTGCTGGCGTTCTCGTTGTTCTGGAACGACTTCACCAACCCCGTGCTCTATCTCTATCGGCCGCAGACCTACACGCTGCCCATCGGCGTGCAGATCCTCAAGCAGATGGACGCGACCAACTGGCCGCTCTTGATGGCCGGGGCGATGTTCATGACCCTGCCGGTGGTTATCTTGTTTCTGGTCTTGCAGCCGCTCTTTTTGAGCGACAAATCGATCCATTCGCTGCTGGAGAAAGGCTAATGCGCACGCGAATCACTCTCTCGCTGTTAGTTTTGGTCACGGTTCTGTCTGCTGTGGCCGGCTGCGCCACGCCGCAGCGTTCCCGCCAGGTATCGTTCATGATCTTTGGCAGCCAGGAGGAGTACCAGGCCTATAAATCCCTGGTCGACGCCTTCCAGGTCGACAACCCGGGCTACACGATCGACCTGCGTTACGTGCCCAGCGACGCCGACTTCCGCCGTCGCCTGGCCGCTGACTTTTCGGCCGGCTCGCCGTCGGATGTGTTTCTGCTCAACTACCGGCGCATCGCGCCCTTCGCCGCCGAGGGCGCCATGGCGCCGATTGAGCCCTTCCTGGCGCAGAGCACAGTGATCCAGGAAGGCGACTATTTCCAGCCGGCCATCGACGCGTTCCGCTTCCAGGGCCAGCTCTGGTGTCTGCCGCAGAACGTCTCCAGCCTGGTGGTCTATTACAACAAGGCGTTGTTCGACGCGGCAGGCCTGGCCTACCCGGCCGCTGGCTGGACCTGGGACGACTTCGTGGCTACGGCCAAAGCGCTGACTTTGGACCTGGACGGCGATGGCGTCCTCGACCAGTATGGCGCCAGCATCGATCCGATCCTGTACCGCCTGGCCCCGTTCATCTGGCAGGCCGGCGGCGAGTTGGTGGACGATCCGGCTAACCCGACCCGGCTGGCGCTGGACAGCCCGGAGGCGCTGCGCGCGTTCCAGTGGTTCGTCGACCTGCAAGTCAAGGAGCAGGTCGTCCCCGATGCCGCCGCTGCGGCCGCCCGTGACGGCGAAAGCCGCTTCCTGGATGGAACGGTGGGCATGTACTTCAACAGCCGCCGCTCGACGCCTACCATGCGCACCATCGAAAGCTTCGATTGGGACGTGGCGCCGCTGCCCCAGGACGCCCAGCCGGCCAGCGTGCTGCACGTCGACGGCTATTGCATGGCCGAGAAGACACAAGACAAGGAGGCCGCCTGGAAATTCATCGAATATGCCAACTCTTCCAAGGGCCAGGAGATCATCGCTCGCACCGGCCGCACGGTGCCGTCGCTGCGCTCCGTCGCCCAATCGCCCGCGTTCCTCGATCCCACCCAGAAGCCAGCCAGCAGCCAGGTCTGGCTCGATGTGGTGCCGAGCTTACGGGCCGTGCCCGTCCTGCCCAAGTGGCCGGCCATCGAAGATGCCACCAGCAAGGAGATCGAGCGCGCGTTCTACGGTCAAGCGACGGTCGAGGAGGCCGCCGCCGCCGCCGACAGTCTCACCCGGTCAATGTTCATTCAGCCTTAGAACAGGAGCAACCATGAAATTCACACGCAAGATCATTGGCGCCATGTCCATCTTGATGGTAGCCAGTCTGATGTTCTGGATGCCGGGCGCCTTGACCAACAACGCCCAGCCAGCGGCTGGGCGCACAGCCGACGGCGTCAACGCGCTGGCCGCGCCTGGCCAGCAGACCGCGCCCGGCCTGGACCACTGGGTGGGCGAGGCCGTCACGCCGGTGCTCACCAGCGCCGCGCGCGACCTGCCCGTCCAGGAATTCCTGCCCACCCTCGACCGCGAGGTCAACCCGCGCATGAACTTCGGCCAGCAGCCGGCGAAGGACTTCGACCCGCCCAACGGCCCCGACCCGTTGTTGGCCGTGCAGGCGGCCGCGCCCGAGGCTGCGCCTGACGGCTTCAACACGCCGATCTTCAACTTCAACGGCCAGGGCTACAGCTCTGTCAACCCGCCTGACACGGTGGGCGACATCGGCAAGGATCATTACATCCAGATGATCAACGCCACGCGCGTGGCCATCTACAACAAGACTACCGGCGCGCTGGCCATCCCGCCCTTCAACCTGACCTCGCTGGGCGGCTGCGCCACCGGCAACGGCGACCCGATCGTGCTCTACGACCAGTTGGCCGATCGTTGGTTCCTGAGTGAGTTCGGCGCCGGCAATTCGCTCTGCACCTACGTCTCGCAGACGGCCGACCCGACTGGCGCCTACTATTCGTATCAGTTCGCCACGCCCAGCTTCCCTGACTATCCTAAGTACGGTGTGTGGCCTGATGCCTACTACGCCACCACCAACGAGAGCAGCCCAGCCATCTATGCCTTTGACCGGGCCAAGATGCTGGCTGGCGTGCCTGCCACCGCGCAACGTTTCACTGCCACCGGCCTGGCCGGCTTTGGCTTCGAGGCGTTGACCCCGGCCGATCTGGACGGTATGACCCCGCCGCCGGCCGGTTCACCCAACTACATCATGCGCCACGTGGACACCGAGGCCCACAGCGTGCCCGGCTATCCCGCCACCGACATCCTGGAGGTCTACGCCTTCTCGGTCAACTGGACCACGCCCGCCAGTTCCACCTTCACCAAGATCGCCGACATCCAGACAGCCGAGTTCGACTCGACGCTGTGCGGCCTGACCTCCTTCTACTGCATGGGCATGCCAGGCGTGGCCCAGGGCGCCACCAACTCGCTGGACCCGCTGCGCGAGGTGATCATGAACCGCCTGGCCTATCGCAACTTTGGCGCGCACCAGGCGTTGGTCGGCAACTTCGTCACCGATATCGGCAGCAACATCGGCGGCAAGCGCTGGTTCGAGCTGCGCAAGGTCGGCGCTGGCCCGTGGACGCTGTACCAGGAGGGCACCTACGCGCCGACCACCAGCGATAATCGCTGGATGGGCGGCATCGCGCAGGATGGCTCCGGCAACATCGCCCTGGCCTACAACGTCTCCAGCCAGACCATCTATCCGTCGCTGCGCTACGCCGGCCGCCTGGCCTCGGACCCGCTGGGCACGCTGCCGCAGGGCGAGTACACGCTGGTCAACGGCTCGGCCAACAACGGCAGCAACCGCTATGGCGACTACTCGGCCATGGGCATCGACCCCATCGACGACTGCACCTTCTGGTTCACCGGCCAGTGGAACGACGCCAGCCAGTGGAAGACCCGCATCGGCGCCTTCAAATTCGACGCCTGCGGCACCACCAACTTCACCCTCAACGTGACGCCGGACAGCCAGCAGGTCTGCTCGCCGGCCAACGCCACCTACACCGTGGCCACGGCTGCGGTCGGCGGCTTCAGCGGCAATGTCACCCTGAGCGCGGTCGGCAACCCTGGCACGGCCAGCTTCACGCCCAACCCGGTGACCCCGCCCGGCAACAGCACGTTGACCATCAGCGGCGCGCCGGTCGGCTCCTATAACTTCGCCGTCTACGGCACCAGCGTGCTCACCCCGACCCTGGTGCAGTCCAAGACCGTGGCGCTGGAGGTGGTGGCGGCGGCGCCCGGCGCGCCAACCCTGCTGACCCCGGCCAATGGCGCGCTGAACGTGCCGGCCGCGCCGACCTTCACCTGGAACGCGGCGCCTGGCGCAGCTTCGTACAGCATCCAGGTGGCCACCGACGCTGGCTTCAGCACCGTCGTCGCCTCAGCTTCGGGCCTGGTTGCCCCCACCTGGACCTCCAACGTCACGCTGAACACCAGCACGCTGTACTACTGGCGCGTCCAGGCCAACAACGCCTGCGGCGTCGGCG
>JBAQCH010000040.1:0-15018 GCA_049294015.1 Anaerolineae bacterium
GGCTGGCGTGCCGGGTTGGCCCGGCCCGCTGGCGATCACCCTGGGCAGCGCCGTGCTGCTGGCCGCGATGCTCAGCATCGTGCGCCTGCAGCCGCTTCTACACGCCTGGGTGATGGCGTTGGGCAGCCTGGCCTGGCTGTGCGGCAACCTCCTGTGGCTGGCAGGCCGGTCGATCCCTGAGGTGGTGTTGTGGTGGGCCGGCTTCCTGGTGCTGACCATCGTCGGTGAGCGGCTGGAGCTGAGCCGGCTGCTGCGCCTGAGCCGCGCCCGGGTGGGCGCCTTTCTGGCGGCCGTCGCTCTTTTGCTGGGCGGGCTGGCGTTGACTGTCTTCAGCTACAGCGCCGGGGTGCGTGTGGCCAGCCTGGGCATGGCGGCGCTGGCCGCCTGGCTGCTGGCCTTCGACATGGCCCGCCGCACCGTGCGCAAGTCGGGCCTGACGCGCTACATCGCTGTGGCGCTGCTGGCCGGCTATTTCTGGCTGGCAGTGGCTGGCTTGTTGGGCCTGCGCTTTGGCGGCGAGACGGCCGGGCTGCACTACGACGCTTTCCTGCACAGCATCTTCGTTGGCTTCGTCTTCTCCATGATCCTCGCCCACGCGCCTATCATCCTGCCGGCAGTGACCGGCCTGCCGCTGGCCTTCCACGGCGGCTTCTACGCGCCGCTGGCGCTGTTGCAGGTGTCGCTGATGCTGCGCGTCGCCGGCGACCTGCTGGCCAACTTCCCACTGCGCCGCTGGGGAGGGCTGCTGAACGAGGTGGCGATCCTGTTGTTTCTGGCCATGCTCCTTCTGGCTGTACGCAGTGGCTGGAAGGCGAGCCAGGCAACAATTAAGGCTATGTGACTACGGCGGGCACGGTCGGGAGACCGGCCCAAGCGGTAGAAAATGTCGCCACGACGGGCACGGTCGGGAGACCGGCCCGATCGGTAGCAGTGGATAACCATGCCGACCATTACCCGCCTCTACGTCAAGACCTCATTGCTCTACTTGGTCGCTGCGCTGTTGCTGGCGTTGTTGTTTGGGTTGGCGCAGGCGATAACGCTGCCGCCGCTGCTGGCCGCAGCCGGTCCGGTCTATTTTCATCTCTTCCTGGTGGGCTGGGTCACGCAGTTGATCATGGGCATTGTCTTTTGGATGTTTCCCAAGTACAGCAAGGAGCATCCGCGCGGCAGCGAGCGGCTGGCGCTGGCGACCTACGGGCTGCTCAACGCCGGTTTGTTGTTGCGGGTTGTGGGCGAGCCGGCGCGCGCGGTCGATCCGGCGCCGCTGTGGGGCTGGCTGCTGGCTGCATCGGCCCTGTTGCAATGGCTGGGCGGCGCAGGTTTCGTCGCCAACACCTGGGGCCGGGTCAAGGAGCGTTGAGATGCCCCGGTTGAGCGTTTGGTTCATTCGCATGGCGCTGCTATACTTGCTGGCAGGTTTCACCTTCGGCGCGCTGCTGCTGGCCCATAAGGGCGTCCCCTTCGAGCCGCAGCTTTGGCGTTGGCGGCCAGCGCATATTGAGCTGCTGCTGGTCGGCTGGCTGCTGCAACTGGCCATGGGCGTGGCCTATTGGATCCTGCCGCGCTTCAAGCAGCAGCGCGGCAACATCGCGGCCGCCTGGGCGGCGTTTTGGCTGCTCAACGCTGGCGTTTTGTTCGTTGTAGCCGCCGTGCTGTTGCCGGCGTCGACGTGGCCGGTCGTGTTGGGACGGTCGCTGCAAGCCGGCGCGGCCGTGGCTTTCGCCATCAACGCCTGGCCGCGCGTCAAGCCTACCGGCGCCTAGAGATTCGCCGGGTTCGCATCCTCACGTGCGAACCCGCGCCCACGTGCGAACCCGGCGTCTGGGGACGCCTACTCCACAACTATGCGCTGACATGGCGCAAAAGGTACACGTCCATGCGCATCCTGGCCATCATCACCGGCGACTACGGACGGCGCCACGCCGACAACATCCGCCAGCACGCCCCGGCCGGCTGGCAGGTCGATGTCTGGCAGGCGCCCAGCGTGCTGCCCCCATTCATCGACTACCCGGAGGACTACGTGCCGGCCGACCTGCCGCCGGCCGATCTGGTGCTGGCCTTTCAGGAGCACAAGGGGGTGGCTGAGCTGGTCCCGGACGTCTGCCAGATCACCGGCGCGCGGGCTGTGATCGCGGCCGTGGACAACGAGAGCTGGCTGCCCAGGGGGTTGGCGCGCCAGTTGCGCGGCTGGCTGGCCGACGACGGTGTGGCCTGCGTCACCCCGAAGCCGCTCTGTTCTCTCACCGAGACCGATTTCCTCGAAACCCGCCGCAAGCGCATCGCCTACGACAGCGCCCTGATTGCCGAGTTCGCCAGCTATTTCGGCCAGCCCAGCCTGGAGCTGGCCATCGACCCTGCCAGCCGCGAGATTAGCGCGGTCGAGGTGCGGCGCGATGCCTGCTGTGGCTGTGCGCGCCATGTCGCGGCCGGGCTGATCGGCGTTTCGGCCGACGAGGCCGAGTTCCAGGCCGGCATGTTGCACCACCACTTCCCCTGCCTGGCCAGCATGGGCATCGACCCCGACTTCGGCGACACCCTGATGCACGTCAGCGGCAACCTGCTGCGCGACGATGTGGCCGCGCAGGTGAAGCCGTGGAAGCGCGTGCAGATGATCCGTCCGGCGTGACACGCGTAGAGGCATGGCTGCTGCGTTCATGCCTCTACTGCGCGCGGGGAAGATTGTATCGTTCCATCCCAATCTCACCGGCAGCACATTTGGCTGTTCTGCGACGGCTGGAGATACTTTATGGCATGAACCAACAAGATCAAGCAGTCATCCTGACACTGGCCAAAGTATTGGTGGCCACCGCCTGGGCCGACGGCGGACTGAGCAACGACGAGATCAACAGCATGAAGCGGGAGCTGTTGACCCGCATCCCCAACCTGAGCACACAGCAGTGGGCCTCAGTGGCCATCTATATCGACTCGCCGGTCGATGAGGCCGAGCGCACGCGACTGATCCAGCAGCTTCGCTCGCAGATCACGACGCCCCTGGGGAAGCAGTTGGTGTTCGACTCGTTGGACGCGCTGGTGGCGGTCGACGGCCGCGTCAATGAAGAAGAACACCGCATCGTCGAGGAGATCAAGGCTGCGCTGGAAACTGGCAACGCCAGCGGCGTCGGCAAGGTGTCGCGCTTCTTCAAGGGGCGCAGCGCCCCGCCGCCGGTGATCGCCCAAGGCCCCAACCGTGAGGTGTTTCTCGACGAGTTTGTCAAGAATCGGGTCTACTACGTCATTCGCCGGCGGCTGGACCAGGGCGGCATCGTGCCCAAGCTATCGGATGCTGAGATTCGCAAGCTGAGCCTGGCCGGCGGCATGATGGCCGTGGTCGCGCGCGCTAATCCCCAGGTCACTGATGAAGAACAGGCGGCCATGCTGACCACGTTGCAGCAGAACTGGCAACTAAACGGCGAGCAGGCGGGCTTTCTGGTCGATGTGGCGGTATCCCAACAGCCGGCCGACCTGGACAGTTTCCGTCTGGCCGACGCGTTTGCCGACGTCAGCGACTACGAAGAACGCGGCCAGCTTGTCGATGCGCTCTTCGCCATCGCCGCGGCTGACGGGGCGGTCAACAACGACGAGATCGAGACCATCCGCGGCCTGGCCAATGCGATGGTGTTGACGCACGAACGCTTCATCGAGGCCAAGCTGAAGGCGACGCAACAGCAGTAGGTCACGCTACTAGCGTGACCTACGTTGTTTTGGCGCTCGTGGCAGGTCACGGTTGTTTTGGCGCTCGTGGTAGGTCACGCTACTAGCGTGACCTACTGTTTGGGGCGCAGGAAGATCAGCCAGAACAGCAGCCGCCAACCCAGCAAGAACAGCCCGCCGGCCGCCAGCGTCACCAGCAGGAAGGGAATGGGAATGCCGCCGCGGCCCAGGTACATCATGCGGATCGCCAGGCCAATGGGCGCCGCGATCACCCAGGCCAGCGCGGACCGGCCCAGAAAACCGGGCAGTGTGGCCGGCGCGGCGCTCCGGGGATGCGCACGAAGCAGGACGGCCAAGAGCAGCCAAGGAATTGCCAAGGAGACGACGTTGGGCAGCGCGCCCAACAGCGGGTTGGCAGCGTTGACCGTCTGGTGATCGGCCTGACCGACCAGCACGAATGCCAGCAGCGCCAGCAGGTCGCCGGCTGCCAGGATAACGTTAGCATAACGTTGCATAGGCTACCTCGATTTGAGTTGAAAGACCTTGGAGCGGTATAATCGGGCCATGGACATGCTTGCTCAGGCCTTAGAGACTGTGCTGCGCCAACCGCAGCCCATGGCGTTGGTCGCGCTGCAAGAGGCGCTCTTGCTGGATGTTGCGTCCTCGTCCGATCGTGACCGCGCGCTGGATCTGGTTCATCACTTCTATCGCTACCAGACCGATCTGCAGACCATGCTGACCGCCCGCCAGTACAGCGAACTGGCGTCGTGGCTGGACGTGACCGCGGTAGGGCTGGTGGCTCTTGAAGAGGTGCTGCGCGGCAGGGCCGCCAGTATGCGCGATTTGCTGATTGCCACGGCATCTGAAGGCGCCATGGTGCTGGGCAGCCGCCAGTACATCAAGTCATGGGCCGTCGAGGTGGGGCCGATCCATGGCGAGGCCGCCTGGACCCTGCGTGAGGCGCTTTGGCGGCTCTCCGAGGAGACACAGCCCGACCTGCCGCCGGCCTCGCGCCTGGATGCTGTGCGTCGCACGTTGCCCGAGAGCCTGAGCCAGGCCCCCAACAGCGCCCAGGCTGTGGTCTTGGGGCGGCTGTTTCAGACGTTGCTGCTGATTCGGGTGGGACGGCTGTTGGCTGAACGCCGAGACAAGGATTTGTAGCCGCCTGTGTTTGAACAGCAATTCCAAATATGAACTCTGCCAACGAGGAGTCGAGCCTTTTAGGCGGGCTAGAGCGCTGATTCGCACCGGCAAACCCGGCTGAAGCCTCGACTCCGTGCCAAATTTGGAATTGCTGCGTTTGAAAATGCAGGCTGGCACCCTCAAAGCATGCTAAAGCAAGCTGTTGCCTGTGCATGGTTGAGCTTGCTTCAGCATGCTTTGTTGTGTCAGGCGTCGAATTCATTCGACGCCTGCTGAGCTTGCTTTAGCATGCTTTGCTGTGTCAGGCGCCGAATTCATTCGGCGCCGACGCCGCAGCGAGGTGCGCCTTGATGCGGGCCACTTCCTCCCGCCGCTGCGCGTCCAGTCGTTTGTCCACCTGTTTGAACTGCTTGATCTCGGCGGGGTAGGCTTCAGTGTCCTTGTTGTCGCCCGGCGGCATGCGGTTGACCAGGCGTTCGACCGGCTTGCCGCCGACGATGTGCTGCTCGAAGATCGCGTCGGCGTCGCTGGCCTGTGCGCCGCAGTACCAGACATCCTCCGGATAGACCACCAGGTTGATGCCGTGGCCGCACTGGTTCAGGCAGCCGGCGCGGTTGATGCGCACCTCGGCCGTCAGGCCGGCTTCGGCCACGCGCTGCTTGAGTCGCTTGAGCAGGCCCTCGCTGTCGCCGTCGAAGCTACAGTAGGGGCCGTTGGTACAGATGAAGACGTGCTGTCGATACTGTCCCACGGAGTTGTTTCGCTTTCGCACAGATTTTGCCGGTCGCTTGATCGCGCCAGGCAGCCAGTCCTGCCCCGCAGTATAGCGCCAAGGCGATCAGTTGTCAATCAAATTCGGCGCAGCGTTGATTGGACATAAACCAGGCAGTGTGTTACAATCGGGACGCTTTTTGTATAAAGCATAAAACATGACGTGGCGTTGGCGCATTTTCTGGCCAGGACAGCGTAGCCAGCGATCTTCAGAGCGTCAAGGGTAAGCGGGTATTTGGTTGTCACCCGGCCCCTGCCGGTGTTGGTTGATTGAGTTACCTGCTGGGAAGGTTGTTTTGCTGCGGGGCACTGTTCGAATGCGAGTTTGCTATTGCCCTCAGGTCTTCCTCGACACGCCTCTGGATACATTTCTGGACCAATCACGCGGCCTCCCCGACAAGCTGGTCAACGCACAAACATGAGCCTTCCGTGCGCGCAGGCGCGAGCAGGCTGTTGAGACAGCCCTTGCCTCGCGCATCGTTGGCATACCTATTGAAAGGGGTTACGAAAGGAGAGCGTGACTAACTCAAAACTGAATCAGAAGATCATCCGACGCCAGTGGTGGCGCATGGACTTGCATCTTCATTCCATGGCTTCGGCCGACTGGAAGGAGCCAGGCGCGACCTGGCTCGACTGGCTGTACAAGTGCGAACAGCGCGCGCTGGACGTGGTGGCCATAACCGACCACAACACCGTTGCCGGCGTCGCGCAATTGCGCAAGGAAATCGAGCGTTTGCAGTGGCTGGAGGCGGAAAATCGCCTGCGGCCCCATGAGCGCCGTGAGCTGGACGAATATCGTCGCCTGGGGGACAAGATTCTGGTGCTGCCGGGCTTCGAGTTCACGGCAACCTTCGGCTTCCACATCTTGGGCATCTTCCCCCCTGAGACCTCAGTGCGCCAGCTCGAACACATTCTGCTGGACCTGAACGTGCCGCCCGACCGTCTGGAGCAGGGGTCCACTGAGGTTGGCGCAACGACCGACGTGCTGACCGTCTACAAGGTCATCCGCCAGGCGGGCGGCATCGTCATTGCGGCCCATGCCAACTCGACGCACGGCGTGGCCATGCGTGATTTCCCGTTTGGTGGACAGACCAAGATTGCCTATACCCAGGACGCCAACCTGCACGCGCTGGAGGTCACCGATCTGGAGAGCCGCAGCACGCGCGCCACGGCCCGCTTCTTCGATGGCTCCAAGCCCGAATACCCGCGCCGCATGCGCTCCGTGCAGGGTTCCGATGCGCACCGTCTGACGCGCGATCTGAACGACAAGAACCGGCTGGGCATCGGCGATCGGGTGACGGAGATCAAGCTCTCTAGCACACCGTCCTTCCGGGCCATTAAGGCGGTCTTCGAGGCCAACGACTACGCGCTGACGCGCCCCTATCGCCGCAAGGACGATCCCTTCGATCACGTGGCCGCGGCCAGGGCGCAGGGCCCCAACATCGTTCAGGCCTTTCATGAGCGCATGTCGCGCCAGGGCGGCCGGCTCTTTACCATCCTCAGCGACGTGGTGGCCTTTGCCAACACCCACGGCGGCACCATCTACCTGGGCGCGGGCATCAATCCAGGCCCGCCGCTGGGCGTAGACGACGTCGACCAGGCCATCAACGAGCTGCGGGCCGAGATCGAGGGCAAGGTCGTGCCGCCGCTAGAGGTGGAGATCGACACGCTGGAGACCCAGGATCGCCAGATCGTGCGCATCCAGGTGCCTGAGGGGCGCGACAAACCGTATTGCCTGGACGACAGCCGCATCTATCTGCGTCTGGAGAGCGATACCGTTCAGGCCGTGCGCGATGAGATTGTACGTCTGGTGCGCCGGGCGCTGGTGGAGCGCGGCGAACTAGTCGAACCAGCCAAGTCTGCCAGCGCAGCGCCAGCCGAGGCCAGCAAGGGCCGCAGTCGCTCGCGCCGCGGCGGCAACGGCAAGCCAGCCAGCGTCGAACCTGCGCCGGCCCCGGAACTGCCAGCCCAGGAGCCAGAAGAAAGCCCAGCCGAAGCAACGTTCACCGCGCCGCAAGAGCAGGAGGTGGGCTCACGAGCGCCGAAGGTGGGCGTGCAGATTGTCGACGTGCGCGAGCGGGGCGGTGTGCGTTACTACACCATTCGTGACCTGCGCAACGGTAGCAGCGTGCAGAACGTCACGCTCAAGTCCGCACGCCGATTGTGGCGCTATGCCATCAGCCAGCATGAGCAGACCGCGCCCAAGCCCGACGCCATCCAGTGGGTGGGCGACGTCGGGTTGATCAAGGCCGAGAAGCGAGCCGGCAAGCAGCGTTACGACTTCGCCCAGCGGCTGCCCGACGGCAGTATCGCCGTTTACTACGGTGTTACCGAAGAAGGCTGTGATGAGCCGTGGCGCCAGTTCCTGGTGGGCCAGGACCTGGATGACGGCGCGGAATCGCCCCTGAACGGCAACGCCGACGCCGACTGATTCTGGCCGGCGGTCTCTGGAGCACAAAAAAAACACCCCTGTCCAACCGGCAGGGGTGTTTTGAGTCTGTCTATCAGCCCGCTGTGGCCGGTCTCCTGACCGAGCCACGTCGCATCCCGCATTTCGCCGTGGCCGGTCTTCGAGCAGCACCCCGTAGGTCTGCCGGAGCGGGCCTGACCGAGCCACGCCAGGCTAGAAGGAATAGAGCACGATCACCACCGCCAGCACCCACAGCGCACCCGTGGCCAGCAGCGCTTTGTCGCTTAGCAACAGCTCGTCCGGCGCGCCTCCTTCCTTTTTGACGTGGATCAGGTACAGATAGCGGAACAGCCCATACAGCACAAAGGGTATCGTCAACATCATGGCGTGGTTGTCGGGCAGGTTCGGCGCCGAGAAGGTGTACAGCGAGTAAGCAATCACCATGGTCGAAGTCACCAGGCCGATCAACTGGTCCAGGAAGGGGATCGTGTACTCGGCCAGGATCGCCCGGTGCGCATCAGCGCCCTGGTCCAGCAGCAGCAGCTCGTGGCGTCGCTTGCCAAAGCCCAAGAACAGCGCGCCCAGCGTAACCACCAGGTAGAGCCAGGGAGAGAAGCGCTCAACGCCTACCACGGCCACGCCGCCGGCCACCCGCAGCACAAAGCCGGTGGCAATCACCAGCACGTCGATAATCACCAGGTGCTTCAAATAGAAGGAATAGGCGATGTTGAGCAGCAGATAGCTGAGCAAAATCAGCGCAAAGCTGCGATCCAGCCACCATGCCAGCGGGAAGCTGATCAGGATGAACACGCCAGCCGCGGCCAGGGCCACGCGCGGTGAGAGCACGCCGGCTGGGAGCGGGCGCAGGCGTTTCTTGGGATGCTCGCGGTCTTTCTCGATATCTACCAGATCATTGATGATGTAGACCGTGCTGGAGATCAGGCAGAACAGAGCGAAGGCCAGCGCGGTGCGGCCCAGCAGCGCAGCCTGAAACAGCTTTTCGTCGAAGACCAGCGGCGCAAAGACCACGACATTCTTGGTCCACTGCTTAGGGCGCATGGTCTTCAGCAGCGCCATGCCGGTCGTCAGTGGACCCGTTCGGCGGGCTGTTGCGGTTGAGCCGGTCTTGGACTTACCATTGTCACTCATGGGACAGATCATACCCAATCCTGCGGCGCGCGTCAATTTGCCCACAGCACGCGGCCGGGCTATCATGGCGGCATGAGCGAAGCGACTGCAACGACTAGCCACAAACAGCGCCTGGACAGCCTGCTGGTGGAGCTGGGTCTGGCTGAGAGTCGGGAGAAGGCGCGTGCCTTGATCATGGCCGGCAGCGTGCTGGTGGACGATACGCCAGCCGTCAAGCCGGGCCAAACCGTGCCGGCCGGCAAGGAGGTGCGCGTCAAGGAGTCGCTGCGCTACGTCAGCCGCGGCGGACTGAAGCTGGAGGCGGCGCTGGATGCCTTCGCGGTCGACCCGGCCGGGCTGGCGGCGGCCGATGTGGGCGCTTCCACCGGCGGTTTCAGCGACTGCCTGTTGCAGCGCGGCGCGGCCCATGTCTACGCGATCGACGTGGGCTACGGCCAACTGGCCTGGACGCTGCGCCAGGACAGCCGCGTGACTTCGTTGGAACGAACCAACGTGCGCGCGCTGCCAGGGCTGCCGGGCGGCGCTCAGGTCGATCTGGCCGTGGTGGATGTCTCCTTCATCGGCCTGGACCTGGTGCTGCCGGCCGTGGCGCGCTTTCTGCGGCCCGGCGGCCAGGCGATCGTGTTGATCAAGCCCCAGTTCGAAGCGGGCAAGGCGCTCGTGGGCAAAGGGGGGGTGGTGCGCGATCCGGCCGTGCATCGCGCGGTGCTGGCGCGCGTGCTGGCCTGGGCGGCTGACCACGGCTGGTTTGCCGCCGGGCTGATCTGCTCCCCCATCACCGGCCCCAAGGGCAACGTGGAATTCCTGGCCATGCTGCGTCGCGTTGACGATGGATATAACCCCGACCGTTCCAGCCTGATCGATGCAGTGTTGATTCCCCAAGCGTCTTGACAGCAAGTGTCTCGCCAGAGCGACTCACGCCACGAATTACTTGAAGCTCACGAAAGCACAAGACCCAAATTCAGTAGTTCACGATTCTTGCGCCAAGACGCCAAGGGGATCTGCCTTTCTTTGCGGTCTTTGCGCCTTTGCGTGAGCCAGAATCGTGAAGTACTGAAATTCGTGAAATTCGCGTAATTCGTGGCCTCTCCAGCGCCGCCTAGGCCGGACGGATGCCCAGGTAGGTCGTCCGTCCGCCCAGCGTGCTCAGGATCGTCTCCGGCTGCTTCCAGGTGATGGTGCTGTGCAGCTCCCTGGAGGAGAGCGGCGCATTGTCGTTGAGCAGGAAGATGCGGAAGACGGCTGCGGTCAGCGGCACGCGCGGGTCGATGAAGTCGGGTTGCTGCGCGCACATGCCCTTCAGGCACTGCAGCAGCGCGTCGGCTTCGATCACCTCGCCTGTCTCCGGGCTGACCCAGTCGACGGTCTCGGTCTCGCGGTGGGTGGCGAAGCGCTGCTTGCAGGCGTCGCACAGTTGTTCCAGCAAGTAGAGCCGGAAGTTGCGGCCGCTGGTCTGCCACCATTCGTAGTCGATGTGGAACTTGGTGTCCACGGTTGGCCGGTGCCAGGTTGTCATGAAGCTCCTCGATAAGGCTAGTACCTGCCTAGAAACAACAGGCCGGACTGGCTCGGTCGGGAGACCGGCCAGAGCACCAACTTGTTTCGGGACGGTTACTTAGTGACGGGCCATGGAAAATTCGCCGCCGCCGGTAGGCTGGAAGCGGGGGTTGCTCATTAAGGCTGCAAAAACAGGGCCAGGGGCCGTGCGCCGCAGCAGGTTGATCGCGCTGTACACCGTCTTGGCGTGAACGGTGCCCTGCGTGCTCAGGCCCATCAACTGCGGAGCCATATCGTCTACCATCTGGTAAACGCTGATCTCCTGGTTGTAGAGCTTGCGGCGCAGATCGTCCGTGCTGGCGGTGTCAGTTTCGGCCACGATCATGGCCTCGTCGTAGTCACAGGCGATCATGTGCTTCTGCATGGTGAATTTGAGCTGGCCGCCCTCGACGCGGGCCACCCGCACCCACTCGCGCTTGGAGCGGTGCGGTTTGAGATCGATCACCACTTCGCCCGGGTTCTCGGTGCGCTCCAGCACCACATGCCCGCCTACCGGAATGCCATGCTCTTCGTACCATTGGCTCAGCCCACAGACGTAGCGGCCTTCGGGGACGACCCAGCCGGTAAAGCGTTTGCCCCAACGGCCGTCGATGAAGGTGATCATGCTGCGCTTGCCCTCCCGCACCGGGAACAGGCTCATGGTGCGTTGAGTCAATGGCAGCGTGCCTGATCGCCGATGAGGATAGACCAGGGCGATCTCGACCTGCGCTGCTCTGGCCCCGCTGCCGCCGGCCACGTCGTCCTCGGACCATTCGTCGTCCACCTCCCACTCCAGTTGGAGCATCGGCACGCCCAACACCGAGCGGTCATAGCTCTCGGCCATGTGTTGCAGGCGGCGCGGGGTGTCCATGGCCTCCTTGGGCATCAGCCGCTCCAGATACCATTCCCGGCTTTCGGCGCCCACATCGACGAAGCGCTGGTCCTGAGACAGGGCGAGATCGACCGAGAACGCAGCCATGGCTGGCGGCACCTCGCGCGGCAGGCCGAGCTCAGGCAGGATGTCGCTGGTGCCCAGGGGAGCGCCGCGCACGTCGATGGCCGCTTCGGCGATGTTGAGATGGCCCACGTGAACTTCGGCCAGCAGGCTCGCAAGCGACCAATAGCGCCCCAGGTGGACGAAGGGGGAGCCTTTTAGCCCTTGCATCTGCTCGCGCAGGCGGGTGCGCAGCTCGCGGCCGTGGCGCTCTAGAATCGTCTCGACGCCGGTGATTTCCTCCTGGGCCAGTCCATCGCCGCCCGCCGGCAGGTTCAGTTTATGCGGCGTCTTCAGGTTGGAGGCAAAGAAGCGCGACTTCCCCTGTTCGAACTTGACCGTGATCACGTCGAAATCGCCGTGTTCGGGGTTAGCGCCTGGCCGCAGGGCCGTAATGGCGCCGACGGCGAACTCCATGTGCGGAAAGACGACATTCTGCCCCACCTGATAGGAATTCTTGGGCTGATACACTGCGCCCCTGGCCAACTCTCTGCGAATTCGTTGGTCTTCGCGGCGGAAACGGGCCTCCGTCAACGCCTGTACAAGGTCGTTCTCCAGCGCCGGACGCTCGCGGCTTTGCAGAAACTCCTGCAAGAATTCGATGTCGTCCTGCCCGAGTTGAAATTCGGTGGTCCAATAGGAAGGGTTTTGACTGGGACGGTAGGACACTGGTAGCACCTCTGTTTTGGCTGAGTCGACCCTGGAGCGGGCGAGTTCCTGGCTCGGCGTTGCAATCGCCGTGCGGCAGTGCATCATAGGACTTCGCGCTCTACACCCCGCACAGGGTTGAGTCATTGGGCAGACTAAAACCAGATTATACTTGGCAAAGATGCGATTGACAAAAACCGTCTAAACTCGAATTGGCAACCACTGGCAAACGCGCTATAATCAGGCGGCGCACCGCGTGCGAGACGACCACTTGACCCTTGGCAACCTGCAACTTGCAACCTGCAACTCCCCTTTTTTTTGCATGTCTGATCGACCTCAAGACCCGCCTGGTAGCGAGCCTGATGCCTTCTCCGGTAAGGTGGAATGGCTCTATGACACGCTGGATGACACGACCCCACGCGCGGGCCAGCGGCCGCGCCGTGGGTTGCCCTGCGGCACGCTGTTGCTGCTCCTGGTAGGATTGCTGATCCTGGCTGGCGTGGCCTTCTTGTTGGTGGGCCCGCCTCTGCCCGCCGCTCAGGAGGCCACCCCTACCCCCACGCCAACGGCGACCGTCACCCTGCCTACGGCCCAGCCCACGGTGACACCGGTGGTCATTCCCACCCCCACCGCGCCTGGCACGCCCACGCCTCAAGCCGAATTCTCCATCGGCGAGCGGGTGGTCATCGCCAGCACCGGGCCATCGGGCGTGCGCCTGCGGGCCGGCGCGGGTCTCGACTTCCTCACCCAGGGCATCTACAACGACGGCGATCCCTTTTTTGTCATGCCCGGCAGCGATCCCGACATGGCGTACCCGGTGGAGAGCGATGGCTACACCTGGTGGCGGGTGCGCGCCGCCGATGGGCTGATTGGCTGGACCGCGCAACAGTTCCTCCGGCCGGCGCCGTTAGTCACGCCGACCCCCAGCCCCACACCCTGAAACAGACGATGAGCGAATTACAGCACCAGGCGGGCAAGCTGCGCGAGCTGTTGGCGCGCTACAGCTATCATTACTACGTGCTGGACGCTCCCCTGGTGAGCGACGCTGAGTACGACGCGCTGTTTCATCAGCTGCAGCAGATCGAGCAGGACCATCCAGAGCTGCGCACGCCCGACTCGCCGACGCAGCGGGTGGGCGGCGCCGTGCTGGAGGGCTTCAGCAGGGTCCAGCACCCCGCGCCCATGCTCAGCCTGGCCAACGTCTTCGACGCGGGCGAGCTGCGAGCCTGGCGTGAGCGCCTGCTGCGTCTGTTGCCCGCCAGCCTGGCTGAAGGGCTGGCTTACGTGGTCGAGCCTAAGATCGATGGCCTGACCGTCGTGCTCCACTTCGCCGACGGGCTGTTTACCCTGGGCGCAACGCGCGGCGATGGCGTCTTCGGCGAGGACATTACCCCCAACCTGCGCACGGTGCGCGATCTGCCGTTGCGCGTCCCGGTGATCGCGGGCGCAAGCCTCGCGCTGCCGGGCGGCGATCAGCCACTGACGCAGCCGCCTCGGCGACTGGTAGTGCGCGGCGAGGCCTACATGGCTGTGGCTGACTTCGAGCGCTTCCAGGCCGAGCAGGCTGCCGCCGGCGGCAAGGTCTATGCCAACCCGCGCAACACCGCGGCTGGCGCGCTGCGCAACCTGGACTCCAGCGTCACTGCCAGCCGGCCGCTCCATGTCTGGGCCTATCAACTGGTCGAGATCGAGGGCAGCGACTTCGTCCCGGCCAGCCAATGGGAGGCCTTGACCCTGCTGCGTGCCCTGGGCTTCCCGGTGGCTGAGCAGAGCCGCCGCTTCACAGATTTCGACGCGCTGGTCGACTTCGTCGAAGCGTGGGGGCCGCAGCGCCACACGCTGCCCTACGAGACCGATGGCTTGGTGATCAAGGTGGACAGCTTCGCCGTGCAGCAGCGGCTGGGCTTCGTCGGCAAGGACCCGCGCTGGGCCGTGGCCTACAAATATCCCAGCCAGGAGGCCGCCACCCGCCTGCTGGAGATTCGCGTCAACGTCGGCCGCACCGGCACCATCAACCCCTACGCCGTCCTGGCCCCTGTACAGGTGGGCGGCGTCACCGTCCAGCACGCCACGTTACATAACTTTGACTATGTGCGCGACAACGATATCCGGGTCGGCGACACCGTGCTGGTCAAGCGGGCCGGCGAGGTGATCCCGCGCGTGCTGGGCCCGGTGGTCGATCTGCGCACAGGTGAGGAGCAGGTCTGGCAGATGCCGGAGCGCTGTCCTGTCTGCGGCGAGGCGGTGGCGCAGCCCGAAGGGGAGGTGGCCTTCTATTGCACCAACTCGGCCTGCCCGGCCCAGTTGGTGCGCGGCGTCGAGCATTTCGTCGGCCGCGGCGCGATGGATATCGAAGGTTTTGGCATCCGCCAGGCCGAGCTGTTCGTGGAGAAAGGCTACATCCGCGACCTGGCCGACCTGTACTACCTGCCCTGGGACGAAATTGTCGCTCTGGAGGGCTATGGTGAAAAGCGGGTAGCCAACCTGCAGGCCGCCGTCGAAGCTTCCAAAGCGCAGCCGCTGGCGCGCGTGCTGACCGCGCTGGGCATCCGTGGCGTCGGCGGCGTGGTGGCTGAGGCGCTGGCCGATCACTTCGGCAGCGTGGAAGCGCTGCTGGCCGCCGAGCCGGCCGCCATGGAGAGCATCCCCGGCATTGGCCCCAAGCTGGCTGCCAGCGTGCATGAGTGGTTCAGCCATCAGCCCAACCGCGCCGTGG
>JBAQCH010000041.1:0-1703 GCA_049294015.1 Anaerolineae bacterium
GGCCAGCACCTCGCGGCCCAAGCTGCCGCCTTGATCCGGCCCCACCACGCCCCGCTCCTCCATCAGATCGATCAGCCGCGCGGCCCGGCTGTAGCCGACCCGCAGCCGGCGCTGCAAGAGCGACACGGAGGCCCGCCCGGCCTGGCGCACCACGGTCACCGCGTCGTCGTACAGGTCGTCGCTGTTCTGCGCCTCGCGCTGCTGCTGGATCATATCGTCCCACAGCGGGGCCTGCATGACGTCCTCGGGCCGCGGCGGCGGCATGGCCGGCAGGCCGCCCGGCGCCAGAACGATGCTATCGTCGTCCGAGCTGCCGTCGCTGACCCGCACGCCCTTCCAATAGCGCACCAGCTTCTCCAACTCGCCGTCGGAGACGAAGCAGCCCTGCAAGCGCTCCAGCTTGCTGCTGTCCGGCCGCATGAAGAGCATGTCCCCCCGGCCCAGCAGCGCTTCGGCCCCCGGCGTGTCCAGGATCACCCGGCTGTCGATCTGGCTGGTGACGGCGAAGGCGATACGGGCCGGGAAATTGGCCTTGATCAAGCCCGTCACCACGTCCACGCTAGGGCGCTGCGTGGCCAGAATCAGGTGGATGCCAGTGGCGCGCGACATCTGCGCCAGCCGGCAGACGTAGCGCTCCACGTCGTCCGGCGCCACCATCATCAGGTCGGCCAGCTCGTCGATCACCACGATAATGTAGGGCAGCACCGGCTCGCCGCGCTTGACCAGCTTTTCGTTGTAGGCATCGACGTTGCGTGCGCCCTCCTTGGAGAACAGCTTGTAGCGCCGGTCCATCTCCCCGGTGGCCCAGCGCAGCAGCGGCACGGCCCGCTCCAGCTCCACCACCACCGGCGACAGCAGGTGCGGGATGCCGTTGTAGGTGATCAACTCCACCATCTTGGGGTCGATCATCAGGAAGCGCAGGGTGTCAGGCGTGTGGGTCAGCAACAGCGTGGCGATGATCGAATTGACGCAGACCGACTTGCCGGAGCCGGTGGCGCCGGCCACGAGCAGGTGGGGCATGCGCGCCAGATCGGCCACAGCCGACTGGCCCGAGGTGTCCTGGCCCAGCGCAACTTTGAGCGCGCTCTTCATCTCGCGAAAGGTATCGGATTCCAACACGCCGCGCAGCGAGACCAGCGCCTTCTGCGTGTTGGGCACCTCCAAACCGACCATCGGCCGGCCCGGCACGGGCGCTTCGATGCGGATGGGCGAGGCCGACAGGGCCAGGGCCAGGTCGTTGGTCAGCGCCTGGATGCGCGAGACCTTGATCTTGACCCGCTCGTACTTCTCGACCTCGTTCTCCATCACCTCTTTGAGCAGGTCGTCGGTGATGGGCCGGCGCGAGGTGCCGTAGCCGCGCTGCTTGAGAATCTCCTCAGCCTCGCGGCGCAGCTCGTCGCGCGCCTTGCGCCGCTCGCGATAGCCGGGTTGTAGGCCGAACTGGGTTACGGCCGGGCCGGGGTTGGCCTCCACCACCCGCACGGGCAGGCCAAAGTCGGCCAGGGTTTGCTCGATGATGCGCGCCCGCTCCTTGATGTCGTCGTGGCTGATCTCGACTTCTTCGGCCTCCTCCAGAATCTCGCCGCTGTCGGGCAAGCGCCAGGTGCGATGGCTGCCGCCGATGATGCGCGGGATCAGCGAGTCGGCTGAGCCGGGCGCAGGGCCGCGCGACTGGCCGGCGACCGTCTGCTCGGGCGTGGCCG
>JBAQCH010000042.1:0-4647 GCA_049294015.1 Anaerolineae bacterium
TCCTCGCCCAGCTCAGCTGGGCGAGGACGCCCTTGTAGGTCAGTTCTTTACTGGGGACCACTCCACAGGGTGCGGCCGAATGGCTAGTATTGCGATAGCGTTATGGACAAGTCTGGCCAAAGCGCGACGCTACGGCAGCAATATCGGCGATATCGATCACACCGTCTGGCTGGCCTGCAGGGGCAACGTCGTAGCGGATTTCATACCTCGCCGGATCCATAAAACGGCTACTAACCTGGGCAATATCGACGATATCAATCACGCCGTTTCCGTCGAAATCATACGGGGCGAGCGTACAGGGCGTTGGCGTGAACTGGGCTGTGTGGATGTTGGCGTTGTCGTTGCAGACCACCCGGAATTGGCCCACATCGGTGTCGCGCGTGTGCGTATCGCCGTTGTGTTGAACGTCGTTCAGATACCTGGCACCAATTCCCACCGGTGGATTGGGGTCAGGGCGCAAGCGCCACGGCAACAGGTTTTGCGAGGGCCCACTGGCTGAGAACTGCGGTTCCGTCCATCCGAAGCCGTTCAGGCCATACATGGCAGTGGCATGCCAGGCGAAGCTGAGACGCTCTTCAGCTGCGATTTCGCCAGCATCCAGAGCCAGGGTCGTCAGCTGGTCTGCTGTGGTCATGGCCCACATCTCGGCGCCGAACATCTGGCGATAGAGCAAAGCCTTGTCAGCTTTGGTTATCCACGTATCAAAGATCGGCCGCGCGCACTGGTCGTGGCGGCCTTCTATGATGGCAAACGACTCCAGCAAATACAGGTCGGTTGAGCGGATATGCGAGGGAACACCATTCGGGTTCCCTGCGGGAAAGACCGGGTCGGGAGCGCTGCTGAACGTGTGATCGATGAACCAGCTATTGACGAAGGCTGGCAGGCCACGAGCGTGAACAGCATCGAGCATAGCGTTTTGGGTAACGCGCGTAGAACCCCAGTCGTATCCGAACTCGTCGATGAAGATGCCGTCTACGCCCATGGCGACCCATAGGTCCAGATGGCCTTGCCAATTGGTGGGCGGCATGCTGGTGAGAGCCCACGAGGTGTTCCATTGTGGACCGTTGATGTAGCCGAAAACCTTGGTGGAATAGTTGGCATGGAGGAGCTGGATGATCGCTTTGGTGTTGATATGGTCGCCATGGGGCGGTTCCTCCAGGCCCTGATTGAAGATGACAACGTCGTACTGTCCGAATACGGCCGCAGCGGCGGTGTTGTTTTGGGCGCCGTTAACCAGGGAGGGCCACCCATAGTAGATGGCAAGATCAGCCGGATCCAAGGGGCTGGCCACAGACGCCGCTTCAGCACCGCCCCAGCCCAGCACAGACAGCAGTACAGACAGCATGACTGTACGCAGGAGACTTCTACATTTCATAGTTCCCTCGTAAATTGCGATCGCGCCTGACTTCATGACAAAGACAGTCGCTCATATTGCTCGGGCCGGTGTTCGTCAGCACCTCCGCAGGGGCGGACCGAGCGCAAAGAAATGCCAGCGAATGAAGGTTGCCACTCGGAGCAAGAATTCTATTGAACAGCCGGTCAGGCGCGCTGGGTTGAATCTTCCATATAGCTCGGTATCTATACCATACAAGATCGAAGTTGTCAAACATATCTCTCTGGACGGACCCCAAGCCTGGTCCCTTGCAGGAACCCGATGTGAGCCATTCCGACTAGAAGAAGCCGCCCTTGCTGGCGCCGACCACGACCGCAGGCTCGTGCATGGTTTTGACAGAATCGAAAAACTATGCGACACTCAGTGCCCGTTTGCCATTCCCTCATAATGTCCCCTACCCTTCCAGGCTCGCTTTTAGCAGTTCATGAAGGATTAGCATTGGCAAGAGCGACTAATAATAATGAGCGAGTTATCAGCTACCTATGTAAGACTGGCCGAGTCAGAATCTTCGTCAGTTCAGTCACAGAGCACCCATGCGACTACTGGCGAGTTGGCCTTGGAGCAAGAGAAGGCCATGGTTCTACGGTTGCTGGATGGTGACACAGCAGCTTTTGATGAGCTCTACCAGCGTTACGTGCCAAGCTTGTTTCGCTTCATCTACTATTCGCTTAACGGCGATCGGAATGACGCCGAAGACGTCTTGCAAGAGACGATGCTGGCCGCAATTCGGTCATTGAGCCGTTTTCGCAACGAAAGTAGCCTGTCTACCTGGCTTCATGTGATTGCGCGTAACAAGATCAGCGACCAAATTCGGCTTCGGCAGCGCTTCCGCAACCACCAGGTCGAAGAGGAGGCTGCTGACCTCGAACTCCAAAGGGTATCAATGCTTCCTGAAGATGTGATCGCCCAACGCAGCGACATAGAAGCAGTTCTGCGTGCCTTGCCTCAAGACCAGCGCGACGTGCTCTTGGGTAAGTATCTGGATGGCTTTTCCGTTCGCGAGCTGTCGTCCATCATGGGTCGCTCCGAGAAAGCTGTAGAGTCTTTGCTGACCCGTGCTCGCGAGGCATTCCGAACGTGTCTTGCGAGCTTAACCTCAGAAGGAAGCTGATACCATGCCTTCGCAGCATTCTCACCCTCAGGTTCCCGATGGGGACCTGATCAGAGCGTTTACCGAACTGAGCAGCGAACCGGTTCAGTTGCGTCCAGAGTACTCGGCCAGACTGCGCGGCTTGTTGCAAGCCGAGATTCGGGCCAGGGAAAAGGGTCGGACGCGAGGGGTGATGGGACGATGGCGAGACTACTTAGCTGTGCCGGCATGGCCTGTAGGAGGTTTGCGCCTTGCTTTTGCCACAGCATGTGCGGCGATGGTTTTGTTGGCGGTTGCCTTGGCCGCACAGCGCCTTTACCCGGCTACTGAAGGCGCGCAGGTAGCGATGGTATCGGTCGCTTCCGGCGAGGTCACCATCTCCAGGTCTATGCACATTTTCGGAGATGTGGCGTTGACTCGACGGTTGAGCGCTGCACCGGGCAGCCCTCAGTCGCTTCGGGCCTCGGACCAGGTTACCAGCGCCCAGGACACCGAGGCGGAGATCGCCTTTTCTGATGGCAGCCGCACCGTTTTGGGACCGGGAACGCATCTGGTCATGAACCGGCTCCAGGCCCGCACAGCTTCCTCCCACCTTGCCATCGCCATGAGGCTAGAAAGGGGTTCAGTGCATTCGGAGGTTGTCCATCTGCGTCCGGAGGTGGATGAGTTTACGCTGAGCACGCCTGACCTGGAGGCCCATGTCAAGGGAACAGTCTTCAGCGTCGATGTGCGACCCGCTGGCACCCGTCTGGCCACCGAGAAAGGCACGGTTCAGGTCAGATGGGACGGCCAGGTGGCCGATGTGGCAGCCGGCCAGGAGTTGGAGGTCTTGCAAGCGTTCTTGGCCCAATCCCCACCCACACCCCGCGCCCAAGCTCCCGAGTTGCGCTTGACATCCGAGCTCTTCGGCGACGCAGTGCAAGTGGACCCTGGCGGCGAGCGCGCGTTGTATCTCAATGCCTTGGCAACGTCCTGGCAGATCGACAGCCTGCCTGGTGCAAACGTTGATATCTACATTGATGATGAATTGGTCAGAACTATAGAGGCGGACGGCAATGGCCTTGCCGCATTCGACTTCAGCCCGACCACCGAGGGCACCTATCGCATCTCAGCGGTTGCAACGACGTTGATTGGTGAGAAAAGCCGTCCTTCAACCCCCCATGTTTTGATATTCGACCGCACGCAGCCTTCCGTGGTATTGACTAGCCCCGCGGAGCCGCAGGTTACCGGAGAGACGGTAGTGGTGGCTGGAAAAACCGAACCAGGCGTTCGTCTGATCCTCAACGGCCAGCCTCTAGCGGTGGATGAGAACGGAAATTTCCAGGTGGAAGAGCGACTATCACCCGGCCCCAACCAGTTGACCCTGGAAGCCATCGACCGCGCCGGCAACGCTGTCAATCTGCAGTCCGTCATCATACGGAAATGATTGTCCAAGCAGCAGGTCGCTGGCTATTGGGGCTTTTCTTGGTCCTTCTGTTGGGCGTACCCGGTTTGATACAGGGTGCGGGGCATGTTCAAGCCGGAGATGGCCAGCCCGAGGAAACACCTTCGACCTTCTCCTTCTCCGGCCAGATCTTCGATGAGGAGGGGCGGGTCCCCCCGGGAGTAGACGTCATGGCGGTGGCCCTATGGTGGGGTGACTCGAACGGGCCTCTGAATTTTATGGAGACTGGCGCGGTGTCCGGCTATGGCCGTTGGTTGATCCAGACTGCCGAGACCTACCACCCCGCCTACTACCTAATTCTAGCGCCAGGACCCGTCCATAGTATCTTGTTTGCGCAGCCAGGTCCGGGGGGCGAGGTATTCAGCGGTACTCAGCTGCGATACGTGGCGCCCCTGCCTGTCCTGCCTGACTACGGCGGGAACTTGTTCTTTGTGCGCTTGTTGCCGACACCCACCCCGACCACAATCGACACACCTACCCCCACTGCCAGCGCAACGCCTAGCTCGACGCCGACGGCGACTGCGACACGCACGGCAACGCCCACGACCACTACGACCCGGACGCCTACGGCGACGGCAACGCCCACGCCTACGGCGACCCAGACGCCTACGGCGACGGCAACGCCCACGCCTACGGCGACCCAGACGCCTACGGCGACGGCAACGCCCACGCCTACTGTGACCCGGACGCCCACGGCGACGGCAACGCCCACGCCTACTG
>JBAQCH010000043.1:0-53553 GCA_049294015.1 Anaerolineae bacterium
GAGCGGGGCGGCGACCGGGCGCTGTACGCGGCCGGCGAGCCGCTGGCTGCCAACCGGCCCTACCAGTTGCTGCGGCGCAGCGCCGTCAGCGATCCCGCCAATGGCATGGCCGCGCTGCTGATTGCAGGCCGGCGCTACCAGGTGCTGTCGTTGGCGCCGGCCGCGGACGAAAGCGTGTTGCGGGCGGCTGGCGCAGACTATCCCCCCGACGTCGCTGCGCTTTACCTGGCCTTGCCCGAGCTGCCCGAGCGGGTGAGTTTGCTGGCCAGCGAGGTCACACAGGCGGCCGAGACCCCCTACGACCAGGCTCTGGCGTTAGAGGCGTTCCTGCGCCAGTTTCCTTATGATCTGGATATCGCTGCGCCACCAGCCGGCCGCGATGTGGTCGATTACTTCCTGTTCGACGCGCAGACCGGCTACTGCGACTATTATGCCAGCGCGATGGTAGTGATGGCCCGCACTCTGGGCATTCCCGCCCGCCTGGCCGTGGGCTACGCCACCGGCGACTATGACCAAACCAGCCGTGAATTCGTGGTGCGTGAAAAGGACGCCCATTCCTGGCCGGAGCTGTACTTCCCTGGTGTAGGCTGGGTGCGTTTCGAGCCGACGGCCGCGCAGCCGCAACCCGCGCGTGTCCCACCGGCTGGCCAGCCGCCGGACTACGCGGCTAGCCAATCAGCCCAGGTGCAGGCCGACTTGCAGACCATGCGCGAGGACCAGATCGTGCGACAACGGTTGGGTTGGGGAACAGGGTTGCTTGCGGCCGCGCTGCTGATAGTCTTGGGCTGGCTGTGGCAGCGCCGCCGGCCGCAGCCGGAGCTGGCCGCGCTCTACGGCCGTCTGCAGCGCTGGGGACGGCGGCTGGGCCAGCAGGCTGGACCTGGCGACAGCCCCGGCCAGTTTGGACGCAAGCTCAGCAACCGGGTGGAGACCCTGGATGATGCTGCGGCCGAGGGTGTGCAGCGTTTTGTGCATAGCTTCGAGGCGGCGCAGTACAGCCCGCGCCCAGCCGCGGCGGAGCGGGAGGCGCGTTCCCTGTGGCCAGGGGTGGAGCGGCTGTTGCGCCGGGTCTGGTGGCGGCGGTGGGGGAGGGGGTGAGGAGCGTGCGAGCTGGGTCTGTGAATTGGACAGCGCCCGCTTTGTCATGTATAATCTGGCGCTGTTGGCTAGCACATGGGTTTGCCAGACCGGCCCGTCGAACGAACCCTCGTCCTCTCACGCTTGTGCTGCCGACGGTGCAAAGACAAAGCCGGAGCTTGTCGCAAATATCTTGGATTGTTGACTAACACACGGAGGACGTTGCGTGGCTAACCACAAGTCTGCTTTGAAGCGTATTCGCAGCTCGGAAAAACGACGCCAGCGAAACCGCATCGTACGGGGCGGCACCCGTACTTCCGTCAAAAAGGCCCGCGTCGGCATCGCCGGCAAGGATATGGTCGTGGCTGATACAGCCGTTGCCGAAGCCGTATCGGCGCTGGACAAGGCCGCGGCCAAGGGCGTGATTCACAAAAACAACGCGGCCCGACGCAAATCACGGCTGATGCGCCAACTGAACCAGGCGAAAGCGGCTGCGGCGTAGGGCATGGAAGCCGGTCCGGCTAGACGCGGACCAATCGGGCGCAAACCAAAGGGAACTGGCACGCCAGTTCCCTTTTGTGTTGCTCGCCGCCAGCGACTAGATATCGACGGCTGAGGGCGGTATGGGTTCGACGGCTGTCGCCAGGCTGTCGGCCGCGCCGTTGGGCAAGAAGATGTAGCCAATGCCGCGTTTGGTGCGCAAGTAGACCGGCTGCTTGGGCTGCGGCTCGATCAGGCTGCGCAGCCAACTGATGTGAACGTCCAACGTGCGCGTATCTTCCAGGTAGGACGTGTTCCAGATTTCCTGCATGATCTGGTGGCGGCTGATGGTGTGGCCTGCGTTGCGCATCAACAGCGCCAGCAACCCGAAGAGCTTGCTGGTCAGCCGGGCTTCGCCGGCCGGGCCGACGATGGTGCGTTCGACCAAATCCAGCACGAACGGTCCCTTGACCAGCACCTGACGCCGTTCGCTGGCCAGCGCTTCCTCGACCAGCTTGAGCACCTGACGCCAGGTGGTGGGGCTGGACAGCAGGTAATCATAGCTGTAGCCGGTCGACACGTCGTTGTCGGCGATCAATACGATGCGCGCTGCGGGCGCGCGCTGGCGCAACGCTCGCGCTAACGGCTCTGGCGACGTGCGCAACGACGCCGCATCCAACACGATGACGTCGGCCGGCTCCGTGTCTAGCTCGCGCAGCGCGCGCGGCTGACTGGCCGCAAACGACACCTGCGTGTTGCTCAACAGCAAGTGCCGCCACAGTGGTGCGTAGATATCAGGCTGGCGGCCAACAAAAAGAATATGCGTCGACATGGGACGGAAATCGTAGCGGAGCTTGAGTGATCCAAGAGCAGGCTGCACTATTGGGACGGCACCCACCCGCATTGCGGGTCAGCAAGACTAACGCCATTATACAACCACCAAGGCACTTTGGCAACAGACGACCACTAGCGCGCTTCGCGCGGGCCAGCATTGACCGCATGCATTCATCGTAGTATAATCTCCACGCCATGACCATCGTTACCGAGACGTCGCCCATCGATCCAAGCCGCGACCGGGCCACAGATGCCCTGGTCTGCGTGGTTTTGCCCACCTATAACGAAGTTGACAACCTACCCGCCGTTGCCGCGGCCCTGCTGGCGCTGCCCATCAGCAACCTTCAGGTGATCGTGGTGGATGACTCGTCGCCCGACGGCACGGGCGCGGCGGCCGACCGGCTGGCTGGCCGCCATCCCGGCCGGGTTCACGTGCTGCACCGCAGCGATGCGCGCGGCCTGGGCCGCGCCTACGTCGCGGGCTTTCAGCACGCGCTGCAACTGGGCGCGCAGACCATCGTGCAGATGGACGCCGATTTCTCGCACAACCCAGCCGACGTGCCGCGCCTGCTAGAGGCCAGTCAAAACGCCGACCTGGTGATCGGCTCGCGCTACGTGGAGGGGGGCGGGCTGGATAGCGACTGGAACTGGTGGCGCCGCTTTCTGAGCTGGTGGGCCAATACGGTCTGGGCGCAGCTTTTCCTGGGCACGCAGGTACGGGATGCCACCGCCGGCTTTCGGTGCTGGCGCCGGGCGACGCTGCAAGGCATCGGGCTGGAGCGCGTGGGCTCCAACGGCTACGTCTTCCAGGTCGAGATGAGCTATATGGCGGAGCGGCTCAACTATCGCATCGTCGAGATACCGATCTTCTTCGAGGAGCGGCGGGTGGGGCGCTCCAAGATGACGGCGGCGGTCAAGTTCGAGGCCACGTGGCGCACGATGGCCTTGCGCTGGCGGCATCGCCACCTGGCGCAGGAGGGCCGTATGCGCCCTGCGTCCGTGGTGTCAGACTCCTTGCTCGCTCAGGGCGGCGACTCCTTTTCATGAGCGTCGGGGTGCATCTTGCCATCCTGCCTAGTCCGTCCCGTTAAACCTGTCTTATGAGACGACTCCGCAACCGTCCCAACCTTGTGGTGGGGGTGATCCTGCTCCTGGCGCCGCTGCTCTGGTTTGCGCCGGTGGTGATCGGCGGCAAAACCCTGCTGCCGGCCGACAACCTCTATCAGTTCCAGCCGTGGACATCGCTGGCCGAGCAGATGGGCGCGACCACGCCCCACAACGAGCTGCTCAGCGACCTGGTGCTGGAGAACCTGGTTTGGAAGACTTTCCTGCGCGAGACCCTGGCCCAGGGCGAGCTGCCGCTGTGGAACCCCTACATCTTCAGCGGTGTGCCCTTCCTGGCCGCCGGGCAGCACTCAGCGCTCTATCCGCTGTCGCTGGTTTTCTACGTCCTGCCGCTGCCGCTGGCTTACGGGGTATTCACCTGGCTGCAGTTCTCGCTGACTGCCTGGGCCATGTATCTGTTTGGCCGCACGCTGCGGCTGGGGCGCGCCCCCAGCCTGTTCGCAGGTCTGGCCTATGCCTTCAGCGGCTTCATGGTGGTCAGCGTTGTCTTCAGCATGATCATCGCCGCCGCAGCCTGGCTGCCGCTGCTGCTGGCCTGCATCGAGACCATCGTGCGCAAGCAGGAGGAGAAGGGGGACGTCCCTTACTCGCCCATCCCCTACGTGGTGGGCGGCGCCATCGTGCTGGGCGTGCAGACCCTGGCCGGCCACCCGGAGATCGTCGTGATCTCCCTGCTGGTGGCTGGTTTCTATGCGTTGGCGCGGCTGTTGATGCTGTGGCGGCGGCTGGGCCGGCTGGGCCGGCCGCTGCGTCTGGCAGGCTGGCTGCTGGCGATGGTGGTCATCGGTTTGGCTCTGGGCTCGGTGCAGCTCATCCCGCTGTACGAGCTGGTCAGCACAAGCTTCCGGCAGGGCTCGGCCAGCTACGATGAGGTGGTAGGATGGGCCTGGCCCAGCCGGCAGATCATCACCTTCTTGTTGCCCGACTTTTTCGGCAACCCCAGCCACCATGGCTGGTGGGACCCCGCGCTGCGCGCCTGGCGCGCGGCTGGCCCCAACGCCTCGGGCCAGCCCGTGCGCGACGTCTTTTGGGGCGTCAAGAACTACGTCGAGGGCGGCAACTACCTGGGCATCATGACGCTGCTGTTGGCGGTGGTTGGCGTGGCGGGGGCGGGGCTGGGGAGAGGGGGAGAGAGGGAGCGGGGGAGTGACCGGCGGCTGGTGTGGCTATTGGCGGCGCTGGCGCTGATCAGCCTGTTGTTCGCCTTCGGCACGCCGCTCTATGCGCTGTTGTTCTATGGCGTGCCGGGCTATAAGCAGCTTCACTCGGCGTTTCGCTGGGTGTTTCCCTACACGCTGGCAATGACCGCGCTGGCGGGGTTTGGGCTGCAATGGCTGTTGGGATGGGTGAACGGTGTACGGTCAACAGTCAACGGTGAACAGTCAACAGTCAACAGTCAACAGTCAACTGTCACGAGCCAACAACCGTTGGCCGGACGGCTGCTACTGTTTACTGCTTACTGCTCACTGTTCACCGGCCTCCTGGCCGTCGCCGCCGCGCTGCTCAGCCTGGCTGCGCCGGGGCCGTTCCACGCCCTGGGCCAGCGTATTGTCGACTCCTCCGACCTGGCGCGCATGGTCTTTGCGGGCGGTGCGGACTTCTGGGGCTACCAGTGGCGCAACGTGCTGCATCTTGGCGTTTTCACCTTGTTGGCCGGCCTCTGGTTGCTGGCCGCCTCTCGCCCTTCCTGGCCCTTCTTTCCATCCCATCGCCGCAGCCTGCTGGCCGGCGCAGCCATCGCCATCCTCCTGCTTGACCTGTTCCTGGTGTTGGGCCGCTTCAATCCGGCGGTTGACCCCGATCTGTTGGAAGTGACGCCGTCCAGCGTAGC
Source organism: Anaerolineae bacterium (assembly GCA_049294015.1). Classification (GTDB taxonomy): domain Bacteria; phylum Chloroflexota; class Anaerolineae; order JAAEKA01; family JAAEKA01; genus JAAEKA01. The sequence goes on from JBAQCH010000043.1 coordinate 5,348, forward strand.
CTTCTTGCAGCGCGAGGCTGAGCAGGCGCAGCAAGCCGGCCAGCCCTGGCGCATGACCAGCTTCGAGGGCGAGGGCACCACCAAGACCTTCAACGCCAACACCCCCTGGCTGCACGGCTTGCAGGATGTGCGCGGCTACGACTCGATCATCCCCAAGCAGTACGTCGAGTACATGCAGGCCATCGAGCCGCAGGGCCAACTGCTCTACAACCGCATCTCCCCCTTCTACGATCCGGCCAGCCTGGACGATCCGCTGACCGATCTGCTGGGCGTGCGCTACGTGGCCACGGAACTGGTGTTGGACGTACCTGGCTGGGAGCTGGCGCCCAGCGAGCAAGTACGCACTTACCGCAACGCGGACGCCTTCCCGCGCGCCTTTGTGGCCCAGCAGGCCGTGCTGGCCCCGGCCGGCGAGGCCATCAGCCTCACCCGCCAGGTCGATCTGCGCAACGTAGTGGTGCTGGAAGCGGAGCAGCGGCAGCCAGGCGGCGTGCAACAGGCCGACAGCCAGGCTGAGCGAGCCCAGCGCGCGGTCGCCACGGGCTTCCAGCGCCTACCGGCCGGCTACGCGGGCCAAGTTCCGGCCGGCGAGCTGCCGCCGTCCGCCTCGCCGGAGCTGCGCACTGCCGCCATCAGCCGCTACGGCACGCGCGAGGTGTTCGTCGATCTCAACCTGAGCGACCGCGGCTGGCTGGTGCTGACCGACGCCTGGTTCCCAGGCTGGAAGGCATACCTGCGGCCCTTTGGCGTCGAGGGCGAGGGGGTGGATGCTGAAGGCAACGCCATCGAGACCGAGTTGCCCGTCTTCCGCGCCGACGGCAACTTCCGCGCCGTCTATATCCCGGCCGACGGTCAGTGGACCGTGCGCTTCGTCTATTCGCCCCGCTCGGTGCAACTGGGCGTCTACAGCAGCTTCCTGGCCGTGATCACGTTGATGCTGCTGATGGGTTGGTGGGCCTGGGGCCGCTTTTACCGCGAGGTGGACGACGAGAACGCCGAGGTGCGCCGCGTGGCCAAGAACACCGGCGTGCAGATGATCCTCTCGCTGCTCAACCGGGGCATCGATTTCGCCTTTGCCATGCTGCGGCTGCGCATCCTGGCGCCGGTGGGCGAGGGCAGCTATGCCTTCGTGATCGCGGTCTACGGCTTCTTCGAGGTGGTGGTGCGCTTTGGCCTGGGCACGCTGCTGACGAGGGACGTGGCGCAGAACAAGGAGGACGCCGGCCGCTATCTGGCCAACGTGCTGGCGCTGCGCACGCTGCTCTGGCTGATCTCGCTGCCGGTGCTGGTGTTGGTGGCTGGCGTCTACGCGCGCAGCGGCAATTTGACGCTGCAAGAAGCGCAGGCGCTGGCCATCTTTGCCGCGGCCCTCTTTTTCGCCAGCGTGGCCGACAGCATCAGCTCGGTCTTCATGGCCTACGAGAAGATGGAGTACCCGGCCGGCATCGCCACGGCTGTCGCGACAGCCAAGGTCGCCCTGGGCGCGCTGGTGTTGCTTCCCCCCTTCAGCGCCGGCTTCGTCGGCCTGGCCGCGGTCAGCCTGGTGATGAACATGGCCCAGTCGTTGTGGCTGTGGGTTGTGCTGCGCCGCCAGATCCCCTTCCCGCTGGGCGGCCTCGATCGGGCCTTGCAGAAGACCATGCTGATCGCCAGCTATCCCTTGATGCTCAACCACCTGCTGGCCAGCATCTTCTGGCGTATCGACCTGTGGCTGCTCAAGCCGCTGGCCGGCACCGCGTCCGTCGGCATCTACTCGGCCGGCGTCAAGTACCTGGACGGCTTCAACGTCATCCCCAGCTATTTCACCCTGGCCATCTTCCCGCTGATGAGCCGCTACGCCAAGGACAGCCACGAGTCGTTGGTGCGCGCCTATCAACTGGCCATCCGGCTGCTGGTCATGGTCGCGCTGCCCATCGCCATCCTGGTGACGGTGCTGGCCACGCCGCTGATCCGCATCCTGGGCGGCGCGGCCTTCCTGCCCGACTCGGCGCTGGCGCTAACGCTGCTGATCTGGTCGATACCGGTCGGTTTCGTCAACAGCGTCACCCAGTACGTGCTGATTGCGGTCGGCCAGCAGCGCTTTCTGACGCGTGCCTTCCTCATCGGCGTCATCTTCAACGTCGTCGGCAACCTCATCATGATCCCGCGCTTTGGCTTTGCCGGCGCGGCCGTGGTGACCATCCTCAGCGAGTGGAGTTTGCTCTTTCCCTTTTACTTTGCCGTGCGCCGTCATATTGCCCCGTTGCCCTGGATCGATCTGCTGTGGCGGCAGGCCACGGCCGCGCTGGGCATGGCCGTGACCGCTGCGCTGCTGCGCGACCAGCCCTGGCTTGCGGCCGCGCTTAGCTCGTTGGTCTACCTGGCCCTGCTGCTGGTGTTGGGCGCCTTCCGCCATCCCGACATCCAGCGGGTGTTGCAGGTCGTGCCGTTCGTGAAGCGGCGGTCGCCGTCGATCAGTGGGGACTAGTGGCACCATTGCAGTCCTTCTTTGGAGACAAGAGGCACTGTTTGACCAGGGCTGTACGCCATGATATACTTGACCCGAGATGAGCCCATGCCAGTAATCTCGATGTTCTACGGCATAATCATTCGGCTGTACTCGATCGACAACTCGTTCAGGCATGGATTGAACTGCATCGCGATGAGTTGCTGGCCAATTGGGAGTTGACGATCAGTGGCGAGCAGCCCTATAGAATTGCTCCTTTGTGAGGTTGGCATGGACTGGGACGCAAAGACCGTCAAGCCATTGGATGACTATCGCATTCTGGTTGAGCTTGTGGACGGCCGAAAGGGTATCTTCGACCTCAAACCCTATCTCGATCGGGGAGTTCTGCGCGAGTTGCGGGACGTACACTATTTCAATCAGGTCGGTGTTATGTTCGGCTCAATAACCTGGCCCCATGAACAGGACATAGCTCCTGAAACGTTAGTCGCCGAGCTGCAGCCGGTGGAGTAGCCTCGCGTCTAGGCATCAAGCCAGAAAAGACATTTCTTCTGAGAAATGTCTTTTCTGCATCGAGCCGTGTCATGGACCTCCGCAACCTCTTCAACAGCGCCGAAGCATTGCGTTTCGGCCACTGGTTAGGCCGCCACATCCCGCCAGGCGTCGGGCTGCGTCTGGCTGATAGCGCCACGCGCGCGCTGGCGCGCCGGCGCGAGTCGGCGCTGATGCAAACCTTGCAGGGCAACTTCCGCATAGTGCTGGGACCAGACGCGCCAGACGAGCGGGTCTACCAGATGGCGCGCGCGGCGCTGCGCCACGCCGGCATGGCTTATTTCGACCTCTACCACGCGCTGGGGGTGGGGCCAGAGCCTTTTCTGGCCGCAGTGCGCAGCACCCCGCTGACCGACTACTACATCGACGAAATGCTGCGCCAGCAGCGCGGCATGGTGGTTGTCACCGTCCACATGAGCAACTTCGACCTGGCCGGGCTGGCCTTTGCCTACCGCGGGCTGCAGCTCAACGTGCTGGCCTATGCCAACCCCACCAGCGGCTACGACATGCAGAACAAGATTCGCCTCAAGGGGGGCATCAACCTGATGCCCATCGACGTCAGCGCGCTGCGCCGTTCGCTGGCAGCCCTGCGCGCGGGCGAGCTGGTGGTCACCGGCATCGACCGGCCCGACCCTTACGGCGCCGGTGAGATGCTGCCCTTCTTCGGCCAGCCGGCCCGCCTGCCTGTCGGCCATGTGCGTCTGGCCTTGCAGACCGGAGCGCCGGTCGTAGTGGCCCATTGCGAGTATCGCCCCACCGACCACAGCTACGCCGTTCATGTCTCGCGCTGGCTGGAGATGGAGCGCGTCGGCAGCCGCCAGGAGGATGTGCTGCACAACGCCCGGCGCGTGCTGGCCGTGGGTGAGGAGCTGATTCGTGCCACGCCTGAACAGTGGCTGATGTTCTATCCGGTGTGGCAGGAGGAGCTAGCCGGAGACGGTAAGCGGTCGGCGATAAATAGCGAACAGTAGACCGAGGATCTGGGGGACGGCATGCTATCGCTAAGACCGCCGGGGTTTTCTGCAACCCCGGATGTCTATTCTTTGGGGCGTTCGCTGCGCGCCGGGCACGGCTGAGGCCATCGCGCGGCGCAGGGTAGCGGGACGGCGGATGGTCCGAACCGCTTGCTTTTGGATTCGGACATCATGTGCTATACTTGTTCAACATTTAGCCCGATCGACGCGGTGGAGAAGGGCAAGCCAACAGGCACTGCGCTTGCGCGCATGCATCCTGTCATTTGCTTTCTTCCCATCCCTGCGATCATCATCCCATCAGGAGGAAGAAGATCATGAATCGCCGTCACATCCCGTATCTGTTCCTTGCGCTCGCCCTGCTGCTGGCGCCGATGGCGGCCTATGCCGCCCCGCCCCCCGCCGACTTGGCTGCAACTGGCGCCAGCGCGGCCAGTCCTCAGCCACCCGCTCCAGCCGCGGGTGTGAACGCCAGCCGCGGCGGCGCGTCCGACTCATCCCAACCGATCCAGTACGCGTCGCCGGCCAGCTTCAGCGAGGGCTTCGAGAGTGTCTCGCTGCTGTCGGGGCAGGGCTGGTTCTTCCAGAACAATTCGTCGCCTGCGGGGACAATCTCGCCCACCTGGTTCCAGGGCAACCCAGTGGTGTTTTCCGCTCAGGCTGGTTCAACAGACTCCTACATTGGCGTCAACTACCGAAGCACCGCCGACCTGGGCGCAATCAGCAACTGGATGCTGACGCCGCAGCTCAACCTGGTTAACGGCGACACGGTCTCTTTCTGGACGCGCACGGTTCCTTCCCCGGGCTTTCCCGACCGTTTGCAGGTGCGGCTCAGCACGGCCGGGGCCAGTACCAACGTCGGCGTCCTGGTCGGCGATGTGGGCGACTTCACCACCCTGTTGTGGGACATCAACCCAACCCTGACGACCAGTGGTTATCCAAATGTCTGGACGCAGTACACGATCACACTGAGCGGCCTGCCGATCAATGCCACTGGCCGTATCGCCTGGCGTTACTACGTGCCGATCAGCGCCGGCTCATTGGGCAACAACTCCGAGTACATCGGCATCGACACGGTGGAGTTCAGCGGCGCGCCGCTGGCGGTCACGCTGGCCAACTTCACAGCCGAGGCGCAGGCCGGCCAGGTGCTGGTGACCTGGGAGACGGTCAGTGAGCTCGACAACGCCGGCTTCAACCTGTACCGCGGCCTTCTGGCCGACGGCAGCGACCGGTCGCTGCTGGCCAGTGTGCCGTCCCAGGCGCCCGGCAGCACTCAAGGCGCCAGCTACAGCTACGCCGATGCGGCCGTCGAGCCCGGCCAGACCTACTGGTACTGGCTGGAGGACATCGATCTGAACGGGGCGACGACCATGCACGGGCCGGTCAGCGCAACGGTCAACGCGCCGACCGCGGTGACCCTGGCGAGCCTTGAAACAGGAGCGGCGTCGCCCAGCGGCATGTCGCTGGCAGTCCTGTTCGCCGCACTGCTGACGCCGCTGGCCGCCGCGGCGCTGGTCTGGCGCCGTCGCTACGGCGAAACCTGACTGCGAGCAAGATCAGCCCTGTTGCGGCTTGGCCAGGCTGACCAAAGCAATGCGCCTGGCTGCTAACGTTGGCAGCCAGGCGCATCATGGAAGTCACCTCAACGGTGGCGTGCGGCCGCTCAATACATCTGCAACGGCAGCGCGCCCTCCTCGTCCAACAGTAAGGCCCAGGACTCGTCGGGGCCGACGACGATCTCGTCGGTAACGCTGCTGCCGCCTACTTCTGTGGTGACGTCATACGTGCCCGGAGGCAAGTCCACCTGCGGCGCGTCGTCGGGCGACTCCATGCCCGCACTGGGCGGCACATCGATGGTCTCGCCGTCGATGGTCACCGTCATGTCGCTCTCGGTGAAGTTCACCAGGTACAGTCGCGCCTGGCCGGCCGGCGGCACAACGCCGGCTGCTTCGGCCGCAGCCTGGTTTCTCTGAACCAAGACCACCTCGGTTTCGTCGCCAGCTTGCAGAGTGACCACCAGCTCGCCTTCGGGGCCGCTGAAGCGCAGCGTTGTCTCGGTCTCGGCGCTCTCCGAGTCGTCCAGCGTCCAGCCGCGGTTGGCTAGCTCGGTCTGGTAGAACTCGACCAAAGTTGCCACATCCGAAGGGGAATTGACAGCCACCACGCGCCGGAACTCGCCCCCTTCGGAGGTGTAGCCGGTGTGGTCGTTGGGCAGCGGCAGGCCGTCCTCGTCCTCTACCCCCAGCTCGCCTGAGTCGGTGGAAGACTCCAGCGCGTAGTTGATGACCTCGATCTCGACCTCGGTCGCGTCGAAGCCCTCGAAGGCGAAGAAACTGACCGTGATGTCGCCGTTGCTGTAGCTGCACGAGACCGACGTGTAGTCGCCGATGTCTTCCAGGCAACTGGCGTCCAGCTCCTTCTCTGCATAGACCGGGCGGTAGAACTCGGCCACGCTGGCCAGCGACAGCACGGTCTTGAAGCTCAGTGTGTCGCCGGAAACCTCGACCTCGGTGGCGTCGGGCGGCGTGGGCCAGTCGGCGATGGTCATGCCAGAGCTGCTGCCGCCTGGCGCGCCTGTCAGCGAGGGCGCAGCGCTCAAGTTGACGAAGGCCTCGCTGCCGCCGTCGGCGCCGAAGATGGTGAGCTCGATGCTCTCGCCCGCTTGCTCGAACTCAGCATAGGCAAACTCCTGCTCAACCAACGAGTAATCGGAAAGCTCCTGCCAGCCCTCGTTGGACAACGCGGCGCGATAGAACTCCACCAGCGTCGCAACGTCGGACGGACTGGTAAAGGCGAGCTCGTCGAACTCATAGGTCACGTTCTCGGCGTCTTCGGGCAGCGGCACATCCGGCAACGCGGCGGCGTCATCTTCAGGGGCCGGCTCAACCGTCGGCGTGTTCGTTGGGACCGGCGTGGGCGTCGCGGGCCGCGGCGTGGACGTGGGCGCCACGGGGGTCGCCGTCGGCGGGACCGGGGTCGGGGCCGCCGTCGGGGTGCTTGCTGACTGGCCGCCACAGGCGGCCACAGTCCACATAAGAATCAGCGCTGACAGCAGCAACACAAACCATCTTCCATTCGTGGGACGCATAGGTGACTCCTTCAATGAAGTTTTGGGGCCGTGCTGACAGGGAGCGGCGCAGCTCGGCGGGACGTATTGTCGTTGGCGGGGCGCCAACGGACGACAGAGCCAACATCCTAACACGTTGTCAATTGGATGTCAAGCGATTTTTGAAAACCCGCGCTCATTGCGGTTTGACGATGCCAACAGGCTGGCATAGAATAGGTCTCGGTAGCTACTCACGTGCCACGCACTAGCGACCGAGCGCGGCTTGAATTTGCCGGCAGATACGGTTGCATATGTGGATTCAGGTGTCCGGCGCCTATGACTGAGTAGTACAGTCTGACGAAACCTCGGAACGTGAGTCGGTCGATCCCCAGGAGCTGTGCCATGAAGCGAAGATGTTTACTCAGGACGCCCCTGTCCACGCTGCCGGCGCTCGTCGTAGCGCTGGTGGTGCTATCTCTGCTGACGGCCAGCGCGTGGGCCCAGCAGGACCCCCAAAACCGCAACGCCGCCTGGCAGGGCCAGTACTTCAACAACCGCTACCTCTCCGGCGCGCCGCTGTTGGTGCGCTACGACCCGGAGCTGGCCTTCAACTGGGGCTGGGGCTCGCCCGACCCCGGCCTGCCGGCCGATGACTTCTCGGCCCGCTGGCAGCGCGAGATCTATACCAACCAGGGGCGCTACCGTGTGTCAGCCCGCGCGGACGATGGTGTGCGGGTCTTGATCGATGGCCAGCCCGTGATCGATCAATGGCGCATCACGTCGCCCACCGACTATGCAGCCGAACTTGTGTTGGGCCCTGGCTGGCATATGGTGGTCGTGGAGTACTTCGAGGCCAGCCAGGGCGCCGAGCTCAAGGTCGACCTCCAACCCATCACGACGGCGCCTCCCCCAGCCTCAGCGGCCTGGACCGGCGAGTACTTCGCCAATACAGCGCTGGCGGGCGCGCCCTTGCTGGTGCGCCAGGACCCCAGCATCGATTTTGAGTGGGGCTTGGGGGCGCCCGCGCCCAACCTGCCGGCCGACAACTTCTCGGCGCGCTGGACGCGCGATGTCTACTTCGACGCGGGCATCTATCGCTTCACTGCGCGCAGCGATGACGGCGCGCGGCTGTTCCTCGACGGCGCGCTGCTGCTGGATCGCTGGCAGGTGCAGGCGGCCGCCGACCGGGCGGTTGATGTGCAACTGGCGGCCGGGGTCCATCGCGTGCAACTGGAGTACTTCGAAGGCGGCGGCAACGCCAGCGCGCGCCTGACCTGGCAGAACCTGGGCGACGTCGTCGGCCCGGCGCCGTCCCCGTGGCTGGGCGAGTACTATAGCAACGAAGCCCTCACCGGGCCTCCTGCGCTGGTGCGCTCTGACGCCAACATTGACTTTGACTGGGGCGTCGGCGCGCCGGCCGCGGGCTTGCCGGCCGATCGCTTCTCGGTGCGCTGGACGGCAACCTTGCCGCTGGACGCAGGACGCTATCGCTTCGACGTCGATACCGACGACAGCGTGCGCCTCTTTGTCGACAACCAGATGCTGATCGATCGCTGGCAGGGTCAGGCGGTCAAGGCCAGCGTAGAAGTGAGCCTGGGCGCTGGCCCGCACCCCGTTCGTCTGGAGTATCAAGAGATCGAGGGCGGCGCCAAGGCCAGGCTTGACTGGCAGCGCATCGACGGCGCTCCCCCGCCGCCCGCTGCTGCCTGGTTCGCCGAGTATTTTGCCAATCCCCACCTGCAGGGCTTGCCGGCGGTCAGCCGTTCCGACGCGGCCATCGACTTCAACTGGGGCGTCGGCTCGCCCGGCCCTGCCATCCCGGTCGATTACTTTTCGGCGCGCTGGACGCGGCAGATCAACCTACCCGCCGGGCGCTATCGCTTCACGACCCGCACCGACGACGGGGTGCGCTTGTACGTAGACAATCTGCTGGTGCTCGATCGCTGGCAGCGCCAGGGGGCTGCGCCGCAGTGGGCTGAGATCGACCTGCCGGCTGGCCAGCACAGCGTGCGTATGGAGTACTTCGAGGAGGGCGGCGCGGCCGAGGCGCATCTAGCCTGGGAGAACGTGACCGGGGGTTCGGGCGGCGCGCTGGACGGCTGGTATGCCGAGTTCTTCAACAACCCGCTGTTGACCGGATCGCCGGCCGCCACCCGTTATGACAGCGCGATCAACTTTGACTGGGGCAGCGGCTCGCCCCAGCCCGGCATCGCCCCCGACCAGTTTTCGGTGCGCTGGACGCGCCAGGTCCCGCTCAACCGGGGACGTTACCGTTTCACCACCGAGACCGACGACGGGGTGCGCCTGTGGATCGACGGCGCCCTGCTGATCGACCAGTGGCAGACCATGTCGCGCACCCGTTTCAGCCGCGAGATCACTCTGAACCAAGGGCTGCACACCATACGCATGGAGGTCTTCGACGGCGGCGGCGCGGCCTCGGCCCGACTGGATTGGGCAGTGGTCGAGGAGCAGATCATGCCCAGCCAGGGCAACATCGTCACCTGCCTGACGCCGCCGCCGGCCAGCTCGTGGATCAAGATCTACCAGTTGGTGGGCGACCAATGGCGCGACGTCAATCCCAACGGCTGGGGCGCTTTGGACGCGACGGGCCAACGTAAGATCGACGCCCTGCCGGTCGATGTGGCGACCTACGGCGACCAGGGCCATCCCTACCGGGTGGAGGTGTGGCGGGATGGCGCCTTGATCCGTTCCGTTGGCAACATCTTCGCAGGCGAGCCGGAGCTGCGCGTCAAGGGCGGCCAAGACAGTCACACACCCTGGCCTTGTCCGCCGTGATTGACACTTTGACTAACCAACACGTCGTCACTTGCACTGCTTGTCTAAGCCAACACCTATAGCCAACAAGAACGGCCCAGTCTCCGAGACTGGGCCGTTCTTGTTCTTTCTCGGAACTATTCGTCGGTTTCGATACGGCGCAGACGGGTTTCGATACGGCGCAGACGCCTACTCAACCCACGGCTACTTAACCAACGTTTTGAACGCCGCCTGAACAGTTACCTTTCTCGTAAACCGCGTGCTGGGCAGCTAGACGTAGCCCAGCTCTTTCGCCTGCTGGGTCAACTCGTCGCGGAACTTGGGGTGGGCGATGCGGATCAGCGCCTGGGCGCGCTCGCGGATCGTCTTGCCGCGCAGCGCGGCCACACCGTGCTCGGTGGCCACGAAGTGAACGTCGTTGCGGGTTGTGACCACGCCCGATCCAGGGGCCAGCGTGGGTACAATGCGCGAGGCGGTGTCGTTCTTGGCCGTAGACAGGAAGGCGATGAACGGCATGCCCCCTTTGGAGCGGGCCGCGCCGCGCACGAAGTCTAGCTGGCCGCCCACGCCGCTGTACAGTCGCGTGCCAATGGAGTCGGCGCAGACCTGGCCGGTCAGGTCGACGGCGATGGCCGAGTTGATGCTGACCATCTTGTCGTTTTGGGCGATGTTAAAGGGATTGTTGACGTAATCCGTCGGATGCAGCTCGATGATGGGGTTGTTGTTGACAAAGTCATAGAGGCGCAGGGAGCCGAACAGGAAACCGGCGATGATCTTGCCCGGATGGAAGGACTTGCGCCGGCAGGTAATTACCCCGCGCTCCACCATGTCCACCACACCGTCGGAGAAGAGCTCGGTGTGGATGCCCAGGTCCTTGTGGTTGGTCAGGTTCTGTAAGACCGCGTCGGGAATGCTGCCGATGCCCATCTGCAAGGTCGCGCCGTCAGGGATCATGCCGGCGATGTGCTGGCCGACTTTCAGGTGCAGCTCCGAGCTGCCGCCCTGCGGCGCCAGCGGGAGGGGGTAGTCCACCTCGACGATGCTGTGCAGCCGGCTGATATGGATGAAGCTGTCGCCCAGGGTGCGCGGCATCTGCCGGTTGACCTCGGCGATGATCATGCCTGCTTCTTCGGCTGCCGGTTTGGTGGTCCCCACCTCGACGCCGAAGCTGCAGAAGCCATGCTCGTCCGGCGGCGACAGCGAGACCAGCGCAGCATCCAGCGGCAAAGTGCCGCCCGGCCGGAAGAGATCAGGGATCTCCGAGAGGAAGACCGGCGTGAAGTCGGCCCTTCCGTCCTGGACGGCCTTGCGCGCGTTGTGGCCGATGAACAGCGCGTTGTGACGGAAGGAGGCATGCAATTCTGGCGCCATATAGGGCGCATCGAAGAAGGTCAGGATATGCACGACTTCGACGTTGCGCAGCTCCGGGGCGCGGGCGGTCATGGCGCGCATCAACTCGATTGGCACCCCAGCTCCGCCGCCCAGGTAGACGCGGCTGCCCGATTTGATTTGTCCCACGGCCTCGGCGGCAGTGACGACCTTGCTGCGATACAGACTTGAGAAGTTCATAACAGGCTGCTTTCTACTTGGCTTGGTCGACGACTGCGGCCAGGTCGATCTCGACCTCGCGCCCCAGCGATCGCGCCAGTCGCTGGCTGGCGATTTTGCCCTTGTACATCTTGACGCCTTGGTAAAGAGCCGGCATCTCGCCCAGCGCGCACTCCAGCCCACACTCGGCCAGACGAACTAAAAAGGGCTGGATAGCGTTGGTCAGGGCGTGACTGGATGTGCGGGCGACTACCGCGGGCAGGTTAGGCACGCAGAAATGGATCACACCCTCGGTCACGAAGGTCGGGTCACTGAGCGACGTGGGCCGGCTGGTCTCGACGCAACCCCCCAGGTCGATGGAGAAGTCCATGATGACCGACCCGGGGCGCATCTTCTGGACCATCGCGCGCGTGATCAGGATCGGCGCGCGCTCGCCTGGTTTGAGCACAGCCCCCACCAACACGTCGGCAAAGCCCACCATGCGGTTGAGGTTGTATTCGTTGGCGACCATGGTCGAAACCTTGCCGCCGAACATCTCGTCGACGATGCGCAGTTTGCGGACGTCGACATCCAACACGAGCACTTGCGAACCAATGCCCACGAAGGCCCGCGCCGCGCTGCGTCCCAGCGTGCCCGCGCCGACGATCAGCACAATGCTGCGCGCGACGCCTGGCAGGCCGCCCAACAGGATGCCGCGGCCCCCTTGCGGGATGGTGAGCAGTTGACCAGCGTAGATCGGCGCCAATTGCCCTGCCACTTCGCTCATGGGCATCAGGATCGGCAACATGCCGTCCGAGTCCTGCATCACCTCATAGGCGATGGCAGTGATGCCGTGCCTGTGCAAAGCGACATGGAGATCTGGCGACGCCACCGTCAGATGAAGGAAGGACAGAATGGCCTGGCCGTCCTGGAACAGTTTGTGTTCCTGCTGTGTCGGCCGAGCCACCTTGACGACTACGCTGGCCCGGCCATAGGCTTCGGCCGCCGAGTAGACGATCTGGCCGCCCACCTGCTCATAGTTTTCGTCGCGAAAGCCCGCGCCTGCACCGGCGTCGTGTTCGATGTATACCTTGTGGCCGCCCGCAGTGAGCGCTGCCACGCCAGCCGGGGTCAGCCCGACGCGCTTTTCCAGCACGCGCACTTCTCTTGGCACTCCAATTTCCATGAGTTCTGCTCCTATTCCTTGGCTGGGCCACGAGATGGGCGGGGAGACCCTGCCCTAATGGGTGGTCCGTCAGACAGGCGGGGGAAACCCCGCGCTTCATTTGGCTGCTGGCAGAGGGACGGTTTGGCCCCGCAGGTAGCCGTCGATGTTGGCCGCAGCTTTGTGGGCCGTGGCGATGGCCGTTACTACCAGGTCGGGGCCATGGACCGCATCGCCAGCCGCGAAGACGCCTGCGCGCGTTGTAGCGCCGACTTCCTCGTCGGTCACGATCAGGCCCCACTTGCGTGTGGCCAGGTTGGGCGTGGTCTTGCCCATCAACGGGTCGGGCCAGTAGCCCACGGCCAGGATCACGTTGTCGACCTCCTCGATGGTCTCCGAGCCTTCTTTAGGGATCGGCCGGCGCCGGCCGGAGGAATCGGGCTCGCCCAACTCCATCTTGATCACCTTCATGGCGCGCAGCCGGCCATCATCATCGCCCAGCAGCTCGGTCGGCGCCTCCAGGTAGCGAATGCGCACCCCTTCATCCAGCGAGACGCCGCGCTCGACCTTGTTGCCCGGCATCTCGGCCTCGGTGCGGCGATAGACGATGGTCACTTCCTCGCCGCCCAGGCGGATGGCCGTGCGCGCGCAGTCCACGGCTGTGTCGCCGCCGCCGACGATGGCCACGCGACGGCCGACCGTGGGCCGCTGCCGCCGGCCTTCGGGCAGCATCTCCAGCGGCACGTTGGCCCGCACCAGGAAGTCAGTGGCCGAGTAGACGCCCGCCAGCTTCTCGCCGGGGATATCCATGCTGGCTTCGACGCCCGCGCCGGTGCCCAGAAAGACGGCGTCATATTCAGCCAGCAACGCATCAACCGTGATCGACTCGCCAATGCGGGTGTTGACGACGAAGCGCACGCCCGCGTCCGCCAGGTCCTTGATTTTGGCCTGCACCACGTGCTTGTCCAGCTTGAAGCTGGGGATGCCATAGACCAGCACGCCGCCGGCCATAGGCCAGGCTTCGTAGACCGTGACGCTGTGGCCGTGCTTGACCAGGTCCTCGGCCACAGTGATGCCGGCCGGGCCGGAGCCGACCACGGCCACCTGCTTGCCGCTCTTCTCGGCCGGCACATCGATGGCCAGCGCGCCGGCCTGGCGGGCCACATCAGCCACGAACGCTTCCAGCTTGCCGACCGACACCGATCCGTAGACCCGGCCCAACACGCAGCCTTGCTGGCACAGGTTGGGACACACGCGGCCGCACACCTCAGGCAGCGGGCTGGTGGCGGCAAAGACCTGGGCCGCGCCGATGAAATCGCCCTGGCTGATGAGCCACAGCGCCTGGGGCACGTCGTTGCCGGCTGGGCAGCGCAGGATGCAGGGCTGCGGATCGGGGCATTGCATGCAGCGGCTGGCCTCCATGGCCGCGCTCAGCGGGTCGAAACCCAGCGTCACCTCGTCGAAGTCCAGGATGCGTTCCTCGATCGGCCGCTTGGCGTAGTCCACCGGCAGTTCATGCACGCGGTTCCGGCGGTCGATCTCACGGTAGCTGGTGTCGGTCATACGGTTCTCCTTACTTAGCGGTTCAGGTGCCGTTGGTCTGTCTTATCGTCAACGTTCATCGTACGCTGGTCGAGTGACCTCAGGTTGAGTAGCCGTCGGTTCAGTAGGCGTGGGTTGAGTAGGCGTCTGCGCCGTATCGATGCCCCTCCGGAGGGTTTCGATACGCTGGATATCGCTGACCTCATGCGAATCGGCGCACCTCAACCCGCACCTCAACCCGCGTGCAACATACCGAGCTGATTCTCCGGCAAACAAACCAACGGTATCAAATCATCCATTAGCCGTAGAAGCGGGTGGTTATCCTCGACGAAAGCAGCCTCAACAGCGGCGCTGACCGTCTGGCTCAGCCCCTCGCCGTGGCCGAAGGTCACGCCGGGCGCTGTCACCAGCCAGGTTGGCGGCGCCGGCCGTCCATCCAGCAGCAGCGCCGCGTAGGCCAGCAGCACCTCCGGTTGCAAGTGGTGGCCCATGCTGGGCGTGGCTGCGTCGGGCGGCGCCAGCAAATTGATCTCTACCGGTCCAGCCGACTCGGTGGTTGCCCGTGTGTCCACGAACACCGCCGCCTTGACGCCCGGCTCGGCGATCTCCAGCGCCAACTCTGGCGTCAACTGGTGTACGGCCACGTGGCGCAGCGGCGCGCCCATGGCTTGCCAGCGCCCAGCCATCCGCTCAGCCAGCCACAGCCCCGCGCCGTCGTCCTGGCGCAGGGGGTTGCCGTAGGCGATCAACAGTATCATCGGAGTCTTCGCCGGAGCTACACGGAGTTCACAGAGGAGAAACAGAGTTCACAGAGAAGACATGGAGATCACTGGAAGTTAGAAGCTCTCTGTGAACTCTGTGTCTTCTCTGCGTCCTCTGTGTCCTGTCTTCACTTCCTAATCTCTGACCTTCTCGTCCACTACCCGTCCGTCCGGCGCGATCAACTGCACGTGCAGCGGCATCTGGCCGGCGGCGTGGGTTGAGCAGCTAAGGCAGGGATCGTACAGGCGGATGCCATGCTCGATACGGTTCAGCACGCCTTCGGGGATCGTAGTGCCGTCGATGTAGGCCCGTGCGATCTGCTGCACGGTCTTGTTCATGGCCAGGTTGTTCTGTCCGGTCGCGATCATCAGGTTGACATACTGTAAGATGCCCTGACGATCGACCTTGTACTCGTGGAACAGCGTGCCGCGCGGCGCTTCGCTGACGCCGATGCCGACGCGCTCGTTGACCTCGGCGTGGTTGCGCACGTGCGAGCCGGTCAGGCTTTCGTCTTCGATGGTCTCCTCGATCTTCTCCAGGCAGAACATGATCTCGATCAAGCGGGCGTAATGGTAATGGAAGCTGCCGCTGACCGGTTTGCCCCTGGGGCTGAAGCGCCGGAACTGGCGCAGCTCGCGGTCGGCGCGCGGCGTGCCCGCGTAGTCACAGACGTTCAACCGCGCCAGCGGACCGACGCGGTACATGCCGCCCGGATAGCCCATTGGCTTGTAGTAGGGCGACTTGAGATAGCTCCACGGCTCCACGGCCTCACCGAGGATGGCGCGATAGGCGATGGTCTCGACGTTCTCCAGGATGCGTCCTTCGCTGTCCACCACGCGCAGCATGCCATCGTAGTGCTCCAGGCCGCCGTCGGCCGTCACCAAGCCCAGGAACAGGCTGGGAAAATCGCCGTAGTGCTCGATCTCGCCGCTGAACTGGTCGTAGCTGTCCTTGAGCAGGTCCAGCGCGAGCTCGGCGATGTCGAAGGCCTCCGGCAGCATGCGTTTGATCTGGCTGCGCGCCTCGGCCGTCAGCGGCTCGCGCACGCCGCCGGGCACCGCCCAGGCCGGATGCACGCTGCGGCCGCCCAGCAGCCGGATCACCTTCTGGCCAAACTCGCGCAGGCGGATGCCGCTGCGCGCGATGTTGGGCCGCGCCTGGATCAGGCCCATGATGTTGCGCTGCGCCGGGTCGCTGTCCATGCCCAACAGCAGGTCGGGCGCGCTGAGATGGAAGAAGCTGAGCGCATGGCTCTGCACCAACTGGCCCCAGTTCAACACGCGGCGCAGCTTTTCAGCCCGCGGCGGGATGCGGATGCCCAGGATGTCGTCGCCGGCCTTGGCTGAGGCCAGGATATGGCTGACCGGGCAGATGCCGCAGACGCGTGCGGTGATGCCAGGCATCTCCCAAAAGGTGCGGCCGACGCAGAACTTCTCGAAGCCGCGGAACTCCACCACATGGAAGCGCGCGTCCTCGACCTTGCCGTCGTCGCCCAGGTAGAGGCTGATCTTGGCGTGGCCTTCGATGCGGGTTACGGGATCAATGACTACTGTTCTTGTCATCGTGTTATCTCCATCAATCGCTTGCCTAAGGTGTCAAGCGCCAGGTGTCGGGTGTCGAGTGTCAGGTGTCAGGTGCCGGGTGTCGAGTGTCAGGTGTCGAGTGTCAGGTGCCAGGTGTTGAGTGTAGACGTTGGGCACGTGACACTTGACACCTGAAACATGACACTTCCTCTCACCCAAACTTCCTCATCTTCTCGGCCAACACCACCGGCTCGCCGGCCAGCAGTGAGCTAACCGCGGCCCAGATGCGCTCGGCGTCGGGCGGACAGCCGGGGATGAACGCGTCGACCGCGATCACCTGGTGCAGGGGCAGCACGCGCGGGATTAGCGCGGGAACGACCTTGTCGAACTCGCCGCCGCGCGGGACGGCGCCCGGCCCCTCGTGGTAGACCTTAGTCAGCAGGTCCTCCACGGGAAACTTGTTGCGCAGGCTGGTGACATTGCCGGTCACGGCGCAGTCGCCGAAGCTGACCACCAGCTTGCTGCGCGCACGGATCTTCTCGGCCAGCTCCAGGTGATCCACGTTGGCCACGGCGCCCTCTACCAGCGTCACGTCCACGTTATCGGGAAACTCCTTGACGTCGGCGATGGGGCTGTAAACCAACTCCACGGCCTCAGCCAGGTCGATCAGCTTTTCGTCCAGGTCCAGAAAGCTCATGTGGCAGCCGGAGCAGCCGCCCAGCCAGGCCGTGGCCAGCCGGACCTTGCTGCTGGTCGCGCCGACAGCCTTGGGCGCCTTGGCGCTGGTTGTCATGGAAGCCAGTGTCGTCATCGTCGGCCCTCCTGTCCCTGTGGGGCGCTTCCAACGCCGCCATTGCGCATCACCCATTGCTTCTTCTCGCGGCCATCCAGGATCCACTGCAAGAAGTCGTGGCGCTTGGACATCTCGGCCACAGTCGATCCCTTGTTGCTCAGCGCGCCGGTCGGGCAGACCTGCACGCATTTGCCGCAGCTGGTGCAGCTTACGCTGTTGCCCCACGGCTGGTTCAGGTCGGTGATCACACGGCTGTTGACCCCGCGGCCCATCACGTCCCAGGTGTGCGCGCCCTCGACACTGTCGCAGACCCGCACACAGCGCGTGCAGAGGATGCAGCGGTTGTGATCGATGACGTACTTGTCGTGGCTGGCGTCCATCGGCAGGTCAGGCACCAGATAGTCGTAGCGTACATGGTCCATGCCGATGGTGTACGCCTCAGCTTGCAGTTCGCAGCGGCCGTTCATGACGCACACGGCGCACACGTGGTTGCGCTCGGCGAAGAGCAGCTCCAGGATCATGCGGCGATACTTGACCAGGCGCTCGCTGTGGGTGTAGATCGCCATGCCCTCCTGAACCATTGTGGTGCAGGCCGGCAGCAGGCGGTGGGTGGCCTGGACTTCGACCAGGCACAGCCGGCAGCCGCCGCGCGCCTCCAGGCCGTCCAGGTGGCACAGCGTGGGCAACTCGATCCCCTGCTCGCGGATCAACCCCAGCAGGCTTTGGCCCTCCACACCGCTGACCAGTTCATCGTTGATTGTCATTGTTATGACTGCCATTGCTCGTCTCCTCGCCTCACGCCAATACCGCCGGGACGGTTCCCAGCTCGCGAATCCGGCGCGGCAGCGCGTCCACCAGGTCCAGCGCCGGCATTTCGGTCATCTGACAGACGCCGGATGGACACTCGCGGCGCTGGATGTGGGCCTCGTACTCGTCACGGAAGAAACGCAGCGTGCTCAGCACCGGGTTAGGGGCTGACATGCCCAGGCCGCACAGGCTGGTCTCCTGCACCATCACACACAGCTCCTCCAGGATTTGCAGGTCGTCAGCCGTGGCGCTGCCGTTGGTGATGCGCGCCAGGATGCGGTGCATTTGCACGGTGCCGACGCGGCAGGGCACGCACTTGCCGCAGCTTTCGTCCATACAGAACTCCATGAAGAACTTAGCCACGTCAGGCATGCAACTGCTGTCGTCCATGACAATCAGGCCGCCGGAGCCCATAATCGACCCCAGCGCGCGCAGGCTTTCGTAGTCCATGGGCGTATCCAGATGCTCGGCCGGGATGCAGCCGCCGCTGGGGCCGCCGGTCTGCGCCGCCTTGAAGGTATGGCCTTCGCCGACGCCGCCGCCGATGTCGAAGATCACCTCGCGCAGGGTGATGCCCATGGGCACTTCGATTAAGCCGGTGGTGTGGACCTTTCCGGCCAGGGCGAAGATCTTGCTGCCCTTGCTCTTGGCCGTGCCGATGCTGGCGAACCATTGGGCGCCGTTCTCAATGATAGGCACGATATTGCCGAAGGTCTCGACGTTGTTGATCAGGGTGGGGCAGCCCCACAGGCCGCTCTGAGCGGGGTAAGGAGGCCGGGGCGAAGGCTGGCCGCGGCGGCCCATGATCGAGGCCATCAGCGCGGTCTCTTCGCCGCAGACGAAGGCGCCGGCGCCGATGCGGATGTCGATGCGGAAGCTGAAGCTGCTCTCCAGCACGCGGCTGCCCAGCAGGCCGCGCCGCTCGGCGGTGCGGATCGCCTTCTCCAGCCGCTTGGCCGCCACGGGATACTCGCCGCGCACGTAGAGGAAACCCTGCTCCGCGCCGACCGCGTAGCCGGCGATGGCCATGCCTTCCAGCAGGCGGTGCGGGTCCGACTCCATCAGGGTGCGGTCCATGTACGCGCCGGGGTCGCCCTCGTCGCCGTTGGCGATGACATACTTCTTGTCGCCTGGCGCTTTGCGCACCAGATCCCACTTCAGACCGGCGGGATAGCCAGCGCCGCCGCGGCCGCGCAGGCCGCTCTTGCTGATCTCCGCGCATACCTCTTCCGGCGTCATCTCGCGCAACGCGTGGGCCAACGCCCCGTAGCCGCCGCGCGCCACATAGTCCTCCAGCCGCTCTGGGTCGATCACCCCGCTGTTGGTGAGCACCACCTTGGTTTGCTTGACGAAGAAGGGCAGGTCGCTGGGCATGATTTTGTCCAGCACGGGCTGGCCAGCGGCCACGTGCTCGGCCACAATCTGGCGGGCGCTCTCCGGCGTGACGTTCTCGTAGTAGACGTCGTCCTGGCCGGGAGCCTGGAGCGTAACCATCGGGCCGCGGCTGCATGGGCCCATACAGCCCGTAGAGACGATGGCCACCTCGGCGTCCAGTTTGTGCTCGGCTACCGCCGTTTCCAGCGCTTGCTGCACTGCCGTGGCTCCAGAGGAGAGGCAGGGGGTGCTGGCGCAGCACAGCAGCCGGCAGCGGAAGGTCTGTTGTCGCTCTAGCTCGCGCTGGGCCATAGCCTGCAAATCGGCGCGTTTCATAGATCATCCTCCTCCTCGAAGCTCTGGTCGGCTTGAGGCTGATGGCCGTTGCTCGAACGACTGCTGGCCAGCGCCTGCTCCACCGCGGCCAGCGCCGTCTCCGGCACCTCGCGCGCCAGCACCTGGCCGTCTACGATGAGCACGGGCGCCAGGCCGCAACTGCCCAGACAGCGGGCGGCCGTGATGCTGAGCTTGCCGTCAGGCGTGGTCTGGCCGGCCTCGATGCCATAGGCCGTCTGCAGCGCGGCCACGATCTCGGCCGCGCGTTTGACATAACAGGCTGTGCCCATGCAGACGATACAGTTGTGTTCGCCCTGCGGCTGCAACGAAAAGAAATGGTAGAAGGTGGCGACGCCGAATACCCAGCTCAGGGGCAGTTTGAGTTGGCGCGCGACGTAGATCAGCAGGTCTTCCTCCAGAAATCCAAAGGCTTCCTGCGCGGTGTGCAACACCTCGATCAGGGCATCCTGTTGAAAGCGGAAGCGCTTTAGCGTGCGATCGATCAGGATGAACCGGGGGTCGCCGCTGGGATGTGACTGGTCGGATGCTGCAGTGCTTCTGGCTTTGATCTCTGCCATGGCAGTCTCCTTGCAAACTCGTGTAAGCCAAGTGCCGTGTTTCACAGGACAGCATACCACGCTTGGACAATCCCAGCCATGATTTAGGTCATATTTTGCCGAGTAGTTTTGTCCAATACGGCTGCTTTCCGGGGTGAGTAATTGCGCGTAGGATCAGCCTGTGGTAAGATGGCCGGGCCTATGTGCCCATCACCTGTGCCTGACGGATATGTGCGCGGCCCTGTCTTTTACGACGGAGGCGCAGACAACAGCGTCTACAACGAGTATGCTCGCAACTCGTTCTGGAACCTGGCTGGCGGCTACGGCGCGCGCATCGTCGTGCTGACCACCAATGTCGACGCGTCGCAGGCGGACTACGGCTATGCGGCCGCGTTTCAGGCGCTAGAGGCCGCCAAGGTGCGTCTGCTGGTTCTGCGCGACCGCGCCAGCGGCAGCGATCCAGCCGTGCTGCACGCGGTCGAGCAGAGCACGGCGGTCTTCTTGTCGGGCGGCCACCCGTTGCAATGGTCGACGCGTATCGGCGGCACGCCCCTGGCCACGGCCATCCGGCGCGCCAACGCCTGTGGCAAGGCGGTGGGCGCGGTGGGCGGATCGGCGGCCTTCTTGGGAAACCACATGCTGGTTTATCGGGATGACACCGCTTTTCCCTGCATGGCGCCCGGCTTAGGATTGAGCAACCGCATGTTGGTGGCCGGCCATTTCGACCCGGATCTGCGCGGCCCGCTGCTGCGGATGGCCATTGCGGCCAATCCGTATATGCTGGGCATCGGCTTGCCTGACCAGGCCGCCTTCATCCGCCGCTCCGATAACTTGCTGGAAGTGGTCGGCCTGGCCAGCGTGCAGATCGTCGACGGCGGCCGTATGACCAGCACCAACCTGCTGGCCTGGCAGCCTGGGATGACTTTCGAGGCCGGTGGTTTGCGCGTGGTCGATCTGCCGCCCGATCATCGCTACGACCAGGATAGTCATACCGTGTTGCCGCCGGAGTTGGCCATGCCGCTGCCGGTGCGCAGCTCGCTGTAAGAGGAGAATGCTGCCATGGCGCAGTTAGACACGGTTGCCAATATCGCGACAATCTTCCTGATCATGCAGGCGCTGGTGATCCTCATCGTGTTGATGGTGGTCAGCCTTGGCCTGGCCAGAGCCACCATGCTGATGCGGCGCAAGGTCGTCCAAGTCATGCCGCAGATCCAGGGCCAGGCGCGCCGGCTGGCCGACACGAGTGAAACAGTAAGCCAAAAAGTGGCATCGCCCTTCATGCGTCTCGAACAAAGCCAGGCCCGCTGGCGCGGCATGCGCCAGCACGTGTTCTATGGCAACAGGGCCCGGTCTGGCAGTCAGCAACAAGAATCCAAGGAGGATTGACCATGCTATCCAAACTTGACGAGCGAAACTTATCCATTACCGGCATCATTATGGGCATTGTAACCGGCGCATTGTTGGGTGCGATCGCAAGCGTAATCCTTATGACCCTGCGCAAACCAGACGACCGCTCAGGTGAGGCGCCCGGTATCGGCAACTACGTCCGCTTGGGGGTCGCGATGATCATGCTGGCGAGACAGACCAGTGAATTGATCGCACATCGGTCCACGCAGGCTTAGTACGCTGTAAACGAAGCAACAGAGGCGCCCGGCACTTGAACCGAGCTTGTCATCATGTGCGAATCGTCGCAAAAGTGCCGGGCGCCAAGGCGCAGTTACTTTGTTGACGCTGTACTTAGGAGCCGTCCCGGAACAAATCAGCGCTCTGGCCGCTCTTGCAGACCGGCCCGAGCGGTGGATGGCTATTTTCTAAGAGGCCCTTGCCTGCCGACCTGGCCCGTAGAACACCCTCGTCACTCCCCAGGCTCACCGGATCGAAACCTCTTCCGGTGGGCCTTTCTTTTTCCTACAGGCTGGTTGGAACTTGTACAATCTTTGGTCTGTCGCTATAATGAAGTTTGTCACGAACCCAAGCAGCCACAGACTTCGCTAGTAGCCGGTTCTGGACCCAATGGGTCAATCGCCACGAACACCGTTTCCTCGTCTGCTGCGGCTACTTCCGGAATCTTGTCTTTTTCAGGAGGATCACTGTGAGCGCAAGCAACGGAGCTAAGCATCTCGTCGCCGTGGTGGGCGCTGGCCCAGCCGGCCTGTACGCTGCCCAGACCCTGGCCAACGCCGGGGCCGAGGTCCTGCTGTTCAACCGCGACATCAAGCCGGGCGGCCTGGCCGAGTACGGCATCTTCCGCGATAAGCACAAGATGAAGGAGGGGCTGCGCAAGCAGTTTCGCGAGATCCTGGCGGCGCCCACCATCCACTACTTCGGCAACGTCGTCGTCGGCCAGCAGGGCGACCTAAGCCTGGACGATCTGCGCAGCCTGGGCTGCCAGGCCATCCTGGTCACGGTAGGGGCGCAGGGCACCAAATGGCTGGGCCTGCCTGGCGAGGACCTGCGCGGGGTCTACCACGCCAAGGACATCGTCTATCACTACAACGGGCTGCCGCCCTTCAGCCAGGAGCACTACTACATCGGCCAGCATGTGGCCATCGTCGGCGTGGGCAACGTGATGATGGACATCGCCCACTGGCTGATCCGCGATGTCAAGGTGGCTGAGGTGGTGGCAGTGGCCCGCCGCGGCCCGGCCGAGGTCAAGTTCACCAAGAAAGAGATCTTGCCGGTCATCTGCCACATCCCGCACGACGTGCTCGACGCCGAGATCGAACGCGTCAGCCCGGCCATGCTGGCTGTGGACCAGGACCCGGCTGCGGCCCGCCAGTTCATCCTGGGAGCGGCCGACAAGGGCATCCCGCCGACGTCCGACACTCGCTTTCGCTTCGAGTTTTTGGCTTCGCCCAGCCGCATGTTGGGCGACAGCACCGGCACGGTCTGCGGCCTGGAGGTCGAGGATACCAAGTTGGTGCCGGCCAATGGCGATACCAAAGCGCGCGGCCTGGGCACCAAACGCGTCATCGAGGCTGACACAGTGATCTTCTGCATCGGCGATCGGGTGGATGAAAGCTTCGGCCTGCCCACTGAATGGGGTGAGTTCGTCAAGAGCCCGGCCCCGCGCTTTCCCATGGAGGGCAACTCCTACGAGGCGTTCGACGCGGCCGGCGGCCAGCCCATCGAGGGTGTCTTCGTCGCCGGCTGGGCGCGCAAGGCCAGCGATGGCCTGGTGGGCATTGCACGCAAGGACGGCACGTTGGGCGCGCAGGCGGTGTTGCAATACCTGGCCGCGCGGCCATCCCTGTTGGCTGCGGACGTGGACAACAGCCTGGCGCAGGTGCAGAATCGCCTGAGCCTGTCTGGCAAGCCGGTGGTCACCAAGTCAGGCTGGCAACGGCTGGAGACAGTCGAACAAGGCGAGGCGCAGCGGCTGGGCCTGGAGGCTTTCAAGTTTGACTCTAACGAAGAGATGCTAGCCGTGATCGGCGCGGCTTTGCCGATTCCAGCCTGATCCAAGACAGACCATTGCTGCCGCCGGACCTGCTTCGGCGGCTTTTTTCAACCAAATCTATCCACAATGAGGTGACACCATGCAACACGACGAGATTGTCGTTCTCGGAGGGGCGCGTACCCCCTTTGGCAAGTTTGGCGGGTCGTTCAAGACGACCTCTGCCACCGAGTTAGGCGTGGCCGCGGCCAAGGGCGCGCTGGAGGCCAGCGGCGTCCAGCCGGACCAGGTGCAGCACGTGGTCTTCGGCAACGTGATCCAGTCCAGCAAAGACGCGGCCTACCTGGCGCGTCACGTGGCGCTGATGGCCGGCATGCCCATCGAAGTACCGGGCCTGACCCTCAACCGGCTGTGCGGCTCCGGCTTCGAGGCTATCATCCAGGCGGCGCGCATGATCCGCTGCGGCGAGGCCGAGATCGTGTTGGCCGGCGGCACGGAGAACATGAGCATGGCTCCCCTGGTGACGCGCACCGCGCGCTGGGGTGCAGGTCTGGGCGAGGGCCTGACCCTGGAGGATTCGCTGTGGCAGGGCCTCACAGACAGCTACTGCAACATGCCCATGGCCATCACGGCCGAGAACGTAGCCCAGCAATACCAGATCAGCCGCGAGGAGCAGGACGCGCTGGCGCTGGCCAGCCAGCAGCGGGCTACGGCTGGCTGGCAAGAAGGGCGCTTGCCTGAGGAGGTCGTTCCGACTCATGGCAAGGACGGCCGCGGCAAGCCGGTGACGGTGACCCAGGACGAGCACATCCGCCCCGAGACCACGGCCGCGGGCCTGGCCAAGCTGCCAGCGCGCTTCATCCCTACCGGCGGCACCGTGACGGCTGGCAACGCCAGCGGCATCGTCGACGGCGCGGCCGCGCTGGTCATTGCCTCGGGCAAGCGCGCAGCCGAGCTGGGGCTGAAGCCGTGGGCCCGCCTGGCCGGCTACGGCATCGCCGGCGTACCGCCTGAGATCATGGGCATGGGTCCGGCCCCGGCCAACCGTATCGCGCTGAGCAAGGCCGGTTTGTCTGTACAGGACATCGGCCTGTGGGAAATCAACGAGGCCTTTGCGGCCCAGTGCCTGGCGTGCGTCAAGGACCTGGGCTTCGATCCCCACCTGCTCAACGTCAACGGCGGCGCCATCGCCATTGGCCATCCGTTGGGCGCCACCGGCGCGCGCGTGACGCTAACCCTGATCAAAGAGATGCACCGTCGCAACGTGCGCTACGGCAGCGCCTCCATGTGCATCGGGGGCGGCATGGGCGCAGCAGGAATTTTCGAGCTGTTGAGCTGAAAATGACGGTGCATGTCAGTTGCGCGGATCGGCAGAAACCGGTCCGCGCAACTGACTGACCTCGGTCTTTGCGGCTTGAGCAATAGCCAGGGGTGTGGTACAATCCGAAGCAAGCAGCAGAGGTAGGAGAAAGCGTAGTCATGAATGATACAACAGACAGCTATGATAGCCCGTGGAAGGAGGCCCTGCAGCACTTTTTCCCTGACTTCCTGGCCTTCTTCTTTCCTGAGGCTCACGCCGACATCGACTGGCGTTTAGGCTATGAGTTCCTGGACAAGGAACTCCAGCAGATCGTGCGCGATGCTGAGCTTGGCAGGCGTTACGCCGATATCCTGGCTCAGGTCTGGCGGCACGGCGGCGACGAGGCATGGGTGCTGGTGCATGTGGAGGTGCAGGGACAGCAACAGGTGGCTTTCGCTGAACGCATGTACGTATATAACTATCGGCTGTACGATCGCTATCGGCGGCAGGTGGCCAGCATGGCAGTCCTGGCGGATGAACAGCCTCATTGGCGGCCGCAGGAGTTCGCTTACGAGCTATGGGGCTGCCGTCCGGGGATTGTCTTCCCTGTGGTCAAGCTGCTAGATTACGCAGCGCGTTGGTCAGAGCTTGAGGCCAGCAGCAATCCCTTCGCCACCATGATCATGGCGCATCTCAAGGCGCAGGAGACGCGGCGCGACCCGATCGAGCGGCAAGGCTGGAAACTCTGGCTGACTCGAAGGCTCTATAAGCTGGGCTATGACCGGCAGCGGGTCATCGACTTGTTCGGCTTCATCGATTGGGTGCTTCAACTGCCTCCACCACAGGCGCTAGATTTCTGGCAGCAGATTCAGGAAACCGAAGAGGAGAAACGTATGCGCTATATTACCAGCGTCGAACGAATTGGCATCGAAAAAGGTGTGCAGCAAGGCATGCAGCAAGGCATGCAGCAAGGCATGCAGCAAGGTATGCAGAGGGGCCAGGCGGATCTGGTGCTGCGGCTGCTGAACCGGCGTTTTGGCGTCATTTCGCCTCGCCTCATCGAACAAGTGCGAGCAGTTCATGGCGAGCAGATGCCAGATCTGCTGGATGTGGCGTTGACGGCTGTTTCGTTGGATGAAGTAACCGCAGCCGTAGATGCTTTGGCGAGAGACCCGGGTGCTGGCGCCGTAAGTTAGTCGCAATCCGCATCGCCGGAGGCGCAGCTTGCGTGTTTGCCATCCGTTGTTCGTCTATACACCCGCCAGCGCAACCATGCGCCCAGGCGGGTGTTCTGTTTACTGAATTTCTCGAAAGCAAGGAGCTTGGAATGACGAACGAAACTGATCTGACCGGCCGCTGGGCCTTGATCCTGGGCGCGTCCAGTGGCTTTGGCCGGGCCGCTTCGCTGGAGCTGGCGCGGCGGGGCATGAACATCTTCGGCGTACACTTGGACCTGAAGGCCACCTTGCCGCTGGCCAAGCAGACTATCAGCGAGGTCGAGGCCACTGGCCAGCAGGCGGTTTTCTTCAACACCAACGCGGCCGACAGCGATAAGCGGGCCAAGGTGTTGGACAAAATCCAGGAGAAGCTGGCGGCCGATGGCGGTCCGCAGACCATCCATCTGATGATGCACTCACTGGCCTTTGGCACGCTGCTGCCGTTGATCGGCGACAACCCGGACGAGACCATCTCCGAGGCGCAGATGGACATGACCCTCAACGTCATGGCCCACAGCCTGGTGTACTGGACGCAAGACCTGATGCGCCGCCGCCTGTTGGCGCGGGGGAGCCGCGTCTTCTCCATGACCAGCTCTGGCTCGCATCGCATCTTCGCCCGTTACGGCGCGGTGTCAGCCGCCAAGGCCGCGCTGGAGTCGCACACCCGCCAACTGGCCTACGAGCTGGGGCCGGCCGGCGTGCTGGTCAACTGCATCCAGGCTGGCGTCACCGACACCCCCGCGCTGCGCCGCATCCCCGGTCACGAGCGTCTGCTGGACTTCGCCACCAACTTCAACCCCAGCGGCCGCATCACCACCGAGCCCGACGTGGCCGTCACCATCGCCGCCTTGGCCGACCCGCGCGTGCAGTGGATCAGCGGCTCGGTGATCACGGTGGACGGGGCAGAGGATATCGTGGGGGCGTAACGGAAACGCCACGGATTGCACGGATTTAACGGATTGGTCCCCAAAGCCGCCGCTCACAGCGGCGGCTTTGTTATGCGAGCGGATCGTTCTTGCCCCACTACAGGTGATCCGCGCACGGATCACCCTTGTGCGCGTCTTTTGATGGGGCTCATGGGCAAGCTGTTGGTCATTTCTATCGAGGATCAGCCAATGATCTTGACGCGGAATCGCAACAGAATGCACTCCAACCGCGTCATCGAAGAAAATCTCGAACGACAACTGGCTGTTCATGGCTAGAAGAATTGCAGCTACTTCGGCTAAGGTGTCAGGTTTATTGAGGCGAACCGATCGCTCGCCGTATGTTGCGACTAGGGCGCGTACTTGCATTAGGGACCAGCCTGATTTATAATCAGTGCAGTTGCATATCTTTGCAAAAGCATTTCATAGCATCGGCTGTCCGCCGACGAGGCAGCTCTTCAGATAAAAACCATGTCCTGTCACGAACACGCCATCGGCCAACTGCGCGATGCGGGCATTCGCCTGACGCCACAGCGCGCCCTGGTGCTGGATGTGGTCTACCACAGCGACGGCCACTTGACGGCCGATGAGGTCTACGAGCAGGTGCGCGCCCAATCGCCTTACGTGGACCTGTCTACGGTCTACCGCAACCTGGTCTTTCTGCGCCAGCAGGGACTGATTGGCGAGCTGCGCCTGGAGGGCCAGCCGGCTCGCTTCGAGGCGGTGCGCTCTGGCGAAGAGCACCACCACGCCGTCTGCACCCGCTGCGGCGCGATGTTGGAGGTCGAGCACGCTGATCTGGCCAGCCTGGAGGCAGCGCTTCGCAGCAAGTACGGTTTCCAGTTGGAGTCGGTGCATTTGACGCTGACCGGCTTGTGCCAGGCGTGCGCTTCCTCGGGTTGACCCAAGTGTGGCCGTTTCAGTAGTCCGTAAGGTTGTCTTTCTGAGTGTCATCCTGGGGCTCGGCGAATGATCCCTGGTGTAAACAGCGGGGATGCTTCGGCGGACCTCTGGACCTGTGCGTGACACTGCGCAAACTTCATCCCTACAGAGCACTGCGCATGCCACGATTGACTGTGTGAGGAACTCCCATGTTGTACAGCATCTTGCGCTCCCCGGCGGCGGCGCCTCAACAGCTTCACATCCCCGACGGCTTTCTGTCCGCGCCGGTGGCCATCCTGGCCTGGCTGGTGACCATCGCCTTCATGGTGGTGGCCGTGCGCCGCGCCAGCCGCGAGTTTGACGAGCGGCTAGTGCCGCTGATGGGGGTGCTGGCGGCTTTCATCTTCGCGGCCCAGGCCTTCAACTTCCCAGTGGCCGGCGGCACGTCGGGCCACTTTCTGGGCGGCGCGCTGGCGGCCATTCTGCTGGGCCCCTGGCCGGCGCTGTTGGTGATGGCCGCGGTCATCGGCCTGCAAGGGCTGATCTTCCAGGACGGCGGCTTGCTGGCCATGGGCGCCAACATCTTCGTCATGGGCATCGTTACCGTCTGGACCGGCTATTTCGCCTACCAGGCCCTGCAGCGCATCAACCGCCACGTGGCCGGCTTTGCGGCCGGCTGGCTGAGCGTAGTGCTGGCCGCAGTGGTGACGGCCTTCATGCTGGCGCTGAGCGGCACTGCGTCGCTAGGCGTGGTGCTGACGGCCATGGCCGGCGTTCATATGCTGATTGGCGTGGGCGAGGGGCTGATCACGGCTGCGGCGCTGGCGCTGGTCAGGGCTGCGCTGCCCGGCATGTTTGGCGAGCAGGTGACCGGCCGAAGGAGCGACGCCACGACGATCCTCGCGGGCGGCGTCATGCTGGCGTTGGTGGTGGGCATCGTGGCCGTATTCTTCGCCTCGCCTCACCCTGACGGCCTGGAGCGGGTGGCCGAGGACACTGGCTTCCTCTCCAGTGCCCAGGCTGCGCCTTTCCAGATCGCTCCTGACTACGTGCTGCCCGGCCTGACTAATCAAACGTTGGCCGCCGTGATCGCCATTGCCCTGGGTACGCTGCTGCTTTGCGCCGTGGGCTACGGCATAGCCCGCGCCTTGCGCCGCCGCAGCCAACGCCTGGCCGAAGCACATGAGCAGTAGCAGGTTGCAAGTGGCAAGTTGCAGGTTGCAAGTGCCACCTGCCACTCCGTTATGCACATCAACGTCCTGGACCAGTTCCACAACGGGGACAGCCCGATCCATCGCCTTGACCCGCGTGTCAAGCTGTTGGGGGCGTTGGCATTCATTCTGACGGCCGCGCTGACGCCCGATGGCGCCTGGTTGGCCTTTGTCGCGCTGGCTGTGCTTTGGCTGGCGCTGGTGTTGATGGCCGACGTGCCACCGGGACTGCTGCTGCGCCGGGGATTGGTGGCGCTGCCCTTTGCTGCGGCCGCAGTTACAGTGTTGTTCACCTTGCCCGGCCAGGCGCTGCTGACTGTGCACGTTCCCGTGTTCGGCTGGCAGCTTACCATCAGCAACGCTGGCGTAGTGCGCTTTGTGACGATCATGTTGAAAAGCGGGGTGTCCGTCTTGATGGCTACGCTGTTAGCTGCGACGACGACTTTTCCAGACCTGCTGCGAGCCATGCGCGGCATTGGCATCCCCAAGGTGTTGGTGGGCACGATTGGCTTTATGTACCGCTATATTTTCGTGCTTGTCGACGAGGTGCAGACCATGCTGCGCGCCCGCGATGCCCGCTCGGCTGCTGGCCCAGCCGGGCAGAGGGCCGGCGGTACGGTGTTCTGGCGAGCCAGGATCGTGGGTGGCATGGTCGGCAGCCTGTTCGTGCGTTCCCTGGCGCGCAGCGAGCGAGTCTATCAGGCCATGGCCAGCCGCGGCTATGCCGGCGAGCTGCGTTGGCTGGACAAGCCAAAGGTCAAGTCAATGGATATCGTCTGGCTGGCGGTGATGGTCCTCGTGCTCCTGATGATCCAGCTCTGGGCGCGGCTTGTCGCGTGACGGCGTGGACCCGGAGCTACACAGAGAGCGCAGAGAAGACACAGAGAGCACAGAGAAGACACAGAGAGCGCAGAGGAGACACAGAGAACACGGAGAAGAAGCGGAGGAATTTCCTCTCTGCGTCCTCTGTGTCTCCTCCGTGTCCTCTGCGTAAGCTCTGCTTCCGAATAGACTCGCATGACAGCAATTAACGGGTCCGAACAAGAACCAGTACTTCACGTCCACGAGCTCGCTTTCAGCTACCCTGACGGCCGGCAGGCGCTGCGCGGCGTGACCATGCACGTGGACGCGGGCGAGAAGGTAGCGCTGGTCGGCCCCAACGGCGCGGGCAAGTCCACGCTGATGTTGCACTTCAACGGCATCCTCAAGGGGGGCGCCGGCCGCATCCGCGTCGACGGCATGGACGTGGTCAAGGAGAACCTGGGCGTGATCCGCGCCAAGGTCGGCCTGGTTTTCCAGAATCCCGACGACCAGCTTTTCTCCACCACGGTCTTCGACGACGTGGCCTTCGGCCCGCTGCACATGGGCTATCCGGAGGCTGAGGTGCGCCGCCGGGTGCAGCACGCGCTGGACCTGGTGGGTATCGCCGACTTTGCGCCGCGCATGCCGCACCACCTGAGCGTCGGTGAGCGCAAGCGGGTGGCCATCGCCACGGTGCTGGCCATGGATCCCAGTATCCTGGTGCTGGATGAGCCCACGGCCGGCCTGGACCCGCGCGGCCGGCGCAGCCTGATCACCCTGCTGCGCGAGCTGGACGCCACCATGCTGGTCAGCACCCACGACATGGCGCTGGTGGCCGAGCTGTTCGCTCGCACCATCGTACTGGACGGCGGCCGGGTGGTGGCCGATGGCCCGACGGCTGAGATCATGGCCAATCAGGCGCTGTTGGAGCGACACGGCTTGGAGGCGCCGTAGCAATGTGGTGTGCTGGGCTCCCAGAAAAGTCATTTCTTCCGAAGAAATGACTTTTCTGGCGCGACGCGGGGCCATGAAACGCCAGCGTCTTGCCTACACTTTGCGCCTGTGATACAATCCGGCGCATGGAAATCGAGGCCAAGTTCATCGTTCCTGATCAAGCCACCTTCGATCGCCTGCTCCGGGTCGATACGCTGGCCGGGTGCGCCCTGAGTCCGGCCCGGCTCAAACATCTGCACGACCAGTACCTCGACACGGCCAGCGGTGGGTTTCTGGCTGGGGGCTATGCCTGTCGTGTGCGCATGGATGGCGACAGCGGGCGGCTGCTTACCCTGAAATCGTTGACGCCGGCCCAAGGTCTGCTGCATCAGCGCCAGGAGTTGGAGTTGCGCTTGCCCGCCCACGGTGGTTTGGATCCTGCCGGGTGGCCGGCGTGCGAAGCGACTGCCCTGGCCCGCCAGCTCAGCCAAGGCCAGCCGTTAACCCCCTTGTTCGAGCTGCGACAGGAACGCTTTCAACGCCTGGCGATCTCTCCTGAAAGCGCCGCACCCGCCGTGGAACTGAGCATCGACCAGACCAGCTTTGCTGCTGCTGGGGACGACCTGTTGTTCGTGGAGGCGGAGCTGCTGCCCGGCAACGACGGGATCGCCCTTCAAGCGATTATTGACGAGTTGCACCAGGAGTGGGGGCTAACTCCAGAGCCGATCTCCAAGTTCGAGCGGGGTCTGGCCCAGGCGCGGCCAGAGCTATTTGCGTTGATCAGCGCCAGGTGAGCATGCTATGAACGATCAGACCGATGTCCTATTGACCGAGGATGGAACCGACCAGCCGGAAGGCGCCCAAACCGAGCAGCCACCAGCGCCGGTTGAGGATTCATCGCACCAGATGGCGGCTGGCATCAAGCCCGACGAGCCTATGGCCGAGGCGGTGCGCAAGGTCATGTACCGTCAGTACCAGGTGATGTTGGTCAACGAGGCCGGCTGCCGCAGCGGCAAGAGCATCGACGCCGTGCATGACATGCGCGTGGCGACGCGGCGGCTGCGGGTGGCCTTCCGGCTGTTCGGCTCCTACTACAAGCGCGGGCTGGTGCGCGACCTGGAAACCGATCTGCGCAAGACCGGCCGCACGTTGGGGGCTGCGCGCGACTTGGACGTCTTCAACAAGACCGCGCGGCAGTACTTGCGCACCCTGCCCAAGCAACAACGTAGCGATCTGGACCCGTTGCTGGCCAGTTGGAAGCGGGAACGCCAGTTGGCCAGCCGGACTTTGGTTGAGTACTTCGATAGCCCGCGCTACCGGCGTCTGGTCGATAAGCTGGGCGACTTCCTCGCTACACCCGGTGCAGGCACAATCAACAACAAGGCCACAGCAGCCCCGGTGCAGGTGCGCCACGTGCTGGTCAGCACCATCTGGCAGCGCTACGAGACTGTGCGGGCCTACGAGGCTGTGTTGCCCAAGGCGGCGCCCGAAATGCTGCATGCCCTGCGCATCGAGTGCAAATATCTGCGCTACACGCTGGAGTTCTTTCAAGATGTGCTAGGCCCCGGAATCGCGCCGGTGATCCGTCAGGTGATCGCCGTGCAGGACCACTTGGGAGAGATCCAGGACGCCGAGGTGGCCAACCGCCTGCTGGCTGATTACCTGTCGAAGGCTTTCAAGGAGCAGGCTGCGGTCAGCACCATGGAAGCTGCCGATCTCGAAGGCGTGACGCGCTATCTTAGCCACCGCCGCGACCAGTCGCGCCAGATGACCGTGACCTTCCCCGAGATGTGGAAGCAAATCGACAGCGTCAAGTTTAGACGGCGGCTGGCGGCCGTCCTTGTGCCGCTGTAACGCCCAGCGACGCTCTGGTCGGTCTTTGCGAAGCACCCCGGACGTAGCCTGAAGGAGTGCAACGAGTGGCAGCCTCCCGGAGCGGACTGGAGGGTGGGTGGGCCGACCGTGCCAGCTCCCAAAAGCAACGACCCACGGACACTGGCCGTGGGTCGTTGCTTTTGGGAATGTGGCCGGGCTGAAATCAGGCCTCTGGCGCCGGCGCGTTGGGGCTGATGACCTTGATCTTGCGGATAACGACGGCGCGCTGGCGCACGTCAGTAGTGCGCTCCAGCCGGGCGCGCAGCTTGCGCACCTTGTCGCGGCGGTGGCGGCGGCGCTTGATCTCACGGTCTCGTTCGCTGGTCATAGAGAGCTCCTTGCTTGCGGTCTGGATGTTTGGCTGGGAAAATCGGCCGTCGGGCGCCGGGCATCCCGAACGTCCGTCATTGTAGCCAGGTTGCGCCCGGCTGTCAACACAGGAGAGTCGCTTCGAACAACAAGCGAAGGAGTGGATCGCACGCGATCCACTCCTTGATGGGCACGATTCGGCCGGTTCTTGCTGTTTCAGCCCTCGGCGTCCTACTTCTTGTCTTCAGCCGGCAGAAAGCGGGTCACATTCGTGCCGCACACAGGGCAGATGCCCTTGGCCATCTTGCGGCCCTTGTCGTTGACCTCCACCTTGCCGTCGGCCACCGTGCGCTTCTCGCGACATTTGACGCAGTATGCTTCGAATTCCATCATGATCCTCCTGTTGGATTGGGGCGGGCGCCGGCCTCGACGGTACACAGTTGCTCATAGCCCCTGCCGGCGCCAGCCTGCGAATGACGCGTATTTTACAGTCCTTCCTGAAATCACGCAAACCGGCCGGCCGGGACAGCGTGCAGCAACAAGTAGGGCGCTAGTTGTGGGTGCGTAAGTAAGCCCATCGTTACTGCGCTTCCTTGTCTACTTGTTTCCTTGTCTACTCTTTCCCCCTCATCCCCCTCCACACCTTCTCGCTCGTGATCGGCATCGAGTCGATCTCCACGCCCACTGCGGCCCGCACGGCGTTGGCGATGGCCGGCGCGGTGGGGACCATGGCGTGCTCGCCGATGCCCCTCGCGCCGTAGGGGCCGTCGTCCTGCGGCACCTCGACGATGATGCTCTCCATCTCGACCGGCGCGTCGACAGTCGTGGCGATGCGGTAATCGGTGAAGCTGGGGTTCATGGGCTGGCCGTTGCGCAGGATGATCGACTCCAGCAGCGCCGTGCTCAGCCCCTGCACCGCGCCGCCCTCCATCTGAGTGCGCACCATGTCGGGGTTGATGGCCTTGCCCACGTCGTAGGCCGAGACCAGCTTGAGCACCTGCACCTCGCCCGTCTCCTCGTCGATCTCCACCTCGCAAGCCTGCGCGCCGGTGGTGAAGTGGACGACCGCGCGTGGGCCTTGGCCGGTCTCGGCGTCCAGCGGCGTGACGTAGGTGGGCATGAAGCGGCCCTTGCCCACCACCGGCCCGCCGGCCCAGGTGCCGTCCGGCTTCTGCATGCCGTAGACCACGATGTTCTTCAGCGGCACAGACTCCTCGGTCTTGTAGCTGACCACGTGGCCGTCGATGATGTCCAGGTCCTGCGGGTCCTCGCCCCACACCTCGGCCACCATCTGGATGATCTGCGTCTTGGCTTCGTCGGCCGCGCGCAGGATGGCGTTGCCCATGCTCCAGGTCAGCCGGCTGGCCACGGTCTGCCACTCGTAGGGCGAGTAGTCGGTGTCCACGGTGTTGACGCGCACGTTCTCGATGGGGATGCCCAGCCCCTCAGCCGCGAGCTGGGCCGCGATGGTTAGCGTGCCCTGGCCCATGTCCACGCCGCCGATGTTGACCAGGCAGGTGCCGTCCTCGTTGAAGCGGATGGTGCTGGCCGAGCCGGGGTTGGGCGGCATGGCCGGCGCCTTCCACATGGCCGCGATGCCTTTGCCGCGCTGCTTGCCTGGTCCGCTGGGCTTGCTGGGCGTGTCCCAGTCGATGGCTTCCGCCGCCTTGGCGATGCACTGGCTCAGGCCGGTGGGGTGCATGATCATGCCGGTGACTGTCTCCTGGCCTTCCTTGAGGCAGTTCAGCAGGCGCACCTGCACCGGGTCCAGCGCGAGCTGTTCGGCCATGCGGTCGATGTGCTGCTCGATGGCCCAGTGGATCTCCGGCATGCCGAAGCCGCGCATCGCGCCGCCGATGGGGTGATTGGTGTAGACGCACAGCGAGTCGGCGTGGACGTTGGGCACGAAATAGGGGCCGGTGCTGCTGTAGCCGGCGGCGCGCGTGATGTTGACGCCGTACTCGGTGTAGGCGCCGCCGTCCCAGTAGTAGGTGTTCTGCATGGCGGTGATGCGCCCATCGGCGGCCATGCCCATCTTGATCTTGGCCACCAGCCCCTGGCGCACGAAGGTGGTATAGAACTCCTCCGCACGTGACATAACCAGCTTGACCGGCCGGCCCTTGGCGGCCAGGGCCATGACGACGCACGCGCCCTCCATGCTGACGCCGGCCTTGGCGCCGAAGCCGCCGCCGACATAGGGCGTGATGACGCGCAGCTTGGAATGGCTGATGCCCAGGCTCTTGGCGATCAGGTTGCGCTGCGCGAAGGGGGACTGGCTGGCGCTCCACAGGGTGATCTTGCCGTTGCCGTCCACCTGGGCCACGGCCGCGTGGGTCTCCAGCGGCACGTGCTGCACGTGGGGCACGCGGTAGGTGTGCTCGTAGATGTGCGCGGCCTCGGCCCAGCCGCTGTCCATGTCGCCCTTGCGCACCTTGAACCAGTTGCTGATGTTGGTGCCGGGCTGGCGGAAGATGAAGGGCGCGCCGGCGTATTCCATCAAGTCAGGGTGCAACAGCGGCGCAGCCGCGCTGGCGCCGAACTCCGGGTCGAACACGCCCGGCAGCGCCTCGTACTCGACCTCGATTAGCTCGCAGGCCAGCTCAGCCAGCTCCGGCGTGTCAGCCGCCACGCCAGCCACCGGCTCGCCCACAAAGCGCACGCGGTCCACGGCGAAGGTGGGCCGGTCGGAGAGGTAGAGCCCGGTCAGGCCGGGGTAGTCCTGTCCGGTGACGACGACACGCACGCCCGGCAGCGCCTTGGCCTTGCTGACGTCGATGCGCTTGATCCAGCCGTGCGGTACGGTGCTACGCTTCAGCCGGCCGTGCAGCAAGCTCGGCCCGAACTGCATGTCGTCCACGTATTGCGCCGCGCCGGTCACCTTGGCGTTGCTTTCGACGCGGGGGAAGGACTGGCCGACGATAGTTGTTTTTTTGATTGCCATGATGTGTTCCTTGGAACGAATTGGATGAACGATGAATGATGAATCCGGAGTCCGGATTCTGGATTCATCGTTCATCGCTCATCATTCGTGTGGCTTGGCGCACCGCATCCACCAGGGGGAAGAAGTTCAACTTCTCCGAGAAGTTGAACTTCTGGGCCGTTGCCCTGCCGCCGGTACTTCTGGACTTCCGCCAGAAAGTCGGCGAAGGTTGGGTCATCACGAAACATGCCGAATGTTTCCTGGTAGGGCGCTGCAATGACCGGCAGGGCTTCAGGTGTTTGCATAGGGCTTCAACCCGTGATTGGCTGGCGCTGCAAGCGCGCCGCCTCTCGTACCGCATCCACAATGCGCGTATACCCCGTGCAGCGGCACAGGTTGCCCACCAGACCGGCGCGGATGTCATATTCGCTAGGGTCAGGGTTGCGCTGCAACAGGGCCTGGGCGGCGATGAGGATGCCGGGGGTGCAGAAGCCGCACTGGGTGCCGCCCAGCTCGACCATGGTCTGCTGGATGGGAGCCAGGTGGCCGTCCACGGCCAGCCCCTCGACGGTGGTGATGGCATGGCCGTCGGCCTCGACGCCTAGCACCAGGCAGGAGTTGACCGGCTCGCCGTCCAGCAGCACGGTGCAGGCGCCGCATTCCCCCTCGGAGCAGCCGTTCTTGGTGCCGGTCAGCACCAACTGCTCGCGTAGCACGTGCAGCAGCGTATGGTGCGACTGCACGGTGAGGCCGTAGGGCTCGTCGTTGACGGTGAAGGTGATGTCGTGTTTCATGGGAGGTCTACCTAATGATGAATGATGAATGATGAACGATGAATCCGGAATCCGGATTCTGCATTCATCGTTCATCATTCATCGTTCATCAATTCCGCAAGTACCCGTTCCACCCCCCGCCGCGTCAATACCCGCACCATATCCGTGCGGTAGGCGGCGGTGGCGCGGATGTCGTCGATGGGGCGGGCGGCGGCGGCGGCGGCCACGCTGGCAGCCTCGAGGCCAGCCGGCGATGTGTCCAGGCTGAGCAGGCGCTCGGCCTCAGGCGCGCGGATCACGGTGGGTGCGACCGAGCCCAGGGCGATGCGCCACGAAGTGCCCGAGGGCGCGGCGCTGTCGGGCCAGCCCAGCACGGCCACATTCATCAGCGAGATGTCGCCGATCGTCGTGCGGCCCAGCTTGAGGAAATGGCCGGCCGCGCCGCGCACGAAGGGTACGGTGACGGCCGTCAGCAGCTCGCCGCGCTGCAGGGCAGTTTTGCCAGGGCCGAGGAAAAACTGCTCCAGCGGAATCTTGCGCGGGCCGTCAGGGCCGAAAATGTGTGCGCTGGCGCCGTAGCAGATGAGGGCCGGCGCGCTGTCGGCCGCCGGCGAGGCGTTGCACAGGTTGCCGCCCACCGTGGCCCGGTTGCGCAGTTGGTACGAGGCCACCGACGCGCAGCCTTCGGCCAGCAGCGGCCAGCCGCTCTGCGCCACTGGACTCAACGCCACCTGGTTCATGGCGACGGCCGCGCCGATGCGCAGGTCCCCATTGCGGACGACCAACAAATCGCGCATGCCTGGCAGGTCTTTGATGTCCAGCACCACCTGCGGATGAACAAAGCCGCGCTCGATACGGATCAGCAGGTCGGTCATGCCGGCAAAGGGGCGCGCCTGGCCGTCGTGCTCCAGGAGCAGCGCGCTGGCAGCTTCCAGCGTTTCTGGCTTGACATAGTCGAAGGGCTGCAAGGTGACATACCTCCAAAAACTCACGAAATGATGAACGATGAATGATGAGTCCGGACTCTAGGTTCATCGTTCATCGTTCATCATTCGTCTTACAGGTTGATGTTCTCGCGCTCCTTGACGCCGAAGCGCGACGGCGGCACGAGCACGAAGAGCAGGTTGAGCAGGATGCCAAAGATGGCCGCAAAGACGATGGCCGGAATACCGTCGGGGAACAGGATCGGGATCTTGAAGGGGAAGATGCCGTTCTCCAGCCCCAGGTTGCCACCGATGCCCAGCACCAGGATCGACGCCCCGATGGCCAGGTTCTTGGGATCGAACAGGTTGACCTTCTCGCTCTGGATCAGCGCAATACCCTGCTTGCCGATGACGCCGAAGAGGTAGATCGACAGGCCGCCGACCACGGCCACCGGCACGGTGTTGACCAGCGCGGCCAGTTTGCCGATGAAGGCCAACACGATGGCGATTGCGCCGGCCGCCATCAAGACTGGCACCGAGTAGTTGCGGGTGATGGCCATCAGCGAGTTGTTCTCGCCGTAGTTGGTGCCGGCGCAGCCGCCCAGCATGCCAACCACGATGTCGTCAGTGCCGTCCGAGACCAGGTTGAGGCCGATCAATTTCTTGATCTCCAGCGGCGCGCGGCCCAACTCCTTGGCCAGTTGGTCGATGTAGAGGCTCATCTGGTAGAGGTGAGCCGTCGACTCGGGGATGGTAGCAATGGCGATCAGAGCGATGGCTGGCACCAAGCCCCAGGCCCGCGGGTCGCTGAAGGCCGGGAAGGTGATGTTGGGTACACCCACCCAGGCCGCCGCGCCTACCCGGCCGAAATCTACCAGGCCCAGCGGAATCGAGATCAGGTAGCCGACGATCGCGCCTAACAGGATGGGCAACATGCCCAAAAGACCCCTCCCTTGCAGATACACCGAAAAGACGATGGTGACTATCAGGGTGATGAAGGCCACCAGCCAGTTGGCTGATGCCATGCCCAAGGCGGCGCCAGCCAAGGCGATGCCGATGACAATCGCCACGCTGCCGGTGACGATGGGGGGCAGCACTTTGTCCAAAGCTGCCTTGCCGATGCGCATGATCAGCAAGCCCATCAAGATGTTGAAGATGCCGGTGCCGATGATGCCCACCTGCACCAATTGCACGCCGTTGGGGCAATAGACGGTGTTTGGATCGTTGAAGCAGGTGGGGTCGTACAGCGCCATCGCCGTCACGACCACAGTGATGTAGCTAAAGCTGGACCCGTAGTACATGGGGATGCGCCGGCCGTTGACCAGCAGCGCAACGATGGTGCCGATGCCGGTGGCCAGCAGGGTGACGCCGACGTCGAACTTGGTGAGGATGGCAACCAGG
Organism: Anaerolineae bacterium; assembly: GCA_049294015.1. GTDB lineage: Bacteria > Chloroflexota > Anaerolineae > JAAEKA01 > JAAEKA01 > JAAEKA01. The sequence goes on from JBAQCH010000043.1 coordinate 44,386, forward strand.
ACGGTGGCGGGGAACATGGTCAGCACTTGTTGAAAGCCAAGGCTGAGCATGGCGCCGATCGGGGGAACGTCTTGCGGCAGGTAACCAAAGACCTTGCCTTTGACTTCAGAGGTGGTCATGATGTCTCCTTGCGTAGAGGTAGGGTTGTCGGTCAACTAAGGGACGAAACAAGCGACCGGAGCGAGGGCATCAGCACTGAGGGGGGCCTAATCCCGTGGCGCTATCTCTGAGCTAGGCGGCGGGGGTTCCTTTCTAGATCGTGGGCGATGGCCATGCAACCCGAAGAGGTCTGTACAACTGAATACATGCGGCGACACGATCTGGCGGAGACGGACGGCACAATTATACCACAACTCCATTATTGCGCAAGCGGATCACAGATGGTGCTCACAGTCAAGTCAAAAGCGTGTGCAACAAGGCCTCGGCATACGCCTCACTGGCGTCGAAGGCCTCGAAAACCAGCACCTCACCCTGCCACGCCACCATGCAGCGGTAGCCATAGCGGGAGGTTTCCAGGGTCATGGCTGGCTGTTGCTCGCCCAGCAGGCGCTCCTCCAGCAGCTCGCGCAGTTGCTCCTCCCTGGGCAACCAGATCACCTCGCCCAGCCACAGATGGTCCAGCGCCCACTCCACCGTGCCATGGAAAGTGATGGCTGGCTGGCCGTACAGAGACTCGGCCAGCACGGTCATGTCGTTGATCGCGAACACCTGGTTCTCGAACTCGGCCATAGGGATGGCAAAGAAGTCCAGGTTCTGCGGAGTCCATGCCAGGCCTGCCTCGCGCAGCGCCTTAGCCGTCGTCAATGATAGCATCTCATTCGCTTTCTGGGCCAGCGTTGCTGTGTACTGGCCGGATCTTACGGGTATTTGTCACAAACCACAGGCTGCCGCCAGAGAGTCGCACCCATAGCCCGGGATGCTGCATACCCACCACCTGGCCAGCCAGCCACCGCGTGTCGCCATGCATGTCGAACACAATCTCAACCCAGTCGCCAGCCCGATACGTCTCACTCAACCGCGCCGTCATCGCATACTCCGTCCATTAACCATTCACCAATTCACCATTCACCAATTGAACACCCCACTCATCACCAACACCACATCCCCACTCACCCGCACCATCCGAAGGTCCCCGGCTGTCCCCTCCACCTCCACCACCACCTTGCTGGGCCGGCCCATCTCGAGGCCCTGCTCCGTGACGATGGTCGTCACCGGCGGGGTAGCAGGAACCAGGCCATGCTGCACCAGGTACGACGCCAGCCCGCCGCTGGCCGAGCCGGTGGCCGGATCTTCGGGGATGCCGTGGTGTGGCGCAACGAAGCGCATGTGGACGTCGCGGTCGGGGTAGACGGTCTCCAGGCAAAAGATGGCCACGTCCGCGCCGGGCAGGTCCAGCTCAGCGCATACGTGGCCAAGCGCGGCTGCGTCCAGGCTGATGGGATCGATGGCCTGCACCTCAGCCAGCGAGCGCACGGGCACGAAGAGCTGGGGAAAGCCGGTGGAGACGGCCTGGGCCGGCTTGCCGGTGTCCAGGATGGCCGCGGCCGGCAGCTTGAGCGCGGCCGCCAGCCGTTCGACCTGCGCCGGGCTGGCTGTGGCCAGGAACTGCGGCGCCTGATGGTCGGTGACCACCCTCGTCACCCGGCCGCCGGCCACGTGCAGTCGCGCCGTGCGCAGACCCACACCCAGCTCGAACGTCACCTCGGTGATCGGCTCGGCCAGCTTGACCCGGCCCAGGTGGGCCAACACCCAGTGCGTGCCCACCAGCGGATGGCCGGCGAAGGGCAGCTCGGCCTTGGGGGTGAAGATGCGCACCTTGAAATCTGCGCCTGGCATGTCCGGCGGCAGCACGAAGGTTGTCTCTGACAGGTTCAGCTCCAGCGCCAATTGTTGCATCTGCTGGCCGGTCAGCCCGGCCGCGTCGGGAAACACCGCCAGCGGATTGCCGCCGAACGGCACGTCGGTAAAAACGTCGACTTGAAGGAACTGATAGATTGGCATGGGAGGTTCCGTTTCACTCGTCAGCGCTGATCGCATCCAGCACGCTGCCAATCACCGCCAGCCGCGCACGCGGGTTGACGCCGGCCGAGCGCATGCGGAAGATCAGCCAGCGGCACAGGCTGTCTAGCGTGGCTTCAGGCAGCGGCGCCAACACCTGGCGCGCGATGTCGTCGTCCACCGGCGCGAACTTGCCCACCAGTCGGGCCAGCCGCTCGAACTCGGCCCGGTCCAGCAGACGGCGCTCGCCGGTGTCGGTCAGCTCCAGCGGCGCAGCTTCGCCCGAATCCAACAGAGCGACGGCACGCTCCAAGGCCGCGCCCAGGTCGGGGAAGCGCTCTTTGCGGGCCGGTCCGCTGCCGGCGCTGATGGCGAGGAAGTACTCCATTGGCTTTTCCTTGAGTACGCTGTGGCCGGTCTTTGACCGAGCCACCGAACGGGCACGGTCAGGCCCACTCCGGCAGACCTCCGGGGTGCTGCGCGAAGACCGGCCACAGCGCAGGCTCATTCGTCTGCGCTGGCAGGATCGTACAGCACGACGCTCTCCTGCTCGTTGGCGTCGTTGCGGGCGACGAGGGCGCGGGCCGGCTGCGTGCTGCTGAGGTTGACCGGCTGGTGCGGCAGGCCGGCCGGGATGAAGAGGAAGTCGCCGGCCTGGTTGATGGTCGACTCGCGCAGGCCGGGGCCGTAGAAGGTCTGCACCTGGCCCTCCAGGATATAGATTGCCGTCTCGTACCCCTGGTGCAGGTGCGGCGTGGCTGCGCCGCCGGGCGGAATGACGATCAGGTTCATGGATATGGCCGTCGCGCCAACAGTGCCTGCGGAGATGCCAACGAAATAGGGCAGGTGCTGGCGAGATTGCACTTCCTCAGCCGGGCGAACCGTGACAATGACAGCGGGTTCGGTTTCGGTTTGCGTCATTGGGAGCCTCCTGGCATGTCAGCTCATCCGGTTCACACTGGGACCCGGCTTGGGATTGGCGCGCTCGTAGACTTCATCGGGTGGCAGACCGGGCTGGCGGGCCGCCGCCACCGAGAGTTGGTCGCAGCGCTCGTTTTCGGCGTTGCCGGCGTGGCCTTTGACCCACAGCACGCGCACTTTATGCTGTTCCAACAGCCGCAGCAGCCGCTCCCACAGGTCGGGGTTCATGGCCAGCTCGGTCTTGTTTTTGCGCCAGCCGTTGGCCCGCCAGCGCCTGGCCCAGCCCAGGTTGATGCTGTCAGCCACATAGCGCGAGTCGGTGTAGAGCGTCACGTCGCACGGCGTCTTCAGCTTCTCCAGCGCGCTGATGGCTGCCATCAGCTCCATCCGGTTGTTGGTGGTCAGTCGGTAGCCGCCCGACAGCTCCTTGCGGTGCTGGTTATAGAGCATGACTGCGCCATAGCCGCCGGGGCCGGGGTTGCCCAGCGCGCCGCCGTCGGTGTAGACAATAACCTGCGGTCGTTCGCTCATGCGGGCGAGTCTACCACAGTTGCGCTATCTCGCCCAATGGTGTACAGTTGCGCGGTGAACCACAGAACGGGTCGCGCCGTGTAAAGTTGTGCTTGCGGGTCGCTGCCAAGTTGTGACCCGGAAGCTGATCAACCTAAGGAGGTAGCATACCGTGCCATTGAAACTGTTGCTGTTGAGCGCTATTCTGATGGCGGCTGTGTCAGCCTGTGTCGCTCCAACGCCGCCGCCGGCTTCTCCGCCGCCCGCGCCTACCCAGACGCCCGCTGTGGAGCCTGACACGCGGCCGCCGGAAGCCGCGCCGCCAACCACTCGGCCGCCGGAAGCTGCGCCGCCAACCACGCGGCCGCCGGAGTTGGCGCCACCATCCACCGGCTTCGAAGCCATTGCCGACGCTGCGGTCCAATTCGCCGCAGCCGAGATGAACGCCGACCCGGCCAGCATCCAGGTGATCAGCGTCGACGAGGTCGAGTGGCGCAACTCCTGCCTGGGGGTCGACAAGCCCGGCGAGATGTGTCTGGATGTGATCACCCCTGGCTTTCGCGTTCTGCTGGATGTAGATGGCCAGGTGGTGGCCGTACACACGAATCAGGCGGCTACGGCGATGCGCCTGGCTGATCCGGCCCAAGGACTGGACGACCGGCCAGGTTGACAATCCCCCATTGGGGGGATACAAGCGGTCATCTTCTGTGATAAGCTGATGGCAGATCGAAGTCTGACGCTTTCTCACACTCGGAGGTGACACCATGTCTCGTTTGTTGCTACTGCTGGCGGTTTTTGCCGTCGTCCTGCTTTCTGGCTGTTCCATGCCCGATATGATCGTCAATGGTATTGGCCGGGCAGTCACCGGGTCTGGCAATCTCATTACGCTGGAGCCAACCTTCCAGGACTTCAGCCGGGTCGAGTTCAGCCACGCCTTTCAGGCTGACGTGACTCAGGGCGAGTCCTATAGCATTGTCATCACGATCGACGACAACCTGCAACAGTACCTGGAAGTCAGCCAGACTGGCGATACCCTCAAAGCGGGTTTCAAGCCTGAGCTGATGCTTTCGCTGCGCAACGCCACCATGAAGGCGCGTATCACCATGCCAGAGTTGACGGGTGTCCGCGGCAGCGGCGCCACCCGGATCACCATCGGCGGCTTCGAGTCCAGCCGCGACCTGGCTGTTGACCTGTCAGGCGCCAGCACGTTGCGCGGCCAGATCGATGCTGGCGACCTGCAGGCCGACGTCTCCGGCGCCAGCCGCGTGGAATTGACCGGCCGGGGCCAGGATGGCCGCATCAGTGTCTCCGGCGCCAGTCAGGCCAATCTTGCTGACTTTGCCATGCAGAATGTGGCCGTGGAGGCCAGCGGCGCCAGCCGGGCCGAGGTTAACGCCAGCGGCCGGTTGGACGCTGAAGCCAGCGGCGCATCGACTGTAGGCTACGCCGGTACCCCGACCATGGGTCGGATCGAGACCTCAGGCGCCAGCAGCGTCCGGGAGCGCTAAACTATCCCAGGTCATTGGACGCGGATTCACACAGATTGACACAGATCTGATTGATTGGATGGTCAGATCTGCGAAAACCCCGTGAATCCGCGTCCAGATTCTGAGAAGTGCCGTCATAGGGTCACGAGCAAGCACTGAATGGATTTCAAGCACCGCTACACCCCCGGGCTGACCCGACGCGACTTCATGCGGCTGGCGGGCCTGGGCGCAACAGCAGCCATCCTCAGCGGCTGCGGCCTGTCGTCCACGGCGACCCCGCAGCCGTTGGTCGCGCTTGACGCCAGCCCTTCGCCAACGCCATCGCCTTTGCCATCCGCCACAGCAACCCCAACGTGGACTTCGACGCCGTCGCCCACTGCTTCGCCGACGGCGACGACCACACCGACCGCCACAGCTACGCCCACGGCTTCGCCCACTGCCACGGACACACCCACGCCAACACCCACATCCACAGCAACACCTACGCCATCGCCAACCCCATCGCCGACGCCGACCCTCTCTCCCGATCCTGAGCTGGATATGATGCTGGGGCAGATGCTGCTGGTGGGCTTCCGCGGGCTGGCCGTGGACGACCAGCATCCCATCATGGCCGACATCCGGGAGCGCCATCTGGGTGGTGTGGTGTTGTTCAGCTTCGACGGTCCTGCCCGCTCAGCGGTGCGCAACGTGCAGTCGCCGCAGCAGGTGCGGGCGTTGACCGCTGCCCTACAGGCCGCGACGGGCGCGCCGCTGCTGATCGCCGTCGATCAGGAGGGGGGCCAGGTGGCGCGACTGGCGCCGCGGCATGGTTTTCCCGCCACGCCGTCGCACCAGCAGTTGGGCGAGCTGGCCGATGAGACGGCCGTGGCTGAGGTAGCCGCGGCTTTGGCGGTGACGCTGGCCCAGGCGGGCATCAATCTCAACCTGGCGCCGGTGGTGGACGTGAACAGCAATCCTGAGAACCCCATCATCGCTCGCTACGGCCGTAGTTTTGGGGCGGATGCGGCCCTGGTCAGCCGGCTGGCCGCAGTCTTCGTTCAGGCCCATCACCAACAGGGCGTGTTGTGCTGTCTCAAGCATTACCCCGGCCACGGCAGCTCCACGGCCGACTCGCACCACGGGCTGGTCGATGTGAGCGACACCTGGCGACGCGAGGAGTTGCAGCCCTACAGCGACTTGATTCAGGCTGGCCTGGCCGACAGCATCATGACTGCCCACGTCTTCAACGCGGCGTTGGACCCGACCTTCCCGGCCACGCTTTCCCGGTCGACCATCGACGGCCTGCTGCGGGGCGAGCTGGGCCACGACGGCGTGGTGATCTCAGACGACATGCAGATGGGCGCGATTCGCCGTTACTATGGCTACGAAGACGCCGTGCTGGCCGCGGTCGACGCGGGCGTGGACATCCTGGCGATCTCCAACAACGTGCTGTACGAGGAAGACGTGGTCAGCCGAACCGTTGCCATCCTGCGCCAGGCCGTTGCCAGCGGCCGCATCAGCCGCGCGCGCATCGAGCAGTCCTATGGCCGTATCCAACGCCTCAAACAGCGGCTGGCCTGAATGCTTGGTACTTGGATAATTGCCGCACCCAAACCAATTGGGTGCATTCAAAATGGGTTCAGCCGACGTAGGACGATTTTCTAAATCGTCCGCCTCACGGCCGCGGGAACGGACGATTTGGAAAATCGTCCTACAGGCTGCAGGCGACTCAACCCATCTAGAATACACCCAAGCCAATAACCGCGCCGTTTGCGTGTCAGAAAATGGCTTCATGGTGCGTTCAACTCAGTGGCAGCGCAAACCGCGCTGGCCGGGCGAGCGTTGTGCAGATGCGCGCGGCGCAGTCCCGGCCAAACCTTGTGTCTGGCAGTTTGACAAATCCGCAGGTGAATGTTACTATCTGCCAGCCTTATCGTGCCAGCGAGGGTGCGATCAGCCCTTTCAGCATCCAATCGTGTCAACCCTGACGGTGAGTGTTCGAAACGTTGCCCAAAGCCAGCCAGTCGTTTTTCAGGTTGCGCCCAAAACACGCCATACGGGCTTTACAAAGTCCCTACGCTGTGCTACAATGGAAGCATCCTGCACGCAGACGACTGGGTTTCAGGCCAAGTTCTGCAACTGCCTGCGCACCACAACAAACTGAATCTGGAGTTTGGAGGCTATGAAGATGAACCGAAGCAAATTAGTGCGACGCGTGAGCGTTATCGTGGCCCTGGTGGCTGTTCTTGCTGTGGCAGCCGGCACGCCGGTCCTGCAGGCGCAGCCCGAGGCCGGTACCATCTCCACCGGCGCTGGCGTGCAGGTCTGGAACGGCCATAACTGTCCGGCCAACGTTCCGGTCAACATTGCCGGCTTGAGCGGCGGCTTGGGCGGCTACGAGACCAAGATCGCCTGGCCCGCGGGCCGTTTCGACAACACGGCTGCCAACGTGGGCGTTGCTGTCAGCGCATACCTGACCAATGGCGGCACGAGGCAAAACTCTGCGAGTGGTGGAACACCCCTGCTGAAAGCTGTCTCCGGCGACACGGTCAAGTTCGGCGACTACTCCTGGGGCACGGGCAACCCGCCTGGTAACATGGCCCCTGGCCAGTTGGCGACGGTTGCGCTGCTGCCAACCGCCACCTGCGGCGCGGCGGCCTTGACCATGTCCGAGACGCAGTTGGTTGATATCAACGGCGGCGTGATTGGGCTGGACGGTCAGACTGGTAGTTCGGTTCAAGTGTACCGGAAATTCGACACCAATGGTGATGGCTTGGCGTTTATCACCGCAGCTGATGTCCTGGCAGTGGTTGCCAATAAGGGACCTTGGGGTGGTGCTTGCAGCCCTAAGTATCAGTATGACACCAACTTGGATGGTCTGCCCTTTATTACGGCGGCGGATGTTTTGGCAGTCGTTGCTGCCAAAGGGCCCGCAAATACCTGTCCTTGACACAGCGCTAGGTCGAATTATCAGCAAGCCCCGTTGATCAAGTGCAAAGCAGAGGCTTTGTTCTTGGCGAAATCAAGATTTGATCTTGTGGTCAAACGCAGCATTGGAGGTATTCATGGCTAGCAAGAAAACACTTCTCAAATCCGCGAGTGTGTTGGTTGCGCTCATCGTCATCGTTGGAGTAAGCGTCGCTTCTGCTGCGCCTGCGTCGGTAAGCTTCGACAGCATCACGTCAAGCTGTGGGGTTCCTAGTTCGAACCCGGGGTCAGACGCAGCCGTCGTGATAACCGCCCAGAATGTCCCAAACGTCGCAGGTAATGGCGTTGTCGGTTTTGAGCTTGAGGTTGAGTATCCCCATGCGCAAATGACCCTGGATGCTGTCACTCCGGGTTCCAGCATGAATGCGTTGGCCGGGTGTAGCCCCAGCGTTCAGATTGGGTTCGATGATGGCACCTTTGCTTGGGTGTCTGGTCAATGTACTAATACTGTTCCGAACCCTGGTGCAGCAGGATCCAATGTGGAACTTGCAGTGTTGCACTTCAGTTTACTTACGTCTCAGCCATACACGGTACGGTTAGTCACAACTGGCGTTGGTGTCCCGACTGCGCTTATCGGACCTGATAATGTCATTGTGAATGCCACCGCTCAGCAGTTGATTTCTTGCGTCCCCACCGCCGTCACTATGTCCGGCTTCGACGCCGCCACGGATAGCCCGGCGCCCTTCGCTGCGGCTGCCTGGCCGCTGCTGGCCGGCGCGGCTGCTGTGGCTGCCGGCGGCGCCTACGCGCTGCTGCGCCGCAAGAGCTAAACTTCTGCTACGTCTCCAAACCACAGGGGCAGCCATCCCGGCTGCCCCTGTTTGTGTCCAGCCTCTGCGACCGGGAGTGTCCCATGCGTTTCAGCCGATCCCTTGCCCTGCTTTTGCTGCTGGCCCTTTTGGCCCTGCCCGCCGTCACAGCTCTTGCGCAGGAAGCTGCCACTGTGACCCTTCAGCCCGTGGCCTTCGTCCCAGTTGAGGGGGAGACCTTCACCACCGACGTCACGGTGGAGAACACCAAGGACCTGCTGGGCTTCCAGTTCGACGTCAACTTCGATCCCGCGGCCTTTGCCGTGGACTCCATCGAGCTGGGCCCTTTTCTGAGCAGCACCGGCCGCAGCCCCCAGCCGTTGGGGCCTGACCTGCGCGACGCGGCCAGCGGTCGGGTGGTCTACGGCGGCTTCACCTTGGGCGCACAGGACCAGCCAGGCGCTGAAGGGTCCGGCGTCCTGGCCACCATCACCTGGCGCGTGGTCCAGCCAGCCGACTTCACGGCCACTCTCAGC
>JBAQCH010000044.1:0-26977 GCA_049294015.1 Anaerolineae bacterium
TCCTTGATGGGGCGCAGGTCGGGATGCGCCTGCGCAACGCTGGCCGGCGCTTGGGCTGGCTCGGCTGGCTTCTGCGCGACCGGCGTGCTGGGATCGGGCGCCACAGCCAGGGTCGCGGGCTCCGTGCTCAGGGTATGGTACTCACCGGTCGCCGGGTCGAAGTAGCTGAACTCGGCTCCTGGCACGGCCAACTGGCCGGGCTGGGTTGGCACCAGCGTCCGCTGGATGCTGCGGATGCCGGCCAGCCGTCCGTCCCGGAACTCGGTTTCTGTTGTGGCCTCGCTGTCGAAGGCGCGCCAGGCCGGCTCGCTGGTCCAGACGGGGTCGGTGATCTGTTCGACGTTGCCGACGCCGGCGATGACTACGCGTTGGGTGATAGCATCGCCCACCGTGGCCTCGGCCTTGTTCACCTCGGACTCCATCTGGAACTGGCCGACCGCGCCCTGAAAGCTGGCCGGCGCGCCGGCCGGCAGCGGCTGGACGTCCAGCGTCAGCGGCTGGCTGGCGACTTCGATCCCCGGCGCGCCCAGGAAATCGCCCGGCAGCGTCAGCCGGGCTGGATCGATAACAACCTCGCCGGCCACCATGGGGAAGAGCACGTGTTGCAGCTCGGTGACCAGGTAGCGGCGGCCGCCGGCCTCGGTGGTGTAGTCGGCCTGGTCGGGCAGCGCCTTGCTCCATGCGCCGTTGAAGGTGGGCGCCTTGTACTCGATGCGGCCGAAGGGATCGATCGCCCGGTAGAAGCGCAAGGTGTACAGCACCTGCTCGCCCTGGTAGGGCGCGGCCTTGTCCACCGTCGCTTCGGCGTAGTAGTCCTGGCCCTGCAAGGCGGCCGGCGCGGCAATCTGCGCCAACGAGCGCGATGGCGTCACCGGAGTCTGGCCGCCCGAGAGCGATCCCAGCGCCGGGCTGGCCTGAAGCATCTGGTCCAGCAGGCCCAGCAGGTCGGTCAGGCCGCCGCCGCTGTTGGGAAACAACGGGGGCATAGCGCCAGGCTGGGCCTGGGCCGGCGCGCCGCTTCCCTGGCTCACGCTGACCACGATCGGGTCGGTGAAGGCAGAGCCCTGGCCATCGACGACGATCTGGAAGGCCGGGATGGTCAGCTCGCCGATGCGCAGCGGCTGCAAGCGATACTGGGTGACCGTCTGGGTTGTGGTGCTGCCGTTGACTGTGCTTATCTGTACGCCGCTGCTGGTTCCCACTACCTGGAAATCGTCCAGAGGGGGCAGGGCAGGCTGGCCGCTGGCGCCCTCGACGGCGATGCTGAGAGTCACGGCCTCGCCCAGGCCGATGGCGCTGCGATCGACGGTAGCCGAGACCGCGGGGCCCTGGGCCGAGGCTGGCAGCGCGGCGACGGCCAGCACCAGCAGGCTGGCAACGACGATTGCGGCGCGGCTCAAGACGTGGCGAAGGGCTGTATCAGCGATTTGCTTCATAAATACGATGCTCCACGGACTGCGCTGAGCAGGCGATTATTGCTGGGCCAGCAGGCGCGGCAACTGGATATTGGCCAGGTTGGGCTTGGGCAGCGCGCCGAGCCAGGCCCCGCCGCGGCCGGCGGCATCTCTGATCGCGTCGGCGCCCGTCGTTGCCGCTTGACCGGCGGCCGTCAGGGCGTTCTGAAGCGCGTTGCTGGCGCTGTCGGCGGCCCGTCCCGCAGTTGCCATCGCCGTATCGGCCACGCCCAACGGCAGTTCGATGCGCGCACTGCCGTCCAAGTCCACGTTAGCCAGTGGAATGTCCAGCGCTGCCTGCGTCTCGACGAACGCATTCTCGGCGCCTGCCTTGAACGGAACGAAAGCCGTCAACTGCACGCTGCTGTCGAGCACCGTGTCCGGCGCGATCGCCGAACGCACCACGCCGTCCACCAACATGCCTTCCGGCCCCAGGGTGAGCAAGCCTTCCACGGCCAGCGGCGTGGCTTCCACGCCCAGCCACCGGCCCAGCGCGCCGGCGTCGACGCTCCACGCGCCGCCCAGTTGAAGGGATTCATCGGCGTTCTTGCCCGCGAGGCCGGAGACTATTAGCTGGGTGCGCTGGCGCAGCGGCAAGGCGTCCGGGATCAGCGGCGACTGCTGGGCCAGCTCCAGCAGCGGCCCGGCCAGCAGCATGTCGGCGCTGGTGTTGACGGTGACGTTGCCGGCCAGGTAGACCAGCGGCTGCGCGGTGTCGATGACCAGGGTCAGAACCTGCCCGGCCGGCGCGGACAGATTGAGCGCGTCGCCGGTGCTGGCGACCGTGCCGGCCATGTCCATGCCCGATGCAATGTTGAAAAAGAGATACTGGCGTTCGGCATCCAACGGCGCGCCGAGATGGCTCAGGTTGGCGCCCGTGTCCAGGCCTACTTCGGCCCGGGCCGGCTGGACCATGCGCACATCGCTGAGCACGCCCAGGGTCGGGAAGGGCGTCTCGACCGAGCCGCGCAGGCGGGCGATGCGGTTGTCGTCGCCCATCTGCACGTCAAGCTGCGCCGTGGGCAGGGTCAGCTCGCCCACCGGCAGTGTCAGCGTCACTTGGTCGTCGATCTGCAAGCTGGCGCCGGCCGGCAATACGTCGCGCTGGCTTTGCAGCGCCGACCAACCCAACGTCGCGCCCAACTTGGCCAGCGGCGAGAGCTTGTCGGCGGGGGTCTCGATGGTGCAGAGGCCATCGGCGCAGATCAAGGTGGCTGGCTGAGGTTGCGGCGTTTGAGCGCTGGCCGCGCCGCCGGTGACGCCGACCAGCAGCGCGGCGATAAGGATTGCGGGGATGAGTTTATGGATGAATGGCATGATGAATTCCTCGTGAGTCGTTGGGTTAAGGGCTGACAGTCCTGGTCGTCGCGTCGAGCTGATCACAACGCGTATGGCTTGCCCGTCGCAGGAGCAGGACTGTCAGTCCTTTCGTACGCGTCGAGCAGGACTGACAGTCCTGCTCGTTGCGTCGAACAGGTCACAACGCGTGGGACTTGGCCGTCGCAGGAGCAGGACTGTCAGTCCTACGGTTACGGTAGGCCAAGGACTGACAGTCCTGGTTTGCCGCGTCGAGCAGGTCACAACGCGTGGGACTTGGCCGTCGCAGGAGCAGGACTGTCAGTCCTTTCGTGAGCGCGTCACCAATCCTGCACCGGCGGCCGGCTGCGCACCCGCAGGAACTGGCCCAGCCGGTTCTGCAAGGTGTCGGACTTACCGGCGATGGCGGCCAGCAGTTGGCGGGCCTGGTCCTGGGTCATGCGCTGGCCGGGGGCAAGCTGTGAACCGTCCTGCGGCTCGCCATCTTGCTTCTGCTCAGCCTGAGTCTGGCCGTCCTGGCCTTGCTGCTGCTGCTGCTGACCCTGGTCGCCTGGCGACTGGTCCTGTGGGTCTTGCTGATCGCCTTGATCCTGCTGCTGGTCTTGGCCCTGGCCGCTCTGATCCTGGTTCTGCTGCTCGTCTTCGCCTTGGCCGTCCTGCTGCTGATCCTGGTTCTGCTGGTCTTGATTCTGTTGGTCCTGCTGTTGCTCGTCCTGGTTCTGCTGTTCCTGTTGCTCTTGCGGTTCTTGATCCTGCTCGTCCTGCTGATCTTGCTGTTCTTCTTGTCGCTTCTGCTGCAAGGCCAGCTCCAGGTTGACTTTCGCGTCCAGGTCGTCAGGATTGCGCAGCAGCGCCTGGCGATAGCCATCGATGGCCGCACCCCAGCTCTGCGTGTTGAAGGCCGAGTTGCCGGCGTTGAAGAAGCTGTTCTGCGCCAGCGCGTTGGATTGGGCGACCTGCGCCGCGGCTTGCAGCGCCTTGAGCGCCTCCTGGTACTTGCCCGCACGGTAAAGGGCGTTGGCTGCGTTGTAGTACGGCTCGGCCAGCTCTGGCGACCTGGCCTGGGCCTCGCTGTAGGCTTGCAGCGCCTCTTCGTAGGCCTGCTTGGCGAAGGCTTCGTTGCCGTCGGCGGTCAGTCTCGCCGTCGACGGGCCGCAGGCGGCCAACAGCAGCGCCAGTGCGGCAAGAACGATCACTGCGAAAAGCGGTTTTTCACGAATCATCAAACACCATCCAACGTACAAGACTAGCTCAGGCGGGCGATTGGTTGCCGGCGTTACGACGCCATGGTCGCGTCTGCCTGGCTGGCATCCGTTCCCGAATTCGATCAGGGATCAACTGGGCTGCGACCAGCGCGACGAAGGCCAGGGCCAGGAAGATCTGGTAGCGCTCGATCATCTGCAACGTCTGGCGGCTTTGCACCTGCGCGCGCTGCTGGCCGTCGATCTCGGCCAGCAGGCTGGCCAGCTCGCGGCCATCAGGCGTCGCCCGGTAGTACTGGCCGCCGGCCGCCGCGGCGATGGCCTGCAGGGTCGCCTCGTCCATGCGCGACAGCACCGGGTTGCCCTGCGCGTCCTGCTTGTAGCCCACGACGCGGCCGCGCTGGTCAATCTCCGGCACCCGATCGCCCTCGGGCGTGCCGAAGCCGATGGTGTAGATCAACACGCCCTGCTCGGCGGCCTCCTTGGCGGCGGCCAGCGGATCGCTCTCCACGTCCTCGCCGTCGGTCATCACCACCAGCACCTTCTGGCTGGCCAGCTTGGGATCGAAGGCCGCCGCGGCCGTGCGGATGGCGTCGCCGATCACCGTGCCGGGCCGGGAGATCAGGCCAGGGCCGGCGTCGCGCAGGTAGCTCAACGCCGTGGTGTAGTCCGAGGTCAGCGGTACCTGCACGAAGGCCGCGCCGGAGAAGGGCACAATGCCGATCTCGTCGCCCTTGAGCTGCGCCGTCAGGTCGCGAATCTCCAGCTTGGCCCGGTCCAGCCGCGTGGGCTGGATGTCCTGCGCCAGCATGCTCTGCGACACGTCCAGGGCCACCATCACCTGCAAGCCCTGCTGGTCGATTTCCTGCACCTCGCTGCCCCACTGAGGGCGGGCGATGGCGACGATCAGCATGGCCAAGGCGAAGAGGGTCAGCGCCGCCTGCCAGCGCCGGCCGCGCACGTTGACCACAGCGCTCAGCCGCTGGATCAGCGCTGGATTGCCCAGGCGGGCCAGCGCGGCCTGGCGTTGACGGCCGGCCCACAGCAAGAACAATCCAGCCGCGGGGACCAGCAGCAAAGCAAGGAGGAATTGCGGGTTGGCGAACGTCATGGCAGCCTCCGGAAAATTGTTTGGCCCAACACCAATTCCAGCAGCAGCAAGAGCAGCGCTGGAACCATCAGCCAGCCGGCCAGCTCCTGGTAACGGTTGAAGACCTGCACCTCGACCTGCGACTTCTCCAGTTGGTCGATGGCGCCGTAGATGTCTTGCAGGTCGCGGGTGTCTTCGGCCCGGAAATAGCGACCGCCGGTGATGTCGGCCACCTGGCGTAGGGTCTCCTCGTCGATCTCACTCTCGCGATAGGCGATCTGCTGGCCGCCGAACATGTCCTGCACGGGTACCGGCACCTGGCCCGGCTTGGCCGCGCCGATGGTATAGACCTTGACGCCCAGCGCCTTGGCCGCCTCGGCCGCGGTCAGCGGGTCGATCTCGCCCGCGTTGTGGACGCCGTCGGTGAGCAGGATCATGACCTTGCTTTTGGCGTCGCTGTTGGCCAGCATATTGGCCGCGTTGGCCATGCCCAGACCGATAGCCGTGCCGTCGTCCAGGCCCAGGTCGGGCGCCAACTCCACTTGCTGCAATGAGCGCCCCAGCGCGTTGCGGTCCAGCGTCAACGGCGCCTGGCTGAAGGCCTCGGCGGCGAAGACTACCAGGCCGATCTTGTCGTAGGGCCGCTCGGCGATGAACTCGCCGATCACCTGCTTGGCGGCTTGCAGGCGGTTGTTGGGCTGAAAGTCCAGCGCGGCCATGCTGCCGGAGATGTCCAGCGCCAGCGCAATGTCCACGCCCTCGCCCTTGATAGTCTCCTGGCCCTGCACGATCTGCGGCCGGGCCACTGCGACGACGATCAAGGCGATGGCCAGCAGGCGCATGGCCGTCAGCATGGGGCGGAAGGTCACCCGCCAGGAGCGGGGCAGGTCGCGCGCCAAGCCGGCGGCTGAGTAGGTCAGGGTGGCCGGCCGGGCGCTGCGGCGCTGGTTGGCGCCTGAACGGCCCGACAGGCTGCGCGCGGCCAGCAGGGCCACGAGGAGCAGCAGGCCCAGCAGCAGCGGGCTGGCGAATTGAAAGCTGGTGGTGGCGGGCGTGGTCATGCGGCCACCTCCATCGTTGGCTGCTGGGGATCTGCCGTGCGCTGTTGTCGTCGCTTGGCCGGCGGCTGGCCGGCCGGCTCATCTGCCGGCTCGGGCTTGGTCGCCTCGACGATCATGCGGCCATGGACCAGCAACTGCTGGGCGCTCTCCACATCGGGCGTCCACTGCGAGAACTTGACCAGGTCGCTCTCCTGCAAGAAAGCGAGGAGCAGCGCGCTCACTTCGGGCGTCATGGCGGTGCGGGCCAGGTCGGGGCGAATCTCAGCGGTGGTGCGCTCCAGGGCCGGCACGCCGAAGCGCCGCTCGACGTAGACCCGCACCGTGTCGGAGACCAGCGTGTAGTGCTCCTTGAAGCGGCCTTGCTCTGGCAGGCGCAGCCCCTCGACGATGCGCAGGCCGTCCAGCGCGACCTGGTGAGCCTGACGGTTGTCCACGGCCAGCTTCTCACGCCGGCGCGCCTGCCACACCACGACAGCCACCAGGGCAACCGCCGCCAATCCAGCCGCAATCCATGGCCAGGCCGCGGGCATGGGCAATACGGCCTGCGGCTTGATGTCGCGCAACTCCGTGTCGCCGTCTTGCAGCACCGAGGCAATGCTCACCGCTGCCGGCGCGGCCAGCACGTTCTGAAGACCGCCCTGGCCATCGGTGACGCTCACCTCCAGCACGGGCGTGGCGAAGGCGCCAGGCTGGAACAGGCGCGCGTCGATCTGCATGGAGGTGGTCGCGGTGCCGTCGGCGTTGTCGGTAACCACGGCCGGCGACTGGGAGACGACCGCAAAGTCGCCCCAGATGTCCGGCAGCGCGGGCAGGATCACCTGGTAGCCGGCCGGATGGGTCAGCGCCAGGGTCAACGCGATCGGATCGCCCACCGTGAGCGGGCTGTCCGGCGCGCTGAGGGTGGCCGTGATAGGACCCTCCACCTGCGCGGCGGCCGGCGTCACGGCCAGCAGCAGCAGGGCGATGAGCATAAGGGCTTGAAGAGATGTCTTGAGCATGGTGTCGTTCCGTCGAGAGGACTGACAGTCCTGGTCCGTCCCAAGGGTGAGTCCTAGCGTCGAATGCAAGTCCGTTGGACAACCAGGACTGTCAGTCCTTGCGGTCGAAGAGGACTGACAGTCCTGATCCGTCCCAGGGGCAAGTCCCAGCGTCGAATGCAAGTCCGTTGGACAACCAGGACTGTCAGTCCTTGCGCGCTAATGCCTGATCCGCCGGTAGCGTTCCTGGAAGAAAGCCATCAGCGGCGCGACGTAGTCCTGGTTGGTGGCCACGGCGATGCGGTCGACGCCGGCGTGGCGCATGGCCCGCGTGGCCGCGCTGCGCTGGCCGTCCATGCGCTGCTGAAAGGCGGCGCGCCAGGCCTTGCTGCCGGTGTCCACCCAGACGATCTCGCCGCTCTCCGGGTCTTCCATGGCCAGCAGGCCCACGTTGCCCAGCGTCCGCTCCAGCGGGTCGTGCAGGTCCACGGCGATCAGGTCGTGGCGGCGGTTGGTGACAGCGAGCGCGGTGCGGTAGCTGTCCGGGTTGGCCATGAAGTCGGAGACCAGGAAGATGATGCCGCGGCGCTTCAGGATGTGGTTGACCGTGTCCAGGGCCAGCTTGATGTCGGTGCCGCGGCGCTGCGGCTGGAAGGCCAGCAGCTCGCGCAGCAGGCGCAGCACGTGCTTGCGTCCCTTGCGCGGCGGGATGAACAGCTCCACCTGGTCGGTGAAGATCAGCAGGCCAACGCGGTCGTTGTTGGTGGTGGCCGCAAAGCTCAGCACCGCCGTCAACTCGGCCGCCAGCTCGCGCTTGAAGCGTAGCGTCGAGCCGAAGTTCTCCGACGCGCTGGCGTCCACCACCAGCATGACAGTCAGCTCGCGCTCCTCGACGTAGCGCTTGACGTAGGGCTCGCCGGTGCGCGCGGTCACGTTCCAGTCGATGGTGCGGATCTCGTCGCCGGGCTGGTAGGGCCGCACCTCCTCGAACTCCATGCCGCGGCCCTTGAAGACCGAGTGATACTCGCCGGCAAAGCTGTCGTTCACCAGCCGCTTGGTGCGGATCTCGATGTGGCGGATTTTGTGGATCAGGTCGTTGGTGAGCATGGGGACTCCGGAAGCGATGAATGATGAACGATGAATGATGAATCCGGAGCCCGGAATCCGGACTCATCATTCATCGTTCATCATTCATCGTTTGGTTTACGGCACCGGCGTATAATCCAAAATCCGCCGCACGATGTGGTCGCTGCTGATATTCTCGGCCTCGGCCTCGTAGGTGGTGATGATGCGGTGGCGCAGGACGTCGGGGGCCATGGCCTTGATGTCCTCGGGCGTGACGAAGCCGCGGCCGTGCAGGAAGGCGTGGGCGCGCGCGGCCAGGATCAGGTTGATGCTGGCCCGGGGCGAGGCGCCGAACTGGATCAGATTGTTGAGGTCGGCGAGGCCGTTGTTGCCCGGCTGGCGGGTGCGGATCACCAGGTCCAGCACGTAGTCCTTGATCTTGTCGTCCACGTAGACCTGTTTGACGGCCGCGCGGGCGCGCAGGATGTCGGCCGGCGTCACCACCGGCGTGACCACGGGCAGGGCCGCGCCGGTCATGCGCTCCATGATCAGCCGCTCCTCGGCCCGGTTGGGGTAGTCCACCCGCGCTTTGAGCATGAAGCGGTCGACCTGGGCCTCGGGCAGCGGGTAGGTGCCCTCCTGCTCGATGGGGTTCATGGTAGCCATGACCAGGAACAGGTCGTCCATACGGTAGGTGGTGTCGCCGATGGTGACCTGGCGCTCCTGCATGGCCTCCAGCAGCGCGCTCTGCACCTTGGCCGGCGCGCGGTTGATCTCGTCGGCCAGCACCAGGTGGGCGAAGACCGGTCCCTGGTGGACGGTGAACTCATGGGTACGCGGGTTGTAGATCTGCGTGCCCACCAGGTCGGCCGGCAGCAGGTCGGGCGTGAACTGGATGCGAGAGAAGTCGGCCTGGATGGCCTGGGCGACCGTCTTGATCAGCAGCGTCTTGGCCAGGCCCGGCACGCCCTCCAGCAGCACGTGGCCGTCGGCCAGCAGGGCGATCAGCACCCGCTCGACCAGGGCCTCCTGGCCCACCATCACTTTGTTGATCTCGTCCAGCAGGGCGGGGATGAAGGCAGCCTCGTGCTGGATGGCGCTGTTCAGCTCGCGGACGTAGGGGCTGTTGAAGCCGTTGCTACCGTTGGTGCCGTTGACCGGCGGCGTCAGGGTGTTCACCGGGCGGGTGAGGGTCATATCCATGTTTGGGTCTCCTGTCAGGCAGAGAATACGGGAATGATTGCTTGGGCGCAGCGACTGCGCAGTTTGTCTGATAGTTTAGCAGTCCAGATGCTGTTATGGCCTTAAGGATGGCTGGTGTTTGTCTTAAGGGAGTCTTAAGCGGGGGGACGTGACGTTTCGTTGGCAATCCCAGGCTCCGATGCTATAATTGCTTGTATCAAACACCTCACAACCAATCGGTGCATCGACCTCGGTACTCGAAATACCCTAGCGTGCGATGAACAGTGAGCACTCAAACCCATGGGCAAACGCAAAGCAAGACCAGATTTCGCTCGACGTCTGTTGGATCTGATCTCTGAACCTGAGTTCATCAGGTTCGAGAACATCTTGAACGAGCCCAACTTCTTCACGATCGTGGGACGATCTCACTTCGAGCGTTGGCATTCGTCGTTCTTTGGTTGGTTGCTGGACCCGGGTGGATCGCATTTGCTCTCGGACTACGTATTGCGGCGTTTTCTCCTGCTCTTGCTCGATGAGCGATGTTTGAAGGCTTCCGGGCATTCAGACAAGCACCTCGTCTATACCTTGCCTCTGGCGGAGTTTTCCGACATTCAGGTATCCCCGAATGAGTACCAGTCAACTGAGACTAGCGTAACCGGCGTTGGTCGCTTCGATATCTTCCTGACTGCCAAGTATTTGGATGCCGATGGCGAAGCTGGCACTGTCAACGTGATCTTTGAGCTCAAGATCGACTCAAGGCCTGACGGGAAACAGGCAACGAAGTATGCCAATTGGCTGTGGTCAAATCATCCTGACGATGTCAATTTGCTGATCTTCGTGACGCCTACCCTTGGCCCCAATTCCCGATCCACCATCGGCGACGACAGATGGTACTGCTTGGATTACCAATTGCTGAACGACAAGCTGCTTCTCCCCTTGCTGGATCATCCGAACTTGAACGACAAGGTGAAGCCCTTCATCATCCAATATATCAAGAACTTGAAGAGCAGGTACAAAGGAGTCAAGATGGCAATCACCAATGAGGAGAAGCGATTAGCCTTGGCGTTGTACGAGAGATACAGCGATGTCTTCGACTCCATCTATGACGCCCTTATCCTTTCAGGCATCATCGACTACAGCACGGCCGATGTGGCGCCGAGCAAGGGACGCGCCACTGGACGGCTGGCAGTGAGGTTGAACAACCGGGTCATCGTGAACGAAACGGTGAGATTGCTTTTTGAGGCGGTCCTGAGACACATCGTAGACGAAGGCGCGGTCACCAGGGTCCCTCTGCCGTGGGGGCCTAGCAAAGCGCGCTACGTCCTTACCAACCAGACACCACCAGTACATCCCAATGGCCGGGAGTTCTTCTATCCAGTCACCTACAAGGGCTATGCCATAGAGAGCCATTACGCCAGGGACAGGGCCCTCAGAGTGTTGGCGGACTTGTGTGAGAGACTGGAAATTGAGTTTGAGGTGATTGAAGCCTGATTCTCGCAAGACGCATCGGCGTGCAGATTGGTCTTCTTGCGCATTGGGGGTTGCTTCGCCAGCTTTGGGGGCGTCTTGCCCTGTTGGAGCCAGGACGGATTGGACGTGCTCACCATCGAGGTTACCTGCGACTTGCTTGAGTGGAGGCCCTGTGCAAGAGGATTGGCGATTATTCAAATCGCGATTATAATAATCGCGATTTGAATTCGTGTAACCTCAGGACGCGCCAGGAGAGATGCCGTGTTCATCGACCGCAAAGTTGAGCTAGCCAATCTGGAAGCACGCTACCGTTCCGAGCGCGCTGAGCTGTTTGTGCTCTATGGGCGGCGCCGGGTGGGCAAGACCGAACTCCTGCGCCATTTTTGCGTTGACAAGCCACACGTATTCTTCATTGCGACGCTAAGCTCCGACCTCGATCAGCTTGCATCGTTCTCTCAGCGAATCTGGCGTTTCACCCATGACGAGACGCCTGAGGGCTTCACCTTTCCCTCGTGGGAAGCGGCGTTTGCGGCGTTGGCCGACCTGCCGGGCCGCCCTATCGTGGTGCTGGACGAGTTCACCTATCTGTTCAGCGGCAACCGGGCCATTCCGTCGTTGCTGCAAAAAGCCTGGGACGAGCGACTGCGCCACACGCGGGTCTTTCTGATCCTGTGTGGCTCGTACATCGGCATGATGGAAAGAGAGGTGCTCGCCTATCAGGCGCCGCTCTACGGCCGGCGCACGGGCAGCTATCTTCTGCCTGCGTTGGAGTTGCCCGCTGCGGCAGCTTTCTTTTCATCCTACGGCGCTGTCCAGCAGATCGAGACCTGGGCGGTCTTGGGCGGCATGCCCTACTACCTGGGCATTTTTGCCGACGAAACCGACGTCTTCAGCAACATCCGCACGCACATCCTGGACAGCCAGGGCATCCTGCGCCGCGAGCCGCAACTGCTGCTGATGGAGGAGTTGCGCGAGCCGCGCAACTACTTCTCGATCTTGCGGGCGATCGCAGAAGGCGCAACGCGCCTTAACGAAATCGCCCAAGCCGCTCGCGTTGGCGATGCCGGGACAACCGGTCGTTATCTGGACATCCTCCAGGGCTTGCGCGTGGTGGCCCGGCAGGTGCCAGCCACCGAGGGCCGGCCCGAAAAGAGCAAGCGCGGGATCTATCAGATCAGCGATGCCTTTCTGCGCTTTTGGTTTCGCTACGTGCATCCCAACCAGGGGTCGCTGGATTTGGGCCTCGCCGACGCGGTGCTGGTGCAGCGCGTGCAGCCCACCTTCGACCAGTTCGTGAGCTATGCCTTCGAGGAGGCGGCACGGGCGCATGTGGCGCGCCTGGCGCGGGCCGGCAAACTGCCATTTCTGGCGGAGCGCATCGGTTCGTGGTGGGACCGCAGCGGCGAGATCGACGTCGTAGCCGTCAGCAACGCCGACGGAGCGCTGTTGCTGGGCGAGTGCAAGTGGTCGGTCAACCCGGTCGGCATCGACGTGTTGGATGACTTACAGCGCAAGGCGCGCTTGGTCGATCCAGAGGGACGCTGGCCGGCCGTCTCCTATGCGCTGTTCGCCAAGTCCGGTTTCACATCGGCTCTGACTGAGCGCGCTGCGATTGAAAACGTGCATCTTGTGGGACCTGATGACCTGGCGACCGATGACCTTGAGGAACTGACGTGATCACCCTCTCCGGACAAAGCGCCCCATTCCGTATTCCCGGTTTGAATACCAGCACACTACGATTGACATATAAGGCGTGGCCGAATGGGGACAGCACGGCACGCGCCCAAGCGACGGCTACAGTTGGGAATTGAACCCACAGTAATTAACTAGACCAGTCGTTATAATTCCGGGCATGGCAAGAACCGTTGCAAGCCCCGCCCGCGAGCAATTCATCGAGGCCACCTGCGAGTTGCTGGAGGCCCAGGGCTACTACGCCACGGGCCTTAACCAGATCGTGGCCGAGAGCGGCGCGCCCAAGGGCTCGCTCTACCACTACTTCCCCGACGGCAAGGAGGCGCTGGCGGCCGCGGCCATCGAGCGTACCGGCCGCGACCTGGCCGGCCGCGTCGAGGAGGGTCTCGCCGCGCACGACGATCCCGCCGCGGCCGTGCAGTTCGTAGTCCAGCGCATCGCCGACGCGATCGAGCAGTCGAGCTTCCGCGCCGGCGGGCCGTTGACCACGGTGGCCATGGAGACCGCCACCTCCAGCGAGCGCCTCAACCTGGCCTGCCGCGCTGCCTTCGACCGGCTGCAAGCAGCCTTTGCCGGCAAGCTGGCGGCCAGCGGCTATGAGCCGCAGCGGGCCGTCGAGCTGGCGGCCTTCATCACCGCAGCCATCGAGGGCGGCATCATCTTCAGCCGCACCTACCACAGCGGCGACCCGCTGCGTCGCGCCGGCCAGGAGTTGGCTGCGCTGCTGGCGGTCTCGGCAGTACCACAGCGGATTAAGAACAGCGAATGAGGGAGATTACCATCGAATGACGGCTCAAACAACGACATCTACCCACCTGACCAAGCTCACCGGCAAACAAATTGCTGGCAACGGCCTGCTGGCCATTGGTGTGGCCATCGGCGTCAACGTGGTCGTCCGTCTTATCCTGGGCGCGTTGGCGACGATCCCGGCCGACTTTCCGCCCATGCAGCTTCCGGCCATCGCCTTCTTCACGGCCCTCTACGGCGCCGGCGCCACGGTGGTCTACGGGCTAATCAACCGCCTGGCCAGCAACCCGCCGCGCGTCTGGCTGATCGCGGTGCTTATCGGCTTCGTGCTGACGGCGCTGCCCAACCTGGCGCTGGCCGCCAATCCGGCCGCCGCGCCCTTCCCCGGCGGCACGACGCAGCTCTTCACGCTGCTGTTGGTGTATCATGTCGCGGCATTGATCGTCTACTATGTTCTGATCCCGCGCCGCCGTTAGTTCGCAAAATGGACCAGACTGGCAGTCTGATCCAGGCTTTCGCCATGACTACTTCATCTGGCACTATTCTCATCACCGGAGCGACCGGCAACGTCGGCCGATAGTGTCAATCCGAAGGCGGCGGAGCTGCTGGGCCGCGCGTCCATCACCATGCGTCAATTTGTCGTAGACCACGCCGCGCTCTGGCAGTCACATTATGCCGCGCGTCAGTTGCCGGTCATCAGCTACTAAGGAGCCCGTCATGCAGATCGATCTTTTTCACGACACAGCCTGCCCCTGGTGCCGCATCGGCAAGCGCCACCTGCAACTGGCCCTGGCCCAGTGGGACGGCGAGCCGGTGCAGGTGCGCTATCGCACCTTCTTTCTCAACGAGCGCATCCCCGCGGCCGGGGAGGACTTCAAGCCCTACATGACCGCCAAGGCCGGCGGCCGCGTGCCGCTGGAGCAGATGTTCGCCGGGCCAAGCCAGGCTGGCGAGCGAGTCGGCCTGCGCTTCGACTTCGAGGCTATCAGCCGCGCACCCAACACGCTGCTCTCCCACCGTCTGATCGCACTGACGCCTGATAGCCACAAGGAGGCTGTGATCGATGCGATCTACGCCGCTTACTTCGAGCAGGGCCGCGACATCGGCGACCTGGCGGTGCTGGTGGATATCGCCGGCGCGGCCGGACTCGATCAAGACTCGATGCGCACGCTGTTGCAAAGCGACGCAGCCCAAGAGCAGGCGCTAGTCGACGCTCGCTGGGCGCAGCAGGCCGGCATCAGCGGCGTGCCCTTCTTCATCGTCGACAACAAGTATGCCTGGAACGGCGCGCAGCCGCCTGAGGCCATCCTGCAGATGCTGAAGCAGATCGCACGCGGTCCGGTGCCGGGCACTTGACCCCGAGTGCAGGCATCCTACGAAGTCAAGTGCCCGGCGCCTTTACCTTTGATCAATGGAACCGATGACTGACCCCAAAGACCTGGTGCGGCGCAGCTACGACCAGATCAGCTACGCCTACCGCGGCGATAGTCTCCCCCGCGACCGCAACTATTTCCGCTGGCTGGAGGAGTTGGTTCCGCTGTTGCAGCCGGGCGACGCGGTGCTGGACCTGGGCTGCGGCTGCGGCGTCCCGGTGGCGCAGGAGTTGGCGCAGCAGTTCGCTGTCACCGGAGTGGACATCTCATCCGTGCAGATCGAGCGGGCGCGCAAGCTGGTCCCGCAAGGCACGTTCATCTGTGCCGACATGGCCGCGGTCGAATTCCCCCCTGATGGCTTCGCCGCCATCGTGTCGTTCTACGCGCTGATTCACCTGCCGATCGCTGAGCAACGCCCTCTGTTGGCGCGCTGCTTCGACTGGCTGCGGCCTGGCGGCATCCTGATGGCCATCGTCGGCCACAGCGCCTGGACCGGCATGGAGGACGACTGGCACGGTGCGCCAATGGTTTGGAGCCACGCCGACGAGGCGACCTATCTGCGCTGGCTGGGCGAGATCGGCTTCGCTGTGCAGTGGGCGCGCTTCGTCCCTGAGAACGACGGCGGCCACACGTTGCTGTTGGCGCAGCGGCCACGCCTTGGGCCGCGCTAAACTCACGCCAGACTCTTTCCCTCGATCGCCTCTGGATGCACGAACAGGAAATGGTCCTGGTAATAGTGCATCCACAGGAAGCTGAGCACGGCGATGTAGTAGCCGCGGTCGAAGGCCGCGTCGAAGGAAAAGCCCACCACCTGCCACAGCACCAGGAAGATCACCAGCGCCAGCCCCACATCGGCGATGGTCAGGCCGATGTTGAAGGCGTAATAGCGCTTGGCCGCCTTGCTGTCCGTCGCCATTTTCTCTACGAAGGGGGAGTTCTTCAGCCCGCCCCGCTGGCTGCGGATATGGATCAGCATCCAGGTCAGGGCCAGATATTGGAACGAGTGCCAGACGTTCATGCCCTGGAAGGCGGTGTCCAGGTTGCCCAGCGCGGGCACAAAGAAGGACGCTGTCACAGTCACGGCGATGAACAGCGTTTTGGGCTTGTGCAGCGTGCCTGCGCGGTACTCGGCGATGGATTTGGCGATCCAGACCGTCAGCGCGACGAGGAATGCGCCGCCGGCCAGCAGCCACATCCACGGTCCAGTGCTCAGGCCCACGATGCCCAGCACCTGGTTCACCATCTCGCTCAGATTGTTCTGGCCGATGGCGAACTTGTTGTTGGCGATCTTCCAGGCGGCCAGCGGGTAAAGCGCGGTCAGGATCACGGCGTAGTCAGACAGGCGCGAGAACAGCGACAGGTTGAAGCGCTGCCCGCTCTTCTGCCGCTCGTTGTACATGGACGTGATGTAGATGATCTGGTGCAGCACGTGGATCGATGCCCAGAAGAAGAAGATGGTCAGCAACAGGGGCAGGTTGAACAGGGCCAGCGCCGTCACGATCACCGGAATGATCAGCCCGGCCAGCAGGAACTTGCGGTGCTTGGCCGCGAAGTCACGGTCCAATCCTGTGCGGGTCCAGGTGGCGTACATGTGGGGCCCGCCCACCAGCAGCGCCACCGACGCGTTGACCAGGTTGCGGCTCAGGTCGTCCACGGTCGTGCCCAGCGCGCTGACCAGCGGCGCCAACAGCACGCCCATGTTCAACAGCAAGAGATAGGCCGCGTAGGGGCCGGCCACCAGAATAACGCTCAACGAGACGAAACGCAGATCGAAATCGCGCGTGTGCAGCCAAAAAGCACCCTGGTCTTGAGTGGTTGGCACGCTTGCAGTGGTAACAGCCATCGATGACATCCTCCGTTTGAGGTCGTTGTTAGTCCGGCCGCGGGCGCCAGTCTGGAAACCGGGATCACCCTACGAAGCATCAGCGTGCGGCATCCGGCGCCAGGGAAATGCCCGGCCGGCTGCTGCGGCGCAAGTATAGCATACCAGGCCATGCGTCTGCAACCGCGTGTTTGGCCCTAATCGGCCAAGCACAGGGCAAGACTTGTTATGGTACGCAGAAACTCATACACCGAGTGAATCTTCTGATTGACTAGGAGCATGAGGGCGGCTATAATCTGATCATGATCTCAGAGGTTGTCGTTGAAAAGAACCTGAAACAGGAAGGCAAACCTGCTCTGGAGCAGATTGAACTGCTGGATCGGCATTTGGCGAATGGTTTTCGCGGGCGATTCTTGGTGCAACCCTCTTTAAGCCGCCAGCTTGTTAGTTTTCAGGCCAACAAGACTCGTCCGGTTTATCGCTGGTATCGCTACAAAGAGGGGTTTTCTGCCGGTTTAGTCGAACACTTATTTGCGAAGTACCGCATCACCAACGGCAAGATCCTGGACCCGTTCGCAGGCAGCGGCACAGCCCTGTTTGTTGCCAGCGACTTAGGTCTAAGTGCCGATGGTATTGAGCTTCTGCCCATTGGCCAACAGATCATTGCCACCAAACAAATCATCGAATCTCAGTTTGATCGGGCAAACCTGGATGAGCTTCAGCGCTGGGCCGCGGCTAGCCCGTGGAGATACTCGACGGATCGGCTTGCCGTGACGGAGCTGCGCATTACCAGAGGCGCATATCCTGACCAAACGCTTGACCTGATTGAGAGGTACCTGGGCGCGATTCAAACTGCGTCGCATTCGGTGCAGACGCTCCTTCGGTTTGCTTTACTCTGTGTTCTGGAAGAAGTGAGCTTCACACGCAAAGATGGCCAGTATCTGCGTTGGGATCATCGCTCTGGGAGAAAGCAGGGCGCAAAGCCTTTCGACAAGGGCGAGATTCTCGGTTTTGAGCAGGCAATCACCAGGAAGCTCGCAGAGATTGCATCCGATCTCACGCTCACGCCTGCGCAACCAAGCCTGTTTCAAAACGGCCACGGCGAGCACGGCGAGATTCGGCTCCTAAGCGGGTCCTGCCTGGAGATCCTGCCGCAACTCCCCGCCGACACCTACGACGCCGTAATCACCTCGCCGCCCTACTGCAATCGCTACGACTACACCCGGACTTATGCGCTTGAATTGGCGCTGCTCGGTGTAGATGAAGAGCACCTCGTGGACCTTCGCCAAGCTATGCTGAGTTGCACGGTTGAGAATCGGGCAAAAGACCTGTTGAGCATGAATCCAGGGTGGCAGGAAGCCATTGCCGCTGCCGATGGTCAAGAACTCCTTCAAGCCATATTGGCCTATCTCGATGACCAGCGCAAGACCGGAATGCTTAACAACAACGGCATCCCGCGCATGGTGCGGGGCTACTTCTACGAGATGGCTTGTGTGATTGCAGAGTCAGCCAGGGTATTGAAGCCAGGTGCGCCTTTGCTCATGGTTAACGACAACGTACGATATGCCGGCGCTAGCATTTCAGTTGATATGATTCTTTCCACATTAGCCGAGCACCTTGGCTTCGTGGTCGAAAATATCCTGGTGCTTCCAGGTGGAAAGGGCAATAGCAGTCAACAGATGGGCGAACATGGACGAGAGCCGTTGCGCAAGTGCGTGTACGTCTGGAGGAAGTCATGACTGAAGGTCATCCGTATCTGCGCCATCTAGTCAACAGTCAGTCGCTCGTTACCACTCGTGAGGCAAAACGTGCGGGCTTTGTTGAAGCGGTGATTGAGAAGAGTCGCTTGGCCGATACGTTTGTGCAGGATGCGCGCACTTTGAAGTTCAAGGCGGAGCAGGCAAGCAGACCTGAAGACCTTCTCGAAATGCCCGATATACAGGCTGGGCTATTGACGGCAGCCGGGGTCTCAGACAAGGCTACTGCCTATTTCGATGCAGCCGATCGTCACGATATTCTTCTCGAGTACATCGAGAACGTGCTCAAACCGGCGGAGAATAAGTTTGTGGAGGAACTCGTCTACAGGTTCTTGCTAACGCGCGGCGACACCTTAGGCGGGAAGATCCGCAACTTGGTTGGTATCTGGGCGCAGCGCAAGTTCTCCAAGTATATCGTTTCCGACTTAAAGATTGCTGGTCGGGAGTTTCAATGGTTTGATAAGGAGGGTGAGAAATGGAGGCCGTCCGAAGCTCTGGACGACCTGGATCGTATCAGGGCCTTTGCCTGGCGCACTGGTTATCTGCCGCGCGTGCTTGCTTACAACCTCTTTATCCCGCTTATTAGGACCGAGGAAGAGACATTGGTAGAGAGTGAGCCTGGGGAATTCCGCAAAGGCGGCAAGAACGTAGATATCTGTCTCTTGCACAGCACCCCCGACCAATACCGTGCCAAGGCCAAACGGCCTGCTCTTGTGCGCGATGCCGAGTTCTACGTCGCCTTGGGCGAGCTCAAAGGCGGCATCGATCCGGCCGGCGCAGACGAGCACTGGAAGACGGCCAACGCCCATTTGGGCCGTATCCGGCGCTCGTTTGGCGCTTTGGGAGCGATGCCGCAGCTCTTCTTTGTTGGCAACGCCATCGAAGCCAGCATGGCCGGCGAAATCTGGAACCAATTGGAGAGCGGCGAGTTGTCCAATGCCGCTAACTTGACCGACGACCGCCAGGCGGTGTCACTGGCGTCCTGGCTGTGCACTCTGTAACCCATGACATCCCCCAAACGTAGTAACGAATCGAGCGCATCTGCCATTTCCTTGCCCGTGGCTATCGGCGTCCACGTCGAGTTGGAACTGATCGACGAGCAGGGCAACCGCGAGCCGCTGGCGCTGGACATCGTCAAGGCGCAATCGGCCGACCTGGCTCAGGGTTTCCTGGGCGCCAACACGCCCCTGGCCAAGGCGATCCGCGGCCAGTTAACCGGCAGCGAAGTGACCTACACCATGGGCGACATCCGCCGTGTGCGCATCCTGCGCGTGACGCCCTCCCAGACCGTTGCCCCGGCTGACGCCCAAGAGCGCCGCGAGGCCGTGCTGCAAAAAGCGCTCAGCGACGCTGAACGCACCAACGCCGAGATCTTCGCCTCGTCCTTCAGCGGCAAATGGGGCGACTACGACCCGCAGGGCATCGCCGGCTGGAACGAACCATGAACCGATGCGCAAAAAGGAGATCCGAATGTTTTCCCCCCGTTACACCCGCGCCAGGCTGTTTGGCCTGCTGTTGTCCCTTCTACTTGTGGTGACGATGATGGCCGCTTGTTCCAGGCCATCAGCTGCACCCACGCCAACCCCGGAGCTACCCACAATGCCTCCAACAACCGAGCCTGTGGCAACCACGATGCCTGAGGCGCCCACTGCCGAGCCGGTCGCGGCCGAGACGCCGGCCTTGGCCGGCCAGTGGCAGGGCAAGATCGCGCTGCCCGGCGCCGGCCTGGAGATCCTTGTCGCCCTGGCCGAGCAGGACGGCGTCTGGAGCGGAACCATCGACGTGCCGGCCCAGGGCGCGGCCGGTATTCCCTTGCATGACATCAGCGTCGAAGGCGACGCCGTAAAATTCCAAATGCTCAGCGGGCCGCAACTGGCGGCCTTCGACGGCCAGGTGCAGCCGGATGGCAGCATCCGCGGCGCTTTCACCCAGAGCGGCTTCGAGGGAACCTTCGAGCTGGCCCGGCCTCAGGAGCCAACCGCTGCCGAGCCGCTGCCCTACGTTGCAGAAGAGGTTACGTTCCAGAACGGCGACATCACTCTGGCCGGCGCGTTGACCCTGCCGGAGGGCGACGGCCCCTTCCCCGCCCTGATCCTGCTCAGCGGCAGCGGCCAGCAGGACCGGGACGAGGCGTTGTCCATCGTGCCTGGCTACCGTCCCTTCGCCGAGATTGCGGACACGCTGACCCGTCAGGGCATCGCTGTGCTGCGTTACGACGATCGCGGTGTGGGCGGCTCCACCGCTGGCGACCTGGCGACTGTCAGCAGCGCCGACTTTGCCGACGACGCCGAGGCCGCGTTGCGCTTCCTCCAGGGCCGCGCCGACATCGACAGCCAGCAGATTGGTTTCCTGGGCCACAGCGAGGGCGGCATTCTGGCTGCCATGGTCGCAGCGCGCAACCCGGACGTGGCCTTCGTAATCTCCATGGCCGGTACAGCCGTAAACGGCTACGAAACTGTCCTCAAGCAGGTAGAGCGGCTGGCATTAGCCTCCGGCGCCAGCCCGGCTGAGGCTGCGGCGAACGTGGAAAAACAACGGCAAGTGCTGGATCTGGTCCTAGCCCAG
This sequence comes from Anaerolineae bacterium, assembly GCA_049294015.1. Lineage (GTDB taxonomy): Bacteria > Chloroflexota > Anaerolineae > JAAEKA01 > JAAEKA01 > JAAEKA01. The sequence continues at coordinate 20,775 of JBAQCH010000044.1, forward strand.
GATTGGGACGGCCTGGAGACCATGGTCAACGCCATTGTCGAAGAGCAGGTTGCAGCCCTGCCGGAGGAGCAGCTTGCAGCGATGGGCGGCAAGGACGCGCTGGTGCAGCAGCAGGCCGCGGCCCAGTTGCAGGCGCTGCAAAGCCCCTGGTACCAGTACTTCCTGAGCCACGACCCCGGCCAGGACTGGGCGCAGGTTGCTGCGCCAGTGCTGGGCCTGTACGGCGGCAACGACGCCCAGGTAGACGCTGAGCAAAACACGGCGGCGCTGGAGGCTGCACTGCAGAGCGTGGGCAACACCGATGTGACTATCCAGGTGCTGCCCACGGCTAATCACCTGTTCCAGGAGGCTGTCACCGGCGGCGTGGACGAGTACGCGACCCTGCCGCCGCAGCTCATGCCGGAGTTCTTGCAGGCGGTTAGCCAGTGGCTGCTGGCGCGGGTGCAACTGCCCTGATCGACTGGCCAACTGGCCAGGACAACGACTGACCAACGGTTGAACGGGAGTCTCCCCAGGCGTCGGGTGCGTCTGGGGAGATTTCTTGCTACACTGAAAGCGTATCAGGGCAGCATCTGTTGCCCCCCGCCAACAGCCATCACCGGAGGTTTCCCATGTCCGCTCAACTACCTGGTACTGCTTCTGCTCAACTGTCCAGCCCAACGAACGGGACCACAACGGGTCAACACGACCATCGCGGCCGCATCGTCGCCGGGGTCGCCTTGATCGCCATCGGCCTGCTGGCTCTGCTGGCCCAGCTCACCAACTGGAGCATTCTGGGCTGGATCATCCTGCCGACCCTGGCGGTGATCTTCCTGGCCTGGGGCATTCTCACCCGCAACTTCGGCCTGATCATCCCCGCTGGCATTCTGGGCGGCTTGGGGCTGGGGTTGTTCACCATGGTTGGCCCGTTCTCCGATCTGTTCGCAGGCGCACAGCCTGGTGTGTTCATGCTCTGTTTCGCCGCTGGTTGGGCCTTCATCGCCCTGCTCTCGCCCATCTTCAGCGATCGCTTCCAGTGGTGGCCGTTGATCCCCGGCGCAGTGATCGGTATGGTCGGGGTGTTCCTGCTGGGCGGCCGCTTCACCTGGGCCATCATGCAGCTAATGGGCTATGGCTGGGCACTGATCCTGATCGGCATCGGCGCCTACCTGCTGTTGCGGCGCAAGGCGTAGATCGAATCAAGGACTGACGGTCCTTCCGTTCGCTGAGCCGGTTAACGGGATAACTAGGACCGTCAATCCAGCCGGCGCAACGACCAGCACTGCCACCTGGCTGCTGGTCGTTGCCGCATTCTCAACCGGAGGCATCCATGCCTGATCCCATCATCGTCACCCACGGCCTGACCCGCCGCTTCGGCGACACCCTGGCCGTCGACGATTTGACGCTGGAAGTTCACGCCGGCGAGGTGTTTGGCTTCCTGGGCCACAACGGCGCCGGCAAGACCACCACCGTGCGCCTGCTCAACGGCATCCTGACCCCCAGCGCGGGCCAGGCGAGCGTGCTGGGACTGGATCCCATGGCCGACGGCCCGGCCCTGCGCCGCCAGTCCGGCGTGCTGACTGAGACGCCGTCGCTGGACGAGCGCCTCAGCGCCCGCGTCAACCTCAGCCTTTACGCCGACCTGTACGGCGTGCCCAAGGCCGAGGTCAAGCAGCGGGTGGACGCGCTGCTGGCTGCCTTCGATCTGGCCGAGCGGGCCGACGACAAGGCGGGTGAGTACAGCAAGGGCATGAAGCAGCGCTTGGCGTTGGCCCGCACCGTGATCCACGAACCTACGCTGCTTTTCCTGGACGAGCCAACGGCCGCGCTGGACCCGGTGGCCGCGCGCCAGGTGCATGAGATGATCCTGCGCACCGCGCGCGAGGGACGCACGGTCTTCATCAACACCCACAATCTGGTGGAGGCGCAGCGGCTGTGCGACCGGGTGGGGGTGATGGAGCACGGCCGGCTGGTGGCCATCGGCACGCCGCACGAGCTGGCGCGCAGCCTGGTGCGCAACGTGAGCGTCGAGTTCGAGCTGGCGCCCGGCAGCGCTGAGCAAGCTATGCAGGCGCTGCACGCGCTGCCTGTGCAAGCCAGCGCTGGCCAGCGCAACGGTACGATTGTCGTCAGCGGCGCCGAGCGCGAGGCGATCCCCGACCTGATCGGCCTGCTGGTCAACGCGGGCGTGCGCATCTACCAGGTGACGCCGCAGGAGCCGACCCTGGAGGACGTTTACTTCGCGCTGCATGCAACTGAGCAATAGGTGCCGGGCACTTAACCTAAGAGACGATACCGCAAACGAAAACTCAAGTGCCCGGCACCTGAGTGGAGGTGAAGCAATGAACTGGCGAGCGATCTGGGCTATCATGCGCAAGGACCTGCGGGTCGTATTGCAGAACAAAGGCGTGGTGCTGCCCATCATTCTGCTGCCGGTGATCCTGTTCGTGGTGCTGCCGCTGCTGGTGCTGCTGCTGCCTGCAGCTATGGGCAGCACCGGGGCCGGCAGCAACGACCTGCAAGAGCTGCTGGCCATGGTGTCGCCCGGCCTGCGCGCACAGCTCGAGGGTCTGGAGCCCGACGCGGCCGGCGCGGTTTTTTTCCTGGTCTACATGCTGGCGCCCATGTTCCTGATCGTGCCGATCATGGTGTCCAACGTGATCGCGGCCGACAGTTTCGTGGGCGAGAAGGAGCGCAAGACGCTAGAGGCGCTGCTCTACACGCCCACTACCGACGGCGAGCTGCTGACGGGCAAGCTGCTGTCGGCCTGGCTGCCTGCGCTGCTGGTGTCGCTGCTGGGCTACGTGCTCTACAGCGTCACCGCCAACCTGGCTGCTGCGCAATTGGTAGGCAAGCCGCTCTTCCCTAACTTGATCTGGAGCGTCATGGTGGTCTGGGTGGCGCCGGCAGCAGCGGCCTTCGGTTTGACCTCGATGATGCTGGTCTCGGTGCGGGCCAAGACCTTCCAGGACGCCTATCAGACCGGCTCGCTGGTGGTGCTGCCGGTGATCCTGCTGCTGTTGGGACAGGCCGTGGGTGTGATCTATTTCAGCATTTGGCTCACTCTCGGGCTGGGCCTGCTGCTTTGGGCGATCAGCCTGGTGCTGCTGGTCTACGGCAAGCGAACGTTTCATCGGACGGAGCTGATCGCCCGGCTGTGACACAGGTCGTGTCGTGATGTCAACGAACGAGGCATCTCGCAGGCTCAACCTGACGAGATGCCTCGTTCTTCGTTGAGCTGTATCGAAATAGCCATCCACAGCTCGGTCCGGTTTCTGCGAAGCACCCCGGACGTAGCCTGAAGGAGTGCAACGACTGGAGGGTGGGCCGACCGATCCCACCGATTTTCATCCAGTGAAGCGCCGGCAGGCCGGCGCGGCGCCATGCTGGAGATGACCAAGGGCATCAGACGCCCGTTGAATTTCGTGCATTCTGCGCCCTTGAGTATACTACGCCCCACAAGCCGGCTGGCGCGGAGCCGGCGGCAAGCACACCATCATTTACCTGTGAGGAAAAAGCCAAATGAAAACTGTCATGGGATTGTTCGAGCAACGCATCAGCGCCGAGGCAGCGGCCGCCGCGGCGCAAAAGGCCGGGGTGCCGCAGCACCAGATCACGCTGATGAACAACGCTACGCCCGCCAGCCAACTGGTGGAGCCGGGGCCGCGCAGCATCACCGTCAAGTCGCTGCGCGGCTTCACGGTCATGTTGACCGCCATCTTTGTCCTCTTCGGTCTGTTTGCCGGCGTCGGCTCGATCTATGTTTTCCAGGCCACGGCCGGCATCGCGGCCTTGACCGTGTTGGTCTTCCTGCTGATCGGCCTGTTCTGCGGGCTGTTCATGGGGTGGGTCATGGGTCGTTCCGAGGCCGACAGCGAGATCCAGGAGTTTCGCGAGGCGGTAGAGCATGGTGACACGCTGCTGGTGGTCGCCACCGAGAAGTACGCCAAGGTCGTCGAGGCCAAAATGCGCGCCAGCAACGCTCATTGGGTGATCGTCACCAAGCAGGTCAAGCGCATGCAGACCTATCCGGAGCTGCATGAGGCAGGCCACGCGCCGGTCCCGGTGCATTGAAATCGCACGATACTTTGGCTGCACAGGCAGCCAGTAGCATCAAGGTTGCTTACATGGCCCCGTTTCCCCGATTCTACAGTCCGCAACGCATCGGAACGCTGTTCAACCCCGACATGGCCAGCATTGCAGACCACGCCTCCAACGCCGGTCTGCCGCCGGCCGCGCAGGACAGGCGTAACGTGCATCTGCTGCTGATCGACATGCAGGTTGATTTTTGCCATCCCAACGGCAGCCTGTATGTACCCGGCGCGTTGGGTGATGTGCAGCGCGTCGTCGAGTTCATCTACCGCAACGCAGCCCACATCAGCCAGATCACCTGCTCGCTCGATTCACACCTGCCCAGCCAGATCTTCTTGCCCGGCTGGTGGGCTGACGCCAGCGGCAACCATCCTGCTCCCTTCACCATCATCAGCGCACAGGACGTGCAGCGCGGCCGCTGGCAGCCGCTGGTCGAGCCGGCCTGGTCGCAAGAATACCTGGCCCGGCTGGAGCAGGATCACAAGAAGCTGCTGACCATCTGGCCCTACCACGTGTTGATCGGCAGTCCCGGCCACATGCTGGATCCGGAGCTGTGGTCGGCCGTCTTTTGGCATTCCGTTGCCCGCAAGACTCAGCCCACCTGGTTGAGCAAGGGCAGCATCCCCCGCACGGAGCACTACTCCATCATCCAGCCGGAGGTGCCTGCGCCCGATGTGCCTGGCGGCGGCAAGAACCAGGCCTTTCTGGACGAGCTGGCCCAGGCCGATCTGATCATCGTGGCCGGCGAGGCCGAGAGTCACTGTGTGTTGGCGACGGTCGAGGACTTGGTGGACGAGTTCAGGGATCAGACGGATATGCTGCGCAAAATCCTCTTGCTGCGAGACTGCACCTCACCTGTGGTGCATCCAGAGATCGACTTCCATGCTATCGCGGCCGCCCGGCTGGCTGAATTCGAGCGGATGGGCCTTCGGTTGGTAGACAGCACCGCAGTTGCCCTGAGTTGACGGTGGATTGACAAGGCGGGCGCATGATGCGAAACTGAACCAAGTTGAGCGAGTCGACGTAAGAAGTCCAAGGTTTCTGAAAAACTTGGACTTCTAGGGTATGGCAAAGGACCCTACCATGAGTGTACGAATGAAATCTGCCGTGTTGGATGGGGAGCCGGCTTGGGATATCGCCAAGATCTTCCCGGCGCAGGGGACGTGGGCCGAGGAGGATTATCTGCTGTTGCCGGGCAATCGTCTGGTGGAGTATTCACACGGAATTGTGGAGGTGTTGTCTATGCCAAGCCCAGCTCACCAAATGGTTGTCTTGCTGCTGTATCGCTTGCTGTTTGCCTACGTGCAGAAGACCAGAGCGGGCCGTGTCTTGCTTGCACCAACGCGCGTGAAGCTGTGGAGCGGCAAGTTCCGGGAGCCTGACTTAATCTTCATGTTCCAGCACAACCGCTATCGCATGCAGCAGCAGTACTGGGACGGTGCAGACCTGGTAATGGAAGTTGTCAGTCCTGACGACCCAACTCGCGACTTGGAGACTAAACGTCGCGAGTATGCCCAGGCCGGCATCCCTGAGTATTGGCTGGTCAATCCGCTGGACGAGACCATCACCGTCTTTACCCTGTCGGAGAACGCGTCGGTATACGACATCCACGGCGTCTACGACCGCAGCAGCATGGCCGAGTCCGTGCTGTTGCCCGGTTTTACAGTGGACGCAGACGCTTGTTTTGCCGAAGGAGAAGAGGATTAGTGCGCGGGTGGAGGACGTTTTGTTGCCCGCTGCTGGCGCTAGCGGTCGTTTTTGCGATCGGTTTTTCAGCGCCGCCGGCTAGCGCCTCACGCCAGCAGGCGGCTGCCAACGGCATCGTGACGCCGCCGGCCGGCGCGACGGTCAGGGGCGTGGTCACAGTGACGGGGGTAGCCCAATCCACCGATTTCGCCAAGTGGCAGTTGGATCTGCTGCCAGGCAGCGACGCCAGTCGAGCCGTCTTCTTGGCCGTGGCGGAGACGGCCAGCGTAGCTGCCGACGCGTTGGCCAGCTTCGACAGCGCCGCTTTTCCCGACGCCGCCTACACCCTGCGTCTGCGGGTGGTGCGCCGCGACGGCAACTACGACGAGTACTTCACAGCGATCACGATTGCCAATAGCGCGCCCGCGCCGGCCGCTGCGCCGCTG
>JBAQCH010000045.1:0-15335 GCA_049294015.1 Anaerolineae bacterium
ATCGCCGGCCTGGGTAAGCAGGCCGACTTCGGCGTGGCCCAGGCGCGCAAGGCCGCAGCCGCCGCCGCCAAGAAGGCACGAGAGCTGGGCGTCACGCGCCTGGCCACCGTCGTCCACGGCGCGGGGCAGGGCGGCTTGGGCGTCCACGACGCGGCCCAGGCCGTGGCCGAGGGCACGCTGTTGGGCAACTACCGTTTCCGCTCCTACAAGCGCGACGGCAACGACAACGGCAAGCCGGAGCTGGCCGAGGTGGTGGTGCTGGAGGCCGGCGCGGACAAGATCGAGGCGGTGCAGCAGGGCGTGGCCGCGGGCCAAATCGTGGGCGAGGCCGCCAACTGGGCGCGCGATCTGGTCAACGAGCCGCCCAACTACCTGACCCCAAAGGAGATGGCGCGCCGCGTGGTCCAGCAGGCCCAGGCCGCAGGGCTGAAGGCGCAGGTGCTGGGCGAGGCCGAGATGGCCGAGCTGGGCATGGGTTCGCTCCTGGGCATCGCGCGCGGCAGCGACGAGGAGGCGCAGTTCATCGTGCTGGAGCACATCCCCCAGGGCCATGAGCTGGCCAGCCTGCCGACCGTGGCGCTGGTGGGCAAGGCCATCACCTTCGACACCGGCGGCATCAGCATCAAGCCGGCCGAGAACATGTGGAAGATGAAGAACGACATGGGCGGCGGCGCGGCCACGGCCGCGGCGCTGGTGGCTGCGGCCCAGCTCAACCTGCCGGTGCATGCCGTCGGGCTGATCCCGGCCACCGAGAACATGCCGGGCGGCGACGCCATCAAGCCCAGCGACGTGGTGACGGCCATGAACGGCAAGACAGTGGAGATCATCAGCACCGACGCCGAGGGGCGCCAGGTGCTGGCCGACGCCATGTGCTACGCCGCGCGCTACAAGCCGGACGCCATGGTGGACATCGCCACTCTGACCGGGGCCATGGCCATCGCGCTGGGGCCGGACCTGGCCGGCGTGTTCTGCGACGACGAGACCCTGCGCGGCCGGCTGGTGCAGGCCGGCGAGTTGACGGGCGAGCCGCTGTGGCCCATGCCGCTGTGGCAGCCCTACCGCAAGCTGTTGGACACGGACGTAGCCGACATGAAGCACACCGGCGGCCGGCTGGGCGGCGCGATCACCGCGGCCATCTTCCTGCGCGAGTTCGCCGGCGAGCAGCCCTGGGCCCACCTGGACATCGCCAGCACGGCCTGGCAAGAGGAGCACAGCGCCTTCGCCGTGCGCGGCGCCAGCGGCTTCGGCGCGCGGCTGTTGCTGGAGCTGTTGCGCGCGTATGCGGCCGGTGAACAGTGAACGGTCAACGGTGAACAGTCAACAGTGAACAATCAAAGTGGTCGTGTTGACCTTCACTGTTCACTGGCTACTGTTCACTACCCACTGTTCGCTTCGTTCTCCCACGTCCCGAAAAACCATGGCCTCAACCGCCGTCCGCGCCTACCCCTACCGCTGGGTCGTGCTGCTGGCCTTCATGGCCGTGATCTTCGTCAACCAGATCCTGTGGATTACCTTTGCGTCGATCACCGGGCCGGCGGCGGCCTTCTACGGCGTATCTGACCTGGCCATCGCCGCGCTGGCGTTGAGCTTCATGGTGGTCTACATCGTCGTCTCGATCCCCGCCTCGTGGGTCATCGACACCTATGGCCTGCGGGTGGGGGTCGGGATCGGGGCCGTGCTGACCATGGACGCCTTCAAGGACCCGCTCACCGGCTCCATGACCCCTGCACTGCTGGTGTTGATCGGGCTGATGGCCGTCGGCGCGCTGCTGTCAACGCGGCTGCGGGAGTCGAGGATGATCAAGGACGCCGCGAATTGATACCCCTGGGTTGGTGGAGCGAGGGTCGTTCACTCCGGCGCCCGCAAAACTCTTTCCAAGGTCGTGAGTGCTTCCACGGCGGCTGTCTCAAAGACAACCACGCGGCCCTCCATCCAAGCGGCGTCAAAGCGTTTTGCCCCCAGGGAAACGCGAGTCGCCTCAAAGAGACGATTGTAGTCTTCACGTTCGATGGGCCAGAAAGGCTGGACGGCTTCGTCCAGGGTGTGACTTGCCCCCAATAGCCTGGCGGTCACTTCATAGTGACCTAGCCTGTTGGCCACTGTTGCCAGGCCGAGGAGAAACTGATTCTGACTCGACCCTCGATCCTCTATCATCGTAGCCAGGCTCGCACGATACAGTTGAATCGCCTGTGTATAGTCGCCTTCAGCCCAATGCAGTTCGGCCCAGGGCAACATGATATCCGCTGTTCTGATACTGCCCAGATTCTTGTGAATTGCCAGCACCTCTTCCAGATAACCACGGGCCAGGATGAATTTCCCCTCGCGGATAGCAATCGATCCCAGGTCCGTAAGCGTGTACGCAAGCAGGCCCATGTTTCTCTGTTCTCGCAAGACCGGCAACGCTTGTCTGTGAAGCGACTGCGCTTCGTCCAGCTCACCTGCGTGGCTACACACAAAGCCCAGTTGATATAGGGGCCAGGCATAATAATAGCCAACTTGGTGTGCCACGGCGAACGATTCTTCACACAGTGCTCGTGCCTGCAGGAAGTCGCCTTGATACATACACGTTTGGGCCAGCAGTACCAATGCGTAGGCGATATGATCTACATCGCCTAGTGCCCGATAGAGTGACAGCGCTCTTTCCTGATGGTGGAGGGTCGAACTTTGGTCGTACGATTGTCTGTTCGCGATCCGTCCCAAGGCAGTTAACGCATCGGCTTCTCCTTTGTCGTAGCTGATCTCCTGGCTTACAACGAGGCTCTCTGCCAGATAGGCTTGGGCGTTCTCAAGATCACTCCTGTGGAACATCAGCATGCCCGCTGCCCATAGTACTCTGGCGCGAGGAATCGTGTGGATTTCAGCGCCAGGCAATGCAAAGGTGTCTGCGATCATTTGCTGTCCTTCAGCCAGCGTTCCACGTGTGATCAGCCATTCCAGCGTGAATGCAGCAAGCAACAACGCGCTTTGGACCTCGTGCTTCATAGTCCAGGCCAGCGCTGAGCGTATGTTGTGGATCTCGCAATCGATCAGATTCCACCGCTGAAGCCATACGGGGTGAAGGTCTTTTCGTTCGATCTCCCCAATGCTTCGAATAAAGCAGTGCGCATGACGCGTCCTTATCGCCGTCTCATCTCTGTTCGCAGCCAGAAGTTCCAAGCCGTACTCGCGCATCGTTTCCAGCATGGCATAGCGCGGCTCATCGTACAAGCCAGTCTCCCGATTCAACAAGCTTTTGTCCAGCAGTGAAGCAATGCCAGCGAGGACCTGTCCCGGCGACAGGACGTCCTCGCAAATCATCTCCGCCGCCTCCAGCGTACAGCCGCCCACGAATACGGCCAAACGCACGAACAGGGTCTGCTCGACTGGGGACAGCAAGTCGTAGCTCCAGCCGATGGCGCCGCGCAGGGTTCGCTGGCGGGCCGATACGTCGCGCAGGCCATCGGTCGAGAGCAGCCATGGCCCATGCAGCCGTACCAACAGCTCGGCCGGCGGCAGCAGCTTGACGCGCGCTGCGATCAGTTCGATGGCCAGCGGCAGGCCGTCCAGCCGGCGGCACAGCTCGGCCACGGCCGCCGCGTTGTCGTCGTCGACCGCGAAGTCGGGCTGCACAGCCTCGGCGCGCTCGGCGAACAGGGCCACCGCGGGATAGCGCAGCACATCGGCGGCGGTGGTCGTCTGACTCGCATTGGGCAGCGCGGATGGCAAGGTCAGCGGCTGCACGGGGACCTGACGCTCGCCGCGCACGCGCAGCGGCTGGCGGCTGGTGACGAGGACGTGCAGCCAGGGGCAGCGGCGCAGCAGGTCGTCCACCAGCGGCGCGGCAGCCACGATCTGCTCGAAGTTGTCCAGCGCCAGCAGGAGGTGCTTCTCTTCCAACCAGGCGCGCAGTTGCAGGGCGGGCGGGTTGGGGCCGCTCATCTCCATGCCCAGCGCTTGGGCGATGGCCGCGGCCACCAGGGTGGGATCGCTGACAGGGCCGAGACGCACGAAGAAGGCGCCGTGCTCGAACTGCTCGAGCACCTCCTCGGCCACAGCCAGCGCCAGCCGCGTTTTGCCAACGCCAGGCGGGCCGGGCAGGGTGATCAGCCGAACGCCGTCGCTGAGCAGCCGCTTGCGCACGGCGGCGATGTCGTGCTCGCGGCCGATGAGGGGCGTGAGTTGAGCGGGGAGGTTGTTGGGGCGTTGGGCGCGCTGCAGACGCGCCCTGGCAGTGAAGTTGTCATCTGCACCGCGCGCCAGGGACAAGAGACCGGGTAGATCGGCGTCGACCGCGCCGACAACCCCGGCCAGGGATGCGACCAACGGCGCGGAGGGGTGTAGGTCACCGGCCTCGATCTTGCGCAGCGAAATCTCGGCGCAGCCGGCCCGCTGCGCCAGTTCTTTTTGCGTCAACCCAAGCGCCTTGCGGCGCTGCTTGAGCCATTGGCCGAAGGTTGTCATGTTGCTCATCAAAGCAAGAATTGCCAAAAGTTGCCCCGGTCGACGCGCTGGATCGTACTGCCAGGGTAAGCCTGCAGAAAATCGGCTGGTTCTTTGGTCTTGGCAGTCGAACTCCACTTGAATTCGTAGCCGCGCACCTGACCATCAACTTCTTCTAGATAGTCGATCTCCTTCTGATCATAGGTGCGCCAAAAGTACTGGTTGACGAACTGCTGGCCATAGCGAAGGAGCTTGCGTCGCTCCACGATACAGAAGTTCTCCCACAACGCGCCGATGTCGCTACGCACCGATAGGGGAGCGAAATTCTGAATGAGGCTGTTACGCACTCCCAGATCATAGAAGTAGATCTTGATCGATTTGGCCACCTCCTTGCGTAGATTGCGACTAAAAGCACCAAGGCGAAAGATCACAAAGCACTGCTCCAACAAATCGATATAGCCGACTACCGTGCGGCGATCGATCCCAAGAGCCTGGCCCAGTTCCTGGTAGGAGACCTCCTGCCCAATCTGCCGGGCCAACAGCTCCAGGAGTTTGATTAGCACCGTCGATTTGCGCACGCCGACGAAAGCTAGGGCATCGCGATAGAGATAGTTGGAGACCAGTTCGTCCAACGCAACCCGCGCTTCCTGCTCGGAAAGGTTCACAATCGATGGATACGTGCCATAGCGAAGCAGAAAATCCAAGCGCGGCTCGACGGCGCTGTACCCCTGGTCGCCGGCCAACTCCTGCAATGCCAGTGGATACAGCTCGAAGCGATACATACGCCCTGTCAGCGGCTCGGCCGCCTGGTTGACCAAATCAAACGAGGATGAGCCCGTGGCCAGCACCTGAATATCGGGGTATTCATCCACCAGGATCTTAAGGACGAGCCCAATATTCTCAATCTGCTGCGCCTCGTCCATGATAATCAAATCTTGGTCGCCAATGAACGCTTTCAGGGTGGTTGCTTCTTCCACGCCCAGCGCCCGCCGTACTGAAAGCAGGTCACAGTTCAAGTAGCGAGAACGTTTGTCGTGGTGCCGGGCAAGGATTTGTTTGGCCAGCGTGGTCTTGCCGACTCGTCGCGCGCCATACAGCACGATGGTTCGCCCGCGAAAGAGGTGGTTTTCGATTTGTCTTTCGAGCAGCCGCGGGATGATCTTATTCTCGCTCATGACATCCTATTCCTGGAGTTAATCTGAATTTCGACAACGCAATGTCAGTATTATACGGTTTATCGTGATTTTGTCAAACAGAAATGGGCTTGTGGGTTTTTAAGCTATTACCCGAAGGTTGTCGCGTTGCTCATCCGTTTCCTCGTCGCCGAAAGCCTAAGAGGCGCCGCCATCCGCCATTGCACCGGGGGCTCCTTGCGCTGTTGACCCTGGTCTCGGCATGGCGCATTTTACCCCCGGTTGTATCGCCAAGGCCCGCGAGCGGACCGCCGTTCACGGTGCGCATGTTACAGCAAGACCTATTTCGCCGCAATTGTATCGCTTTGGTATCGGTTGAAGGGTTGTCTTCCCGATGATTTGGTTGTTTACTGCAATCATCGAGCTATGTGCGTGGGGCGTCCCAGGGCTAGCGCGTGCCGCACAAGCCACCACCGCCGGGTAGAAGTAAAACTGACCCACCATCCAGACCGCCGGAGTGCGGCATCGCAAAAGGAGATCAATGTGGAGAAGCAGGTATTCCGCCCCACCGTCAGAAGCTGGTTGGACAGAGTCGTCGGCCCCATCCTATTGCTGTGGGCGCTATTTGCTGCGGCGTGGCTCCTAAACGCTTCGCTGTCCATCGTACTGGTTATCATGCTGGTGATCTCAACACTGGTTCTGGCAATCGACGGTTTGACCCTTGCGCGCAACCGGCTGGAGCTCGACTCGCAGGGGGTGCGCGGCCGGCTGGAGCGCGTTTCCTTTGACATACCGTGGCGTGACGTGTTGGCTATCGGTCTGGTGGCCCACAAGAAGAAGCAGCAGAATCTGTTGCTGGGCCTGGCCGACCGGGGCGTGTCGTTGTCCCTGAAAAGCCTGGACAGGAACGCCGTCATGCGCGCGCTGGTGGACGTTGCGCCGGGCAAAGCGCTGGAGAGCGATGCGTTCAACCGCCTGACTTGGGTGGCCAATCAACAGCATGAGCATGCCGCACTGCTGGCGGGCGCTACTGGTCCGGTGAGAATACGCATAACGAGGTTGGTGGCAGTCTTTGGCTGGCTGGGATTGGCCACGTTCCTGTTTGTTTTTCTTTATTGGAACGACGAGACCCTGGCGCTGCGGCTCCTCTTTCTCGGCTTCACGTTACTCTCGGCGTTCACACTTTATTTAGTCTACGCGACCATTGAAGTCTTCCCCGATAGCGTGCGCTTGATCATGCCTGTTTGGCCGACGTTTGCCATGCGCTGGGACGAGGTAGAGAGCGCGGAGACCGATCAGGACGGCAACCAGATTGTTCTCCACGGAAGCGGCAAGCGCATGACGCTGCCCGGGACGCGCTATTGGCAGTGGGCCGATCAAGAAGTGGGCGAGCAAGCATTTGCCGGCCACCTCGAACGGGTCAACGTGCCCGTTCGAACGAGTGCTGCGGCAGCCTACAAACTGCCTAAGGGCACGCGCGTGTCCAGGAGTTAAGCTGTGGCCAGCGCAGTAGAGCAACAGTTCCAGTGGGCCGTGCAAGCACTGGCCCAGCCCGCCGATGTGCAGATAGATCTCTTCCCGCCGTTCGTCGTTGTGGCTGACGAACTCGCTCTGGAGTTTGACTCCTGCCGGGAAGCGTTTGATTCGAACTTCGGCTGGCTCTGGTCGCCGCTGCAGCGGACGGCAGTCGTGGCCTTGGATCAGTACTTGGCTGACATGAGTGGGCCGGACAAGCCAGAACTGTGGCTGGATGAAGGCTGCCTGGAGCACGCCCGATGGACCGAGGTGCGTCAACTGGCCAGAAAGGTACTGTCCGCGTTCGGATGGTCGCCTGATTTCCCGCCACTGGATCGCGGCGCTATCTATGTTGGGCCCCCGGATTGAGTACCATTACCAGTCGCCGGTGTACTCGGGTTACTTTCTCTGCGCGTGTCTTTTCGCATCTGCCCCGGTGTACCCCAGACTCATCATGCCTGCGGCACGGTCTGACCCATCTCGCCAAAATTATATCGCTTTTGTATCGGTCGGAGGCTTGTAATGCAGGAAGCTTTGCTGTTTACTATTGGCAGTCGTTAGTGCCAGCTTGATTTGGCTTCTCGATAACACATCACAACCACATTGCAGCGAAAGGAATCGCAGGATGAACTACCCGATCAACATCGACGGTTTTGAAGGCCAAACACTCGAGATGAAGCCCAGCGGCATGTTCGCCGGCCCTCATCTACTGGTCAACGGCCAACCTGCCGCGAAGGGTCCAAAACGCGGACAGATGCTATTGCGCCGCACCGACGGTAGTGAAGCAATCGCGACCTGGAAGCCTCAGTTCATGGGCCTCGATGTGCCGAGACTGGATGTGGATGGCAAACAAATCAACGTGGTCGAGCCGCTCAAGTGGTATGTGTGGGTATGGAGTGGTCTGCCGATTCTTCTCGTCTTCATCGGCGGCGCCTTGGGTGTATTGGCAGGCATCGTCGCTTTTGGCATCAATACTCAGATCTTTCGATCATCCCGCAGCACCGGTCTCAAGTTCGTCTTGACCGCCATAGTCTCCGTCTTAGCCGTCGCGGTGTACCTGGCGCTAGCGGTGCTGTTGTCGGGCGTGTTGGGCAGGGCATAGGCGTACATTGACGAATCGGGATGGCACTGCGAGGACGAGCAAATTCGTTCCGCAAGGCAATGCTAGAAAGGAGTAGACGATGCGTTACATGGTCTTGGGATATAGTATTAGTTGGGCTACAGCGCAACATAAGGGTTACATCACTTTGATGGCGAATGACGACAAAGGAAAACCCACGCTACGGTTTGGTCTGGATCCGGGAACGTCGGAGGAATTCCTTTGTCTCGTGGATATCCTACGGAACGAGAAGCCGATCTTTTGGGATGACAACTCTGAAACCCTGGAAACTGGCTTTGAACCTGCTGGAGAAGGAGGACGCTAGTCTTCAGCTAGCATCGAGTCCGACGCCCTCGCCCACCTATTTACCGCAACGGGGCAAGTGTCATCAATCTCCTGAGTTCTACACGCGGTCACGAGCGGACGTGGCAGCTTGCCTTGTATCGCTAGAATTGTATCGCTTATGTTTCGGTCAAAGGCTTGAAACGCGGGAGCATTTGTTGTTAACTGGCAGCATCGCTCGGGCATTAGCATCTCTTTACATCGAGACGGACAAGCAGCGTGACATGGGCCGATCATTGTCCATCTGACTCGTATTATCCGTGACGCTCTTCGACGCATTCAAGGATTTCAAGGCGCACCATGGAGATTCTGCATATCAGCTTGTTTGGACACGTCAACGTCGTTCACCCCCATGCAAACGGGCCGCTGAAGCTGTCGCGTGGTATCCAGGCTTTGCTGGCGTACCTGCTCCTGCACCACCATCTGGTCGCGCGCGATGTGCTGATGGATGTGTTCTGGATGGACGTCTCCCCGGATCGGGCGCGCAGCAACCTGACCACCGCGCTCTGGAGATTGCGCCAGGCGCTGGAGCCGGAAGGCGTTCCTCACGGCGCCTATCTCATCACCAGCCACGCTGGCGAGGTTGGCTTCAATTGGACCAGCGGCCACTGGCTTGACACTAAGGCGTTCGAGCAGCATATCTATCCTCTGCTGCGCAAGCCCATCACAGAGATCAGCGACCAGGACCTCAGAGATATCGAAGGAGTCTTGACCCTCTATCGAGGCGAGCTGCTGGAGGGGGTGTACGAGGACTGGGCACTGCGCGAGCGCGAGCGCTTTCGCTCGCCGCATCTCAACTGCTTGACGCGTCTGATGGAGTTCTACACCGGTCGGAAGGACTTCGAGCAAAGCATCGCCCTGGCGCAGGAGATATTGCGGCGGGATCCGGTGCGGGAGGAGATCCACCGCGCGCTGATGCGCACCTACCTGGCGAGCGGACAACGCAGCCTGGCGGTGCGCCAATACGTGTACTGCCGCGACACCCTGGATCAGGAGTTGGGCGTGTCTCCCCTGGAGGAAACGCAGCTTCTTTATGAGGAAATCTGCGCGCTCTCCCAGGGCGGCGTCCGGGAAACCGCCGGGCAAGCCAGCAGCGCAGAGGTGGCGCAACTGGTTCACGAGCTGCACCTGGTCAGACAGAGCCTGGTCGATGCCGCCCGGGCGCTGGAGCGAATCAACAAGTCTATCAACAGCTTGACACGGGGCGACGACAAAACTTCGCTGTTCACTGACAGCTTGCGCTCGCAACCGGTCTCTTCCAAGCCCTGAAGGCATCCAGCACATCGCCGGCCGGTCCCCGGCGCGGCCGGCGAGAATCCAACCAATAACGTCTCGCACCGCGCTGGTGACGGTTTTGTGATGCAATTGTGACAGACCTGTGGTCTCGTTCTGGTATATTTCCCGTGTCTCGATCCTCCATCGCTGCTTTAGTCGATGCAACCAGGCGTTTGTTTCATGCACCGCTCCTGTGGACGGCTAAATCGTGCTACTCGAGGACAATGCCGCAGCTTTTATCGTCCGGGTGTGGCTCGAACACAGGGAAGTCGAAGACGCGCCGATTACGTGGCGCGGGTCCATCGAGCATGTGGCAAGCGGAAAGGTCAAATATCTGACGAACCTGAACGACTTGGCGCAGTATATTCGACCGTTTCTTGAAGCAATGGGTGCGCACTTCAATAACCAGAGGGACCAAGAATAGCTCTCACAGCTCCAATGGCTCCGCCAAATGCCTTTCAATCTGCGACTGGCGATCCCTGCTGGTGTAAGGAAGCAAGGGATCTACATCTATCGGCCATCCTCGTTCTTGGAATTTTGACCCTTGTGGATAGCGGCCTGTGGTTTGTTCTAGAGCGTTTTGCACCCAGCATTGCCTTGCGTCTGGCAAAGGCAAGGTCGAGAGGTTTTGGCATAGACTCGTGTGTATCATGTGCCGCCTTTTGGCAGCAATGCTATGTCTGGTGCTGAGTGAATTCCTGTTCTTTGCTTGTATGATACTGATGCTACTCGTGGTAATAATTGCCGTGGAGTTAGGGTAGATTGTCGACAGTCGCAGCGACAAACCTCAACGCTGCGCCATGTGATTCCCCTCTCAGAAGTTGAGCGAGGGATTTGTCGAATGGAAGGCGCTATGCCGAGCAGCGCCACGGTGAGATCTTCGCTCACAACGATTTGAAAGGCAGCCATCAAGATGAATGTCGACGAATCCGACTCGCTACGATCAGCAGCCACGGTTTTGGCTAGCCTCCCGCTGGCAACCGTCGACTTTAAACCTTTTGACCTGGGCAGGCTTGGCGAAAAGGGCGTTCACGCAGGATTGAGCGGCGCCTTAAAACGTGCCAGGTCCGCCTGCCCCTTGGAACTGAAAGACGACCACAAGTACATCATCTTCTCCGACCATCATCGGGGAACACGCGAAGGCAACGACGATTTCCAGTACTGCGAAGACACCTATGGTCATGCACTCGACTATTACTTGAGTAAGGGCTATTGCCTCATCATCCTGGGTGACGGCGAAGAATGCCAGGAGGACGATCCAGGAGACATCCTTGATGCCTATTCAGCCATTTTTGACATGGAGGCCGAGTTTCACAAAGCAGACCGGTACATACGGATCAGCGGCAACCACGATGCCATCTGGGAGTCGGAGGCGATGGTCCGCCAGCACCTCTACAGTAAATTCCAAGGTCTAAAAGTCCATGAGGGCGTCGTCTTCAACTACTCATCTGCCAACAGGCAACCAGGAGAGTTGTTCTTGGTACATGGTCATCAAGGAACGCTGGACAGTACGCAGCTCAAGCCTCTCTCCGGAGCATTCCTGCGCAACGTCTACCGGCCGTACCAGCAGATTACCGGCGGTGGCCGCACGACCCCGGCGACAAACGTTGCCCTGCGCGCCGCACACGACACCCAAATCTACCGTTGGTCCAAAAAGCAGCGCAATCTGATCGTCATTGCCGGCCATACGCACAGGCCAGTGTGGGCTTCGCGCACACATCTTGAAAAATTAGTAGGCGAACTGAACGAACTGCTCGATGTCAACTCATCGACCAATGTCCTGACCCTGCTACTGAACACAGTAGCCAAGCTTTGTCAATCCTATGGGCATGCACTTCTAGAGTCTGGTAACACGAACCCCCGGGCCAACACCGAGCAGATCATCCCGGCTGAGCAAATAATGGAGCTAGCAGGGTTGATGCAACGCCTTGAGCCTGGCTTATCCGTGCAAACTCTGTCCCAGCTGGTAACCATGACAAGTAGGTTGTGTCAGTTGTTTGAGCCGGCCCAACAACAAGGCACGAGCTTCTCAGCGGAGCTGACGAAGGAGATAGCACTGGTGCGCGGACTGCTGGATTCTCAGGCGTTAAGTCAGGCAGCCCCATGCGCTAAGTCTAACCAGGTCTCATGGGATCAGGTGAAAAACAAGATCAAGGAAATCAAAGAGCGCGAGTACAAGTACCCTTCTGGAGGAGACTCGATCAAGACCGAACCATGCTACTTCAACACGGGCTGTTGTCGCTTCAGGGATGGTGACATCACGGGTATTGAGTTAGCCGAAGGGACGATTCGGCTTGTTCGTTGGGGCAAGAGTTTAGACGACCCGCACAAACGAATCTTGGAGCAGACCAGCCTGGATTCGGTTTTCAGGGTCCTGAAGCTAACACGTTCCGGCGTCTGGGAGCTGGGCAGGTAGCTTCTGGTGAAGCCGGTCTAGACATCCCAAAAAGGTTCGATCCCAGGAGGTTTGGAACGAAG
Source organism: Anaerolineae bacterium (assembly GCA_049294015.1). Lineage (GTDB taxonomy): Bacteria > Chloroflexota > Anaerolineae > JAAEKA01 > JAAEKA01 > JAAEKA01. The sequence goes on from JBAQCH010000045.1 coordinate 12,262, forward strand.
ACCCGACAAATCAGGACGTGAACGCCAATTGGGCCGCACAATCGATTGGAATCTGTCCACAGGCGCCGGGTTGGTTCAACCCTTCGACACCGGCGGTGGAATTCAAGGAGGCAAGCTATGCCAGCTACGTTGACCTATCCAGGTGTGTACGTCGAAGAGATCCCCAGCGGCGTCAGAACCATCACTGGGGTGGCAACTTCAATTACGGCCTTTGTGGGACGCGCCAAGCGCGGTCCGACCGACCAGGCGGTCGTGATCAACAACTTCGGAGATTTCGAGCGCATCTTCGGTGGACTGTGGACCGAGAGCACCATGGGCTTTGCCGTGCGCGACTTCTATCTGAACGGCGGAAGCCAGGCCATTGTCGTGCGTCTCTATCGGGCTGACGGCGCCGTCAACACCAATGCCGACTTGGATGCCAATGGGTTTGCCCTGCAAGCAGCCTATTCGGGCGCCTGGGGCAACTATCTGCGCGCCCGGGTAGATCACGATACCCGACCGCTACAACCTGGCGAGGCCGCCAATAGCCTGTTCAACCTCAGCATCCGCGACGATGCCACCGGCGTCATCGAGGAGTTCCGCAATCTGTCGATCACCGCCGGCCATCCCCGCCAGGCTGACAGGGTGTTGAACAACGAATCCAGGCTCGTGACCGCAACAGCGCCGCCCGCAACGCGCCCGGCGCGCCATGAACCCCTGGCGCCGGCAGGCAAAACCGTCTGGGACGACAATAGCCCAGCGACCAACAGCAAGGTGCTTGACGGCGGCAAGGCGTCGGACGGTCTGGCGCTCAGCCAGGCTGAGTTCATCGGCGCGGGCAAAGAGGGCGCCAAGCAGGGCCTTTATGCGCTGGAGGACGCCGATCTGTTCAACATCCTTTGCCTGCCGCCGTACCTGGCGACGGGTGACGTCGATGCACCCTTGGTCGCCGCGGCCGGCGCATACTGCGAGAAACGACGGGCGATGCTGCTCGTCGATCCGCCCAGCGGCTGGACCAGCAAGGATCTGGCAAAGGCTGGCATCGCCGCTGGCGTCGGCACCAACAGCAAGAACGCGGCCCTCCTCTTCCCACGGCTGCGCCAGCCGAACCCGCTGCGCGACAACCAGAAGGAGGATTTCGCCCCTTGCGGCGCGGTCGCCGGCGTCTTTGCACGCACAGACACGCAGCGCGGGGTGTGGAAAGCGCCGGCCGGCCTCGACGCCGTGCTGGTGGGTGTGCCGCAGTTGAGCGTGCCCCTGACCGATCCGGAGAACGGCGAGCTGAATCCCCTGGGCGTCAACTGTCTGCGATCCATGCCCCCTGGCCTGCGCGTCGTCTGGGGCGCGCGCACCCTGCAAGGCGATGACCGGCTGGCCTCGGAGTGGAAATATATCCCCGTGCGCCGCATGGCGCTGTTCATCGAGGAAAGCCTGTATCGCGGCCTGAAGTGGGTTGTCTTCGAGCCCAACGACGAGCCGCTCTGGGCGCAGATCCGGCTCAACGCCGGCGCGTTCATGCAGAACCTGTTCCGGCAAGGCGCCTTCCAGGGAAGCTCGCCGCGCGATGCCTACTTCGTCAAATGTGACAAGGAGACCACTACCCAGACCGACATCAACCGGGGCATCGTCAACATCGTGGTGGGCTTTGCGCCGCTCAAGCCCGCGGAGTTCGTCGTCATCAAACTGCAGCAAATGGCCGGCCAGATCGAAGCCTAAGGCCAGGAGGATCAGATGGCTCAGTTTACTGTCAATACCAACCCCCAGCGCTACGACCCTTACAAGAACTTCAAGTTTCGCGTCAAGTGGGACACCCGCTATGTGGCCGGTGTGAGCAAGGTTGGCGCCTTGAAGCGCACCACCGAGGTCGTCAAACATCGCGAAGGGGGCGACCCCAGCAGCAGCCGCAAGTCGCCCGGACGCACGGAATACGAAGCGATCACCCTGGAGCGCGGCGTCACCCACGACAAAGAGTTCGAGCAGTGGGCCAACAAGGTCTGGAACTACGGCTCCGGCCTCGGCTCGGAAGTGTCGCTCAAGGACTTCCGCAAGGACATCATCATCGAGGTCTACAATGAAGCCGGACAACTGGCGATCTCCTACAAGGTCTACCGTTGCTGGGTCTCCGAGTTCCAGGCCCACGCTGACCTGGACGGTAACGCCAACGCCGTGCTGATTCAGACCATCAAGCTGGAGAACGAGGGCTGGGAACGGGACTACGAGGTCGCCGAGCCCTCTGAGCCGACCTTTACCGAGCCGGCTTGATGTATCTGCCATCTGCTTCCCAGTTGCTCACCGTCTGGGAATCCGGATTGAGGCTCACGCCGATCGAGCGAGGGCTGCGCCTGCTGGCTTCCTTGTTCCCCGACGCTAGCGACGAGGAGCTGGCGCGCATCACCATCGGCCAACGCGACGCCTGGTTGCTCACGCTGCGCAGCCAGCTCTTCGGCGAGGAGATCGCCAGCGTAGTGGCCTGCCCGCAATGCGGAGAGGCGCTGGAGCTGAACTTTTCGGTCTCCGAGGTCCGAGTCTCGCGCGACGCCCTGCCTCCGCAACACCAGGAGGTAGTCATCCACGCGGAGGGCTATGCGGTCCGCTGCCGGCCACCCACCAGCGCCGACCTGCTCGCGCTGGCGGAGATGGCCGGCGCGGCGAACCCGCAGCGTGCCTTGCTGGACCGGTGCATCGTCGCCATCGACACGGACGGCGCGGTCGAGGCTCCGCCGGGCCCAAGCCTCCTCCCCGACCGCCTGGCAGCGTCCCTGGTCGAGCAACTGGCACAAGCGGACCCGCAGGCCGATGTGCAGTTAGCGCTGGTCTGTCCGGCGTGCAGCCATCCCTGGTCGGCGCAGTTCGATATCCTGTCGTTCTTGTGGAGCGAGCTTTCTGATTGGGTGCAACGCACCCTGCGCGAGGTACACCTGCTGGCCACTGCCTACGGCTGGCGCGAGGCCGACATCCTGGCGCTCAGCGTGTGGCGACGCCGGTGGTACCTGCAGCTGATCGGTGAGTAGCGAGGATCGCAGGTATGAGCGATTACATGAGCAGTCTCGTTGAAAGATCGTTCGGCCAGGCAACCGTGGTCAAGCCGCGGCCGG
>JBAQCH010000046.1:0-6839 GCA_049294015.1 Anaerolineae bacterium
ACTCTGTTGCGCCCCCTGCCCTACAGCGACCGCATCGAGGCGCTGGCCGTGACGCTCAGCGATCTCAGCGCGCCATCGCTGCACCAGCTCAGCCTGTGGCACGACCCGCAGGAGCAAGCCGCCGAGGCCCACCTGCGCCGCCTGGCCGCGCGCTACGGCCCCGGCTGCTTCCAGCGCAGCGCCCTGGTTGCGCCGGAGCATCGGCTGGCGGGGCGGAGGTATGTGATGGTAGATTGGTAGGTGGTAAATTGGTGGATTGGTGGGCGGTAGCATGACCCAGCTCTGGCCGGAAGGCGTCCCCATTGAGGTTGAGTCTGACGATGGATTGCCGCGCGCTTTTCGCTGGCAGCAGCGGCGGCATGGCGTGCAGGCCATCGTCGAGCAGTGGGTGATCCACGACGACTGGTGGCGCGAGGAGGTGTGGCGGCATTACTTCCAGGTCGAAACCAGTGACGGGCTGCTGGGCGTGCTGTACCACGACCTGCTGGCCGATGGCTGGCGGCTGGAGCGGGTGTACGACTGAAAATCAAACCGCCCGCGCAGGGCGCGGGCGGCGAGAAGGGAAGTCGGCGACTGGTTTATTCCGTTGGCAGCACGGGCTCCACGCCAAAGACCCCAGCCAGTTCCACCAGCGCAGCCTTCTCGGCGTCACTGACGCGCACTGCGCCGATGCCCAGGAAGCCGCCTTCTTTCGTGGCCGTGGCCGTATTGACAGCCACCTGGTAGAGCCACTGCCGGATGCCCTGCGCCTCGTCAGCCGTAGCCTTCTGACCGACCAGGTCGACGGCGATCTGCAGCCGGCTGGTCATCTCCTGCTTCAGTTGCACCGGATCCTTGGTGTCGAAATGCGGCTTGGCCAGTTGGGCCGTCTCCTTGTTCTGATAGTCGGCCAGCAGCGCGGTCAGCAGCTCGTTGCCGGCGGCCTGTTGCAGGCTGGCGGCGATGGTCTTGGCGATGGACATGGACTCGCCGATCGAGCCCATCAGGCTTGGACTGGACATGGAGATAACCATGCCGGCGATAACCGGCGCTTCGAGCAGTCGCTCCCACTCGCCGGCAGTGAAATCAGCTTTGGCAGTCATAGTTTGTTTCCTTCTGTGATAGTGGTTGTTGCACAGGCCGTGCGCCTGACACAGATTTACCAGTATCGATTGTACCGGATTCCAGCTTTTTGACAATACCGGCCCCCATGTACGCCGAACTCCACTGCCACTCCTATTTCTCATTGCTGGATGGCGCCTCCTCGCCCGAAGCGCTGGTCAAACGCGCTGCTGAGCTGGAACTGCCCGCCTTGGCGTTGACCGACCATGATGCGCTGTATGGGGCAGTGGCGTTCTGGCGCGCAGCCGAGGAGGCGGGGATCAAGGCGGTGTTGGGGGCGGAGGTGACGGTGGGTGAGTCTCTCCCTCACCCCAGCCCTCTCCCAGGGGGAGAGGGAGGCAGCGTCCCCCTCTCCCCGGCGGGGAGAGGGGCTAGGGGTGAGGGGCGCGATGTCGCGCAACGCGAGTCTTTCCCTCACCCCAGCCCTCTCCCAGGGGGAGAGGGAGGCCGGAGTCCGGTCCCCCTCTCCCCAGCGGGGAGAGGGGCTAGGGGTGAGGGGCCGCGCGTCACGCACCACGAGTCTTCCCCTCACCCCGGCCCTCTCCCAGGGAGAGAGGGAGTCAGCGTCCCCCTCACCCCGGCGGGGAGAGGGGCTAGGGGTGAGGGGCGAACGCTCCACCACCTGACTCTCCTCGCCGAGGACAACATCGGCTATGCAAATCTAAGCCAATTGATCAGCACCGCGCGTCTGCGCAGCCCGAAAGGCCAGGCGCTGGCAACCTGGGACGATTTGACGCAGCACAGCGCTGGCTTGATCGCGCTCTCTGGCGGCCGTCAAGGTCTGGTAGCCCAGCACCTGCTGGCCGGCGACAAGTCCCAGGCGCTGCGCACGGCTCAAGACCTGCAAGCGCTATTCGGCCCGGATCGTTTCTTTGTCGAGCTGCAGCGCCAACTGCGCCCTGGCGACGAGCGGTTAGTGCAAGACCTGCTGCGCCTGGCTCAACGTATCGGCGCGCCAGTCGTGGTCACCAACAATGTCCACTACGCGCAACGGGCCGGCCACCGCCTGCACGACGTACTGACCGCCATCCGCAGCCACGCCACCCTGGACGCCAGCTACGTGCAGCGCCGCGGCAACAGCGAGGCGCACCTCAAGGGCGCAGCCGAGATGGCAAAGCTTTTTGCCGACCAGCCCGATGCCCTGCGTCGAACCTTGGAGATCGCCCAACGCTGCCAGGTCTCCCTGCGCCGCGGGGTGCAGGACCTACCCCTCTTTCCTACTGGCTCAGCCTCGCAGCACGACTTTCTTGCGACATTATGTCGCCAGGCGTTGATCGAACACACAGGCGCCGAGCCGGGCGAGCGGGCACAGCGGCTGCTGACGCACGAGCTGGCGGTGATCGGCCAACTGGGGCTGGCCAACTACTTCCTGATCGTCTGGGACATCGTGCGCTTTGCCCGCAGCCAGGGCATCCGCTGCCAGGGCCGCGGCTCGGCTGCTAACTCGCTGATAGCCTTTCTGCTGGGCATTACCCCCATTGACCCGCTGGCCCACGATCTGGTCTTCGAGCGCTTTCTCTCGACTGAACGGCCCACCACGCCCGACATCGACATCGACTTTCAGGCCGAGCGCCGCGAGGAGGTGATCCAGTACATTTACGACCGCTACGGCCGCAAGCACGCCGCCATGGCCTGCACCTTCGTCACCTACCGCCAGCGCAGCGCGGTGCGCGACGTAGCCAGGGTGCTGGACTTCCCGCCCGACCTGGTCGACGCCCTGGCCAACGCCGCCGACCGCCGCAGCCTGGAGGAAGCGTGGCGTGAGATCAGTTCATCGTTCATCGTTCCTCCTTCATCGTTCTCCCCGGTCGACCGCCGCACCTGGCAGCTCCTGCTCCACCTGTGCGAGGAGATCCAGCGCCTGCCGCGCCATCTGGGCATCCACAACGGCGGCTTCGTGCTCAGCCGCCAGCCGCTGGCTGAGATCATCCCGCTGGAGCCGGCCACCATGCCCGGCCGCACAGTGGTGCAGTGGGACAAGGAGGCGCTGGAGGACGCAGGCATGGTCAAGATCGACGTACTGGGGCTGCGCATGTTGGGGGCGGTGGAGGAGGCGGTGGGGTGGGTGGAGGGAGACAAGGTGACAAGGAGACAAGGTGACAAGGTGATTGGGAACCATTCCGGAGGAACTGGTAGATTGGTAGATTGGGAAATTGGTGCGCCGCAGGGCCGGGTGGGGTGGGAGGGGTTCGACGATGCGGCGGTGTATGGGATGATCTCGGCGGGGGATACGGTGGGGGTGTTTCAGGTGGAGTCGCGGGCGCAGGCGCAGTTGCTGCCGCGGCTGCGCCCGCAAAACTTCGCCGACCTGGTGGTGGAGATCAGCCTGATCAGGCCAGGGCCGGTGCAGGCCGGCATGGTGCATCCCTATTTGCGCCGCCGGCTGGGCCAGGAGCCGGTATCCTATTTGCATCCAGCGCTGGAACCTGCCCTGCGCGACACGCTGGGCGTGATCGTCTTCCAGGAGCAGGTGCTGAAGGTGGCGCAAGCGCTGGCTGGCTGGAGCGGCGGGCAGGGGGAGCTGCTGCGCCGCGCGCTGGGACGCAAGGACAACCAGGAGGCCTTGGCACGGCTAAGGCAGACTTTCGTGGCCGATGCTGCGGCGCTTGACGTTTCCCCGGCGACGGCTGCGCAGATTTTCAGCCAGCTCGAGGCCTTCGGCAGCTATTCCTTTGCCAAGAGCCACGCCGCCGCGTTCGCCGTCATCGTCTACCAGTCAGCCTGGCTCAAGCGCTACCATCCGATACCCTTCTACGTGGCCCTGCTCAACCACCAGCCCATGGGCTTCTGGAGCCCGGCCGTGTTGCTGAACGACGCCCGCCGCCACGGCATCGCCGTACTGCCAGCCAGCGTCAACGAAAGCGCAGCCGGCTACGTGCCTGAGGGCCGCGGCGTGCGCATCGGTCTGGCCACGGTGCAGGGGCTGGGCCAGAGCGGGGCCGAGCGCATCGTAGCCGCCCGCGCTGGCCAGCCTTTCGCCTCGCTGCTGGATTTCTGCCGCCGCACCCGGTTGGCGCGGCGGCTGGTAGAGAACTTGATCGTGGCGGGGGCGCTGGATGGGCTGCAGGAGAGGGAGAGAGGGAGAGAGGGAGAGGGGGGGAGACGGGGGATGTTGTGGCAGTTGGGGCTGTTGGACTATGAAGAGACGACGCTGCTGGGTGGGCAAGAGCCGGAGGCGGCGCCGCTGGAATTGCCGCCGCTGGCGCCGTTGGAAGCCATGGCCGGCGAGCTGCAAATGATGGGTGTGTCGGCCGGGCCGCACGTGATGACGCACCACCGGGCCGCCATGCAGCAGGCCGGCGTGCTCAGCAGCCGCGATCTTGTCCGCTGTCATGAAGGCGCAGTCGTCTGGGTGGCCGGCCAGGTGACAGTGGTCCAGTCGCCGCCGACCGCCAAGGGCTTCATGTTCGTCACCCTGGAGGACGAGTTCGGCATGGTCAACGTGGTCGTGGCGCCCGATGTGGTGGCCCGCTACCGCCGCGTCTGGCGGCGCACGCCGTTGCTGGCCGTGCAGGGCAGCGTTCAGCGCCAGGGACCGCTGGTCAACCTGCTGGCGCTGCGGCCCTGGCCCCTGCGCGCCAGCCAGCAGGCCGCAGATTCTTGACGCGCAGGGGCATCGATGCTAGAATGGCTGCTGTCCGCCCCCATCGTCTAGTGGACTAGGACACAGGCCTTTCAAGCCTGCGACAGGGGTTCGAATCCCCTTGGGGGCACTCTCGCAAAGCAAGAAGTCCAGCATCGCATGATGCTGGACTTCTTCATTTCAAGAGCGCTCCGGCCCTGTGGACCGATAGCCGCTGCGTGGCTTCACGTTTTCGCGCTATTTCGTGCGCTCGTGCTCCAGACGCCGCCGCAGAACCGGCACGCAGACTAGCACCAACAGCAGCGCCAGCAGCGCGCCGGCCACGGGCGCTGCGGTGTTGGCCTCCGCGCCGCTAGCCGCCATGTCGCTTAACGTGACAGCCGTGGGGATCAGGTAGGCAACGCTCACCGGGCCGTGCTGCGTCACCGCTCCGCTGACATCTAGACTGCCAACCCAGTAGTAATAGGTGGCGCCGTACATCAGATCGGCGCTGTCTTCCCAGGTGTAGACGAAGCCCTGCACGCTGCCCGGCGCCTGCGACGGGATCAGCGTTGCGTTCAACTGCCGATCCGGCCCGGCCGCAGTCGTGCCGCGGTAGAGATTGAAGCCCAGATTGTTCAGCTCGCTGACGGTCTCCCAGGACAGCAGCACGCGGTCGCCTTGCAGCATGGCGCTGAAGTCCGCCAGCGTCACACCCAGCGGGCTGGCAACCGACAGTGAGCCAGCCGACTGCGCACCCTGGTTGCCGGCGCTATCTGTCGCCACGACCAACACCTGGTAGACTCCGACCTGGTCGAAGACAAACTGCGCGCTCCAGCCCGTGCTGCTCAACGCGGCTGGGCCAGCCGCGCGACTCAGTGTCGCCGGCGCGCTGGCGCTGCTGCCGTCTGGCTTCACCACGTAGACCTGCACCGCGGCCACCCCACCGCCATCAGTCGCCGCGCCGAAGCCCAACGTCTGGACGTTGCTGGAACTGGACAACCCCTGACTGAGGGTCGTCGGTCCCAACTGCGGCGCCACCGTATCCACTACCACCGTAGCTGTGACCGGCTGGCTCGCGTTGCCGGCCAGATCATAGCCGGTGAAAGCCAGGATGGTGGTCGTGATGGCGTCGCCCAGGCTGGGCGCCTGCAGCGTCCAACTGCCGTCAGGCAACACCTTGCTGGCGGCGCAAGGTATGCCGGGGTAATCGCTGCACAGCCAGGCTTGATCGACAGCCCGATCGTCGGTCAGGGCGCCGCTGAGCGCCAGTTCCTGGGCATTCAGCCAGCCGTCGCTCAGGGCCGCCAACGCCGCCGTCGAGAGGGTCAGCACCGGCGGCGTGGCGTCCACCACCACCGGCACGGGCGCGCTCCAGCCGCTGGCGTTGCCATGCACGTCGACGGCCCGCGCACTTAGGGTGTAACTCGCGCCGTTGGCCAGGTTGCCGGCGTTCCAGCGGCAGATCACGCCGCCCGTCGCGGCGCCGGCCACGTCGCAGGGGATGGTCTGCATCTGCCTGCTGCTGTTGATTTGCAGCTCGAACTGGCCCAGCGGCGAGTCGTCCTGGGCGAAGCCGATCACGGTGTTGGTGTACGGCACCAGGTAGCTGATGGCCAGGCTGACACTGACGGGCGCGTTGGTGTCCACGGTGTAGGCCAGCGTCGTCAGTTGATAGGTGCGGTGGTAGCTGTCGGCCAGCGTGATAGTCAGCGCGCCGTCGGCCGCGACGACGCCGCTCAGGGAGAGCGAGGCCGTGCCGGAGGGCGCGATGCTGCTCACCACCTGAGGCGTGCTGGTCAGGGCAAAGCCGCCGCTGGCCACGCCATGCGCCGTCAACTGGGGCAAGGTGGCGCTGCCGGTATTCCTGACCTCCACGGTGACGTTGACCGGGTCGCCGCTGCCCACCAACTGGGCGGGCGGCGGGTTGGACGTCACCGTCACCTCCAGCAGGGTATCGGCCCACAGCGCGCCGGGGGTGACGCCCGCGCCCAGCGAGTTGAACTGCACGTACTGCTGCCAGGGCCGCCCCAGGTTCTGGTCGGGGGCAGTGGCCCACACGTCCAGCGCGCCCGGCAGGGAGACCACGCCCAGCAGCTTGAGGCTGGCCGCGGCCGGGTTGGCGATGCCCAGATCGGCAAAGGGCAGCAGCAGGTCGAGGGTCGCGCCGCTGCGC
>JBAQCH010000047.1:0-18811 GCA_049294015.1 Anaerolineae bacterium
ATGTAGAGCGGGCGCGTGTCGCGGACAGGTCCATTGTGCGCACGTGGGCCATGCGCGGTACGCTGCACTACGTCCCGGCGTCTGACCTGGGCTGGCTGCTCGCCCTGCTGGGGCCGGTCTTCATCCGTGCGAGCCGCGGCCGGCGGGCGCAGTTGGGCCTGGACGAGGCGACGGGCGACCAGGCGGTGGCGGCGCTACGGGCTGCCCTGGCCGAGCATGGCCCGCTGACACGCGACGAGATCGTCCAGCAGTTGGCTGGCCGCGGCGTGACGCTGGCCGGCCAGGCCCGGCCCCACCTGCTTGGGCTGGCCGCGCTGCAGGGGCTAGTCTGCCATGGCCCGCTGCGCGGCCGGCAGCCTACGTATGTGCTGATCGCGGACTGGATCGATCCCGGCCCAGCCCTGCCGCGCGACGAGGCCCTGGCCCGGTTGGCGCAGCGCTACCTGGCCGCCTTCGCGCCGGCGACGCCCGAAGACCTGGCGACCTGGGCCGGCCTGTCGTTGACCGACGCGCGTGCTGGCTGGCAGGATGTTACCAGCCAGTTGATCGAGGTACGGGTCGGCGAGTCGACGATGTGGCTGCTGAAAGCGCAGGCTGAGTGGCTCGATCTTGCCCCACAGCCGCCCGCAGTCCGCCTTGTGCCCGGTTTCGAGAACTACCTGCTGGGCTATCGCAACCGGGATCTGATCCTCGTCAGCGAAGACGCGCGCAGGGTCTATACCGGCGGCGGCGTGTTGCATCCGGTGCTGCTGGTGGACGGTCGCGGCGCAGGCACGTGGAAGCTCGACCGCCACCGCAAAGCTACCATCGTGATCGTGGAGTCGTTCGAGGAATTGGCGGACGAGGTGCGACAGGGCTTTGTCGCCGAGACGGAGGATGTGATCAGGTTCCTATCTTGAAGGCCATCCATTGATCGTTGTCTATGAAGACTCTTTCCACCCAGATCATCTACTTCCTGCGTCAGCGGCCCAGCCGCATGAACATCGCCAACCTGCTGCGCTTTTTGCTGCTGCTGGCGGCGTTGATCGCGATCTACAGCGTTCTGTTCCACGTCATCATGCAGTGGGAGGGACGCAACTACTCCTGGGTCACCGGCTTCTACTGGACGATGACGGTGATGTCCACCTTGGGCTTGGGCGACATCACCTTTCAGAGCGACCTGGGTAAGATGTTCTCCATCGTCGTGATGATCAGCGGCGTGCTCTTCTTGCTGATCCTCTTCCCCTTCACTTTCATCGAGTTCTTCTACGCGCCCTGGCTCAAGGCGCAGGCTGAGGCGCGCACCCCCACCGAACTGCCCAAGGACACGCGCGGTCATGTCATCCTGACCCATTTCGACGCGGTGGTGCGCGCTTTGATTCGCCGCTTGCAGCAGTTCGAGCATCCCTACGCGCTGCTCGTCTCCGATGTCGCCCAGGCGGCCGAGCTGTACGACCAGGGCTACCGCGTGGTGATCGGCGACCTGGACAGCCCGGAGACTTACCGGCGGCTACGAGCCGAAAACGCGCTGCTGGTCGCCACCACGGCCGACGACCGGGTCAACACCAACGTGGCCGCCACCGTGCGTGAGGTGGCAGAGACTGTGCCCATCATTGCCACGGCCAACGCGCCGGCCTCGGTCGACATCTTGCAGTTGGCCGGCTGCACCCACGTCTTGCAGATCGCCGAGATGCTGGGCCAGTCGCTGGCACGGCGCACCCTGGGCGGCGAGACGCTGGCCCACGTCATCGGCCAGATCGATCAGCTTCTGGTGGCCGAGGCGCTGGTGACCGGCACGTCGCTGGTGGGCCAGACCGTGGTTGAGGCGCGGCTGCGTGAGCGGGCCGGCGTCAACGTCTTAGGCACGTGGGAGCGGGGGCAGTTCCAGGTCTCGCAGCCGGAGTCGTTGATCCATGACGGCACCGTGCTGGTGATGGCTGGCACTGCGGCGCAGTTTCAGCGCTATAACGAGCTCTTCCAGCAGCCGCAGACCACCAACGGCCCGGTGTTGATCATCGGCGGCGGTCGGGTCGGCCGGGCGACCGCCCGCTCGCTGGCTGAACGGGGCATGGCCTATCGCGTCATCGAGCGCACGCCGGAGAACCTGACCGACCCGGCCAACGACATCCTCGGCGACGCCGCCGATCTGGAAGTGCTGAAAAAGGCCGGCATCATGGAGACCTCCGGCGTGGTCATCACCACCCACGACGACGACACCAACATCTACCTGACCATCTACTGCCGGCGGCTGCGGCCGGAGGTGCAGATCATCAGCCGCGCCGTGCGCGAGCGCAACGTGGCCACCCTGCACCGCGCCGGCGCCAACTTCGTCATGTCCTACGCCTCGCTGGGAGCGACCGCTATCGTCAATCTGATCGGCCGCAGCGACATCCTGATGGCGGCCGAGGGACTGGACCTCTTTCGCCTGCCGGTGCCGGCTGCGCTGGCCGGCAAGAGCATCGCCCAGGCCGCTGTGCGCCGCCAGACCGGCTGCACCGTCATCGGCCTGCGCGGCAACGGGGAGGCGCAGGTCAACCCCGATCCCCATGTGCCCCTGCCGGCCCGCGCTGAGATGCTGCTGATCGGCACGCAAGAGGCCGCCCGGCGCTTCCAGAAGACCTACGGCGGACCCTAGTTGGCGGGTGTTGTCGGGATAAGGTATACTTGCCCTGGACTGCCAAGAGCTACCCGAAAACTTGCTTCAGGATGGCCCATGAAGACAAAGCAGACAATCGGCTGGGTATTGTACGACGACGCCTGCGGCTTTTGTCGCGAGTGGATCCCCTTCTGGGGGCCGACTCTGCGCAGGATCGGCCTGGCCATCTCGCCGCTGCAAGCGCCGTGGGTCGCCGAGCGCCTGGCGTTGCCGCCAGAAGAACTGGTCAGCGACATTCGCCTGTTGTTCGCCGATGGCCAACACCTGGCCGGCGCCGAGGTCTATCGCTATGCCGTACAGCACATCTGGTGGGCCTACCCGCTCTACCTGTTCTCGGTGACTCCGGGGCTGCGCCGGCTATGGGACTGGGGCTATGGCGCGTTTCGTGACAACCGCTACCACGTGTCCACAGCCTGCCGCCTGCCAGCGCCAGCCAGCCCACCGGCCAAGCCAGCACGGTGAATGGAACTCACGCAGCGGCTGCGGAAGGTTTCCCAGCGCCTATGGGCGCTTCGTTTGGTCAGTCGGGGATTTCCAATCCCTGGCGCCACCCATGAGGATCATCCATGAACCCCCCCGATTTCGTGCCCGATTGGGCCAAAGGCATCGTCTGGTACCAGATCTTCCCCGAGCGCTTCTGGAACGGCGATCCAGGCAACGATCCGCGCCTGGAGGACCAGTCCGGCTCGTGGCCGCACGACACCAACCCGCCCTGGCAGATCCACCCGTGGACGTCCGACTGGTACGAGCTGCAGCCCTACGAGCGGGCCAACGGCAAGAGCATCTGGCACAACTTGCAGCGGCGGCGCTACGGCGGCGACTTGCAGGGCATCATCGACCGGCTGGACTACTTGCAGGAGCTGGGCGTGGGCGCGCTGTACCTGAACCCGGTGTTCATCGCGCCGTCGTCGCACAAGTACGATGGCGCAGCTTATCACCACGTCGACCCGACGTTCGGCCCCGATCCCGACGGCGACCGCGCCCTGATGGCCAGCGAGAACCCGGCCGATCCGGCCACGTGGGTCTGGACCGCGGCCGACCGGCTGCTGGTCAGCCTGATCGCCGAGGTGCATCGCCACGGCATGAGGATCATCATCGACGGCGTCTTCAACCACATGGGCGTCAGCAGTTGGCCCTTTGTGGACGTGCAGCGCCGCCAGCAGGAGTCGCCCTACAAGGACTGGTTCGTAGTTCACGCCTGGGACGATCCGACCAGCGGCCAGCGCTTCAGCTATGAGGGCTGGGCCGGCGTGCCGGAGCTGCCAGAGCTGCGCGAGGACGAGAACGGCATCGTGGCCGGCCCGCGCGCCTACATCTTCGCCGCCACGCAGCGCTGGATGGACCCTGACGGCGACGGCGACCCCAGCGACGGCATCGACGGCTGGCGGCTGGACGTGGCCTTCTGCGTCAGCCATGCCTTCTGGCGGGCCTGGCGGCAGCATGTGCGCGCCATCAACCCGGAGGCCTACATCGTCGGCGAGTTGTTCGGCACAGACGAGGTGCTGGCCAGCTACTTGCAGGGCGACACCTTCGACGCGGCCATGAACTATCCCTTCCTGTACGCCTGCTGCGAGTATTTCGTCCACGAGCAGCACCGCAGCGACACCAGCACGTTCGACCGCAAGCTGGCCGAGCTGCGCGCGGCTTATCCGGCTTGTGTGGCCGAGGTGCAGCAGAACCTGTTGGACAGCCACGACAGCAACCGCATCGGCTCGCACATCGTCAACCGCGCCGGCGCCAATATTCGCCAGTGGGATGCCTACTGCCAGTGGTCGTCGGTCGAGAAGAACCCCTCCTACGACACGCGCAAGCCCACGGCCGAGGAGCGCCGACTGCACAAGCTGGCTGTGCTCTTCCAAATGACCTACATCGGCGCGCCGATGGTCTACTACGGCGACGAGGCCGGCATGTGGGGCGCCAACGATCCCTGCTGCCGCAAGCCGATGGTCTGGCCTGACCTGAGCTATGCGCCGGAGGCTGCGCGTCCCGACGGCATGGTGGCCGATACGCCTGACGCAGTAGCCTTCGACCAGACCTTGTTCGACCTCTACCGCGGGCTGATCCACCTGCGCAACAACACGTCGGCCCTGCGCCGCGGCGATTTTACTGCCCTGTTGGCCGATAACGACCGCGAAGTCTACGCATTTCAGCGCAGTCACGAAGGTCAGACCGTGCTGGTGGTGATCAATCGCAGCGAGCAGGCGCAGCCCGTCGTCCTGCCGGCCGGCCCGGCTGACCGCTACCTGGACTTGATCAATGGCGGCGAAGAGCTGCTGGTGCAGGACGGAGCGCTGGCCGCCGAGATTCCCCCGCTGTGGGGCCGCGTCATGCTGGCGGGATAGGGGCGTCGTGAAGAAACTGCTGCGCAACCTGCTGATCTTGATCCCGATCCTGCTCTGGACCATCTGGCCGGTGCTCCTGGTGGCCACCGCAGGCGCCATCGCCTCGGCCAACGGCTGTGAACTGAACGAGGCGGTGATCAATTCCTGCATCGTCAACGGACGCGAGATGGGCAACACGCTGTACAGCATGGGCGTGATGGGCTGGTTCATGCTGGTCACCATTCCGACCGGTCTGCTCGCGCTGCTGATTTTCCTGCTCCTGCTGTTGGTTGAGTGGGTGATTGGCCGCAAAAAAGCCCGCCGCCAGGCTGATCCGGTCGTAGCGCCAGTCACGTCACCTGACGTGGCTGAGCATCCCTCCTAGCGCTCTGTCAATGCTCATTTGAGGACTAGGCGTCCCGATACGCTGGGTTCGCACGTGGGCGTGCGAACTCCTCGACTCAAGATTGACGCAGCGGCTTATGCGTCACGTCTCACGCATCACGCAATACTCGAATCATGCTCAAACTGGCAGTTTTCGACCTGGACGGCACCCTGAAGCGCGAGCGCGACCCCTACGTCTACCTGCACCGGCGGCTGGGCACACTGGAGGCGGCTGACGCCTTTACGGCCAAGGGCATCGCGGGCGAAATCGCCTACGAGGAGTGGCTGCGGCTAGACACAGGGCTGTGGACCGGCCAGCCGCGCGCGCTGTTGGTGCAGCACCTGCGCCAGAATCCGTACCTGCCTGGGGCCAGGGAAACCGTCACTGGTCTCAAGGCGCGTGGTGTCACCGTAGCCATCATTAGCAGTGGGCTGTTGCTGCACGCACAGATGGTGGCCGAGGAGTTGGGGATCGGGCCGGTGCTGGGCAACGAGATTGGGTTCGACGGCGAGGGCGACGCGGCTGTGGTCAACGGCCATGTTACGGCGCATGTGCCCTATGGCGGCAAGCAGGCTGTGTTGGCCCGCCTGCAAGCGGAACTGGGGGTGACGGCTGACGAGACGTTGGCTGCCGGCGACACCCGCAGCGACCTGGGCTTGTTCAGCCTGGCCGCCGTGGCCGTCGCCGTGCAGCCGGACCATCCTGATGTGGCCAGCGCGGCGCAGATGGTTCTGGCTGACGCCGATCTGCACCCGTTGCTTGAACGCCTGAGCCAGGTCGCGCCGCATTTGTGGCCATAAGCCGAATCAAATATCCGTCCTGGCCGGAGCAATACTAAAAAGGCTGAAGGTGGGCAACACCTTCAGCCTTTTCTCCTTTCAGTTATAGTGCGCCAGAGCTGGCTCGGTCGGAGACCGGCCAGAGCGGCAGGTTGTCCTACAGTTGGCTTGGTCGGGGACCGGCCAGAGCGGCAGGTTATCCTAGGGCTGGCCAAAGTCCACGATGTAGTAGTAGCCCCAGCGGCTCAGCGCCACGCCAACGCCTGCTTCGGTGTAGTTGCGGCCCATGATGTTCTCGTAGTGGGCGCCGCCTGGGCCTTCCCAGTACCACATGTTAAAGGCGCTCTGGGCGTTGATGGCGTTGGCCCAGTTTTCGCTGGTCCAAGACGGATAGTAGCCGACCCGCGCCAGCCGGGTGCGCAGGCGGGCGCCGTCGGTGCCCACATGGCTGCCCCAGCCGCGCTGGGCGCAGTCATTGGCGTGAGCCTGAGCTGCGGCTGCCAGTTGATCGGACCAGGTCAAAGCCGCCAGGCCGCTGGCCGTGCGCTTTTCGTTCATCTGGTTGAAGATCAACTGAGCGCCTTCGGAGATACCTGAGGGCGGCGCTAGCGCAACCGCCGGCGCGGCGTCAGCAGCTACCACTTCAGCCGTCACGACCGAGTCAGAGACTGTGATGACGCCATTGGCTTCGGGCAGCGCTGCAGCTTCCTCCTGCGGCGCTGCCGCAGCTGGCTCAACAGGCGTTTCGACGGCGGGCGCGGGCGTGGCTGCCGGAAGGGGTGTTGGCGCGACTGTAGGTGTCGGCGTGGCTATCGGCGTGGGTGTGGGGGTAGGCGCACGCTTGATCTCAGCCGGCGCTGCGGGTATCCACAGTTTATCGCCAGGGTAGAGCCAGTAGGGCGCCTCCAGCTTGTTGGCCTCTACGATCACCTCCATGCTTAAACCGTGCGACACGGCCAGAAGCCAGACGTCGTCGCCCGGCTGCACCGTGTACAGGTAGCCGAAGCCGAGGATAGCGCTAGAGGTTGGGGGATCATCCAGCCTGTCGAAGGCTGGCGGCTGCTCTTTACCGTTGGAGCCGGCAGGGCCGGCGCCGTGGGCAATGGTGGGAAATAGAAGGGTGGTGAGCAGCACGAAGGGAAGCAGTCGATTGAGGTCGAGTATTCTCTTGTGCATGCGGGCGAATATAACACAGTTTATGCCGATGGTCAAAACCTGGCGCGCCGGCGCGCGCGGCCGCGGAGGGGCCTGCTAGGGCTCAGCAAACACGTTGCGCGACCAATAATCCAGGTCGAGCCCCTCCGGCAGCGGCCAGCCCTGCTCCACCAACCAGACGGCGTGCAGCAGCACCAAACGTAGCTGCTCTTGCCAATCCATTTCGGTAGCTTGTTCGCTGGCCAGCATCCTGACCCAGTCGCAGTCGGCGACGTTAAAGAAGGTATCGACGGTGCGGCGGATCGTGCTGCTTGACGCGGCGTTCTGCGCCAAGGCCAGCAGCATGAAGCGGTCGCTGGCAGCGACTTCGGGATGCTTCAGGAGGATGTAGCTGTTGGTCTGGCTAAGTTTGGCTGTCATGATGCGAATCGCGGCATCAGGGGCCAGCAGATCAATCCCTTGCAGGTAGGGCGCCCACAGGAGGACTTCTCCTTTGCGCAACTGGGCGATGCCAACGCTGATGTTGTCGTCCACCAGCTCGCGCCAGACCTCTTCCAGCACGTCTGTGCCGAAGGGGCGATCCTTGAAGTCGCTGCCCTGGTGCGCGATGGATGCGGCTACCAGCAGCTGAAGGTCATCAGGCGCCCAGCGTTTGATCTCCTGCGCATGCAGGAGCACCTCTCGGCGGCCCTGGATCGGCGATACCGGTCCCAGGCCGCTGAGGGAGCTGATACCCCACTGCCAGAGGTTATAGGTGAACCCCCAGGTCTCGACATCTTCTTTAACGAGCTCAGCATCGGCCAGCATGCGCTCGGAGGGTCCTGTGGTGGCTGTAGAGATCAAACGGGGTGGACCGGCGCGGTTCCTGACGACCGTCCATTCGCCCCACTGCAAGAACCCTGTCTGGTCTTGGGCTTGAAGCGGTCCAGGGAAAGCTGCCAACACGGCCGTTGCTAGCAGCATAATCAACGCCGGCCGCAGCCCGCGAGCTGTTTTGATCATTGCTGTGCGGTTGGCTCCAAAGAGCCGGGGCTGGCCAGGGGTTAGGGACGTGCCAGCGGACAAAGCGCAATCCCCTGGTCGCCGCTGGTCTACTTCAAGATGTAATAGGTGCCGCGTTTCAGGCCGACCTTGATGACGATGCCGCGATCGGACAGGTCGACCATATCCAGCCGCAGGGTCTCAGCCGTGACATCGGGGCACAATTCCTGGTAGTCGCGGCTAGTGATGCGTCCATGTTCTTTGATGTACTGGATCGCGCGCAGTTGCCGTTCGTTCATGCTGCTCTGCCAGCCGGGCATGCCGGGCAGCGGATCGCGCTCACGCACGTTCTTGAGCAGGACGGTGAAGCTGTGCGGCGTGGCGCTGAAGCTGGGCTGTGGATGGCCCGCCTTCACCATGGCCTCGATCATCTTGTCGATGCCCAGCCCCAGCTCCTCGATGTAGTTCCAGTGATAGAGTCCGTTGACCAGGCGCGGATTACGGCTGAAGTGTTCCTCGACGATGTTGTCGATGGTGATGTAGCCTGGCAGGCCGCCGGGGCTATGCACCTCCAGCCGGTCGTCGAACATGCGGATCTCGATGCGCCGGCCGCTCAGCCGGTAGTCGCGGTGGCAGACCGCGTTGACAAGCGCCTCGCGCACCGCGATCTGAGGATACTCCGCGCGCTCCTCGCGCCGCAGCCCCGTTACCACCGCTTCCACCCGCATCTCGTGCAGCAGAATCTTCCAGGTCTGCTCGATCACCTGGGCCAGCGGGCCGGTGATCTCATCGCGACGGGTATAGCCGGGCAGCCCGCCAGGCCCGCGCAGCTCAGAGCCGCTGAAACGCACGAAGGTCAACCCAGCCTGGGGCAGGAAGAACTGCGGCTCCAGGCCAAACAGCAGCATACCGGCCACCGTAGGCTTGCCCTCGCCCGTTAGCGCCCCGATCTGGCGCAGCAGGCGATCCTGCGGCAGCTTGATCTGGCGGCCCTGCTTCTCCTCGCGCTGGGCGATGTAGTCGCGAATCATGTCCGGGTCCAGATCGTTCGGCTCCGCCCCGGCAACCTCCTGCATCTCGAAGTCGCCCGAGGACTTGCCCGAGGCCAGTTGGCGGACCTGTTCGCCGCCCAGCGGCCGGTTCTCGCTGCCGCTGCGAATCAGCACCCGGCCATCGGCCAGCGCGTGCAGCTCGCTGGAGCGGGGCACGTGGATGGCAGCCGCGACTCCGCCGGCGGTTTCCACCTGCTCCCACTCGGTGCGGATGGGCGGGCGGCACTCCAGCAGCGCGGCCCGCAACGCCTCCTCCATTTCCTCGCCGAACAGCCCCTCAGCCGGTGCGCCCGTCTCGTCGATGCCCAACAAGATCGTGCCGCCGTCGGCGTTGGCAAAGGCAACGAGGCTTTCCGCCAACCGGGCGGAATCGGGGGCTGGCATGTATTCGGTGTTGGGGCCGGAGCCGGGTTTGAGGTGTGATCTGAAAGACATAATCGTTGATTGTAGACGGAATCGCTGGTTGCTACTTAGCTCTGACTGTGCTAGAATAGGCCATGACTAATTCTTGGTATCAAGAGGTGAGCTAGTGACAGTTGCTTCGTTTCCTGCTATCGCGGCGTCCTTCAATTTGAGTGAAAGTGAGTTGTATCGCCAGGCGCTGGCAAGTTTTCTGCGTGAAAGGAAACGGCAGCTTTTGCAGGCCCGCCTGGAAATCCTTGCTCGCTACGGAGCACAGTCGGTCGCGAACTTGCAGTCTATGATTGCGGAAGGCTCCGTCGTTGAGCATCCAGCCTGGGAGGATCTGATCGTCGCTGAGAACCTGACCGCTAGCCTGGAGGAATTGGATGCCCATCTTGCGTCTTTACGAAAACCTGCAAGCGATCGCGCTCGCTGAGTTTGCCGATGTCGTCGATTACGCAAGAGTAATGACGTTACCAACGGGCGATCCTCTCAAGCTTCGACTGGATGTAGTCGATGGTTCACTGATCGACGTATTCCTCTCTGCAAGCGGCAAATACTCCTATCACTGGGAACGTCGCCTCACATCAGCAGGCGACCTATATCGCCACGACAATGCGCCGCATGACAAGTGGCGCTTTGTGCGCACTTATCCCAAGCACTTTCATGACGGCAGCGAAGATAACGTGAGGGAGAGCCATATCAGTGAGGTTCCTGAAAAGGCGCTCAGGGAGTTCTTATCCTTCGTGCGCGCCACACTTCTGGCACTGTCGTGAAAACTCATCCATTCTCCTCGGTCTCTGCCTTACTTGCTTCAGTGAACCGGATCCTTGCGCAGGCTGATACGCTGTCGCCGTCGCCCAGGTTGACCATCTTGACGCCGCGCGTCGATCGGCTCATCTGGCTGATGTCGGAGACGCGCATGCGAATAATGATGCCTCCGCTGGTGATCAACGATATCTGATCCTCAGGGTGGACAACCCGGCCGGTGATCAGCGGGCCAGTTTCGTCCAGGCGGTGGATGTCTACGGTCTGTACGCCCTGGGTGTAGCGGCTGCGGGCGGGATACTGCGTCAGCGGGGTGCGCTTGCCCCAGCCCTTGGCCGTCACCACCAGCAGGTCGTGTTCGGGGTCTACCACGTCGAAGCCGGTCACCCGGTCGCCCTCGCGCAGCCGAATCGCCCAGACGCCGGCCGCCGTACGGCCCATCGGCCGTACCTCGTTTTCGTGGAAGCGCAGGGCAAATCCGTCCGCGGTCACGATCACCATCTCCTCGTCGCCATTGGTCACCCGCGCCCAGCTCAGCTCGTCGCCGGGGTCCAGGTTCATGGCGATGATGCCCGACGGGCGCACGCTGGCAAACTCGCTCAACTCCAGCCGTTTGATGCGTCCCTGGATGGTCAGCAAACTGATGTAGCGCGCGGCGGCGAAGTTCTCCACCAGCACCAGGGCCGTCACGGTCTCGCGCGGCCCCAGGTTGAGTACGTTGACCAGCGGCATACCCTTGCCCGTGCGCAGGGCTTCGGGCAGGTTCCAGACCCGGTCGGAGTACACCCGTCCCTGGTTGGTGAAGAAGAGCGCGTGGTCGTGGGCATGGGCGAAGTGCAGGTGGGCGATCTCGTCCTCGTCGCGCGTGGTCATGCCCAACACGCCGCGGCCGCCGCGGCCCTGGGCGCGAAAGTGTTTGGCGTCAGTGCGCTTGACATAACTGTTCTGCGTGATGGTGATCAGCACCGGCGTGTTGGGGGTCAGATCCTCCTCGCGCAGCTCAGTCACGCCTTCCAGCGAGATGTGGGTGCGGCGCGCGTCGGCGAATTTCTCGCGCAGCGCCAGCATGTCTTCTTTGATCAAGCCCAGGACTTTCTCTGGATTGGCCAGCAGGTCCTCCAGCCAGTTGATCTGGGCCATGACCTGGGCATACTCTTCCTCGATCTTGGCCTGCTCCAGGGCGGCCAGGCGGCGCAGTTGCAGGTCCAGGATGGCCTGGGCCTGGCGCTCGCTCAGCCCGAAGCGGCTCATCAAGGCATCGCGCGCGGCCTCGGCGCTGTCCGAGCTGCGAATGGTCGCAATCACCTCGTCCAGGAACTGCAGGGCGATACGCAGCCCCTCCAGGATGTGGGCCCGTTCGCGTGCCTTGCGCAGCTCGAATTGGCTGCGCAGCGTGATCACTTCCTGGCGGTGCTCGATGTAGATCACCAGCGCGCGCTTGAGCGACAGCAGCCGCGGCTCGCCGTTGATCAGCGCCAGCAGGTTGATGGCGAACGTGGACTGTAGCGGGGTGTACTTGAAGAGCCGGTTGAGGGTCTTCTTGGGCGTCGTGCCGCGTTTTAACTCGATCACGATGCGCATACCTTTGCGGTCCGATTCGTCGCGCAGGTCGCTGATTTCGTCCAGCTTGCCCTCGCGCGCCAGCTCGGCGATGCGCTCGATCAGGGTCGTCTTATTGAGCTGATAGGGGATCTCGCTGACGATGATCTGGAAGCGGTTGCGCGCCTCCTCGATGCTGGCTACGGCCCGCATCTGGATGTGGCCGCGCCCGGTGGCGTAGGCCGAACGGATGCCGTCCAGCCCCATGATCACGCCGCCGGTGGGGAAATCCGGCCCCGGCACGAACTGCATCAGCTCATCGACATCGACCGCCTCCAGCCGCTCCCAATTGTCGATGGTATAAACGATCGCGTCGGCTACCTCGCCCAGGTTGTGGGGTGGAATATTGGTGGCCATGCCCACGGCGATGCCTGCGGCGCCGTTTACCAGCAGGTTGGGCAGGATGGCCGGCAGCACCGTCGGCTCCTGCAGGCTGCCATCGAAGTTGTCGGACCAGGTAACGGTGTCCTTGTCGATGTCCTGCAAGAGCGTTTCGGCGATGCGGGCCAGCTTAGCCTCGGTGTAGCGCATGGCTGCCGGGCTGTCGCCGTCCACCGAGCCGAAGTTGCCCTGGCCGTCCACCAGTGGATAGCGCAGGCTGAAGTCCTGCGCCATGCGCGCCATCGCGTCGTAGACCGCGCTGTCGCCGTGGGGATGGTACTTGCCCAGCACCTCGCCCACGATGCGGGCCGACTTGCGGTAGGGCGTGCCTGGCCGCAAGCCCATGTCATGCATGGCATAGAGGATGCGGCGCTGCACCGGCTTCAGGCCGTCGCGCGCATCGGGCAGCGCACGCGAGACGATGACGCTCATGGCGTAATCCAGGTATGCCTCGCGCATCTCCTGTTCGATGTTAATCGAGTGTACCATGCCGGCGTTGCTGCCGGGCGCCTCGCTACTTTCGTCTGCTAACTCCAGCATTTCGGGATCGGTCATCTTGGGGTAATAACTCCGCGGGAAGGGTCACAGGTCATCGTTCAGACGCCCCGCTTTGGCCTGTTTGCTGCGGACGCAGCCCAGAGTGGGGGTGCCGGCGCCTGGGACTGAGGGAATTCAGGCAAGCTGCATTATAGCGCAGTTTGGCCGATTCTCATATTTCGCGCAGCCTTGCCACTGTGGGTATAATCCATTCAGATCATAGGCGGCCGAACCGGTTTGTGCGCAGACGCCGAACCCGCCCCTCGCTGGGGCCGGGCTTGTGACTGAGCCGCTGGCGCTCATTGACGATGTGTCGCCTGTGGAGTATAATTCGCTACACACGAAACAGCATGACTCACAAGTTTTGTCCGCAGTTCACACGGGAGGTTACGCGATGGCCGTAGCTCTGAAACCCATGATCGAGATCAAGCCGCCCGGCAAGCCGCTGCTGACGCTGGCCGACTTCGACGCGCTGCCCGAAGGTCCACCCGACTACGAGTTCGAGGGAGGGAGGTTGATCGACATGCCCCGACCACATCCACGCCACCAGAAGATCATTATGCGGCTTGGCGCCGTGCTCGACGGTCACGTTAGCGGAGCAGCACTTGGCGCCGCCTGGCCCGAAATCGACGTCCAACTGTCCCGCCGCCGAGTCTACGTGCCCGACCTGGTGTTTTTGTCGCGCGATCACTCAGGGCGTTACTCGCCCGACCGCGGCCGGGTCATCGGCGCGCCTGACCTGGTGGTGGAGATCGTCTCGCCGGCCAGCGCCAGCCGCGACCGCGTCGCCAAGTTCAATGCCTATCGGGAGGCTGGCGTGCCCTGGTACTGGCTGATCGATAGCCAGTCGCTGGCCATCGAAGAGTATCGCCTGATGCCAGAAGGCTACCTGGCGGTGGCGCGCGTGGCCGCGGGCGAGGTTTTCCGGCCGCAGTTGTTCCCGGAGCTGGAGGTCAACCTGGCCGAGCTGATGGGCGAGGCCGTGAGCGTTGAGGTGGAGCCGCAGGAGAGCGGCGAGTCTGCCGTATGATCCCTACGCTGGCTGTCACCCGCTATATCACGCCGCTGCGCGAGGGCGGCTCGTTGCCGGCCGTCGTCCAGGCCAGCGACGGCCAGCTCTACGTCATGAAGTTTACCGGGGCTGGCCAGGGAGCCCGCGCGCTGGTGGCGGAGTTGATCGCGGGTGAGATCGCTCGCTCTTTGGGACTGGCTGTGCCGTCGCTGGTTTTGCTCGATCTGGCCCCCACGTTTGGCCGCACCGAGGGCGACCCGGAGATCCTGGCGCTGCTGCAGGCCAGCGCCGGCCTGAATCTGGGCATGGCCTTTTTGCCCATGGCCTTTGCCTTCAGCCCGCTGCTGGAGCCGGCGCCGGACAGCCGGCTGGCCTCGGCCATCGTCTGGTTCGACGCGCTGATCAGCAACGTCGACCGCACGGCGCGCAACACCAACATGCTGTTGTGGCGCGACCGGCTGTGGTTGATCGACCACGGCGCCGCGCTGTTCTTTCACCACGCGGCTGACTGGCTGAGCAGCTATCCGGCGCGCAGCCGCAGCCCGTTTCCCCAGGTTAAGGACCACGTGTTGCTGCGCTGGGCCGGGGAGTTAGAGGCGACTGATGCGGCGCTGCGCAACCGGCTCAGCCCGTGGACCTTCGAGCAGGCTGTAGCCCTGGTGCCTGACGTGTGGCTCAACGGCCGCGGCAGCGAGGCATCGGCCGCTGCGCAGCGCGCTGTTTACACGGCCTACCTCAACCAGCGCTGGGAAGCGTCGCAGGTCTTCGTGCAGGAGGCGCTCCGTGCCCGCGATGCACTCCTTTGATTACGTCGTGCTGCGCTTGACGCCCCATGTCGAGCGTGAGGAGTTCGTCAACGTGGGGATCATTCTGTTCTGCCGCGGCTTGCGTTTCTTGAATTGCCGTCTCCATTTGGACGAGGCCCGGCTGGCCGCGTTGGCGCCTGGATTCGACAGCGCAGCGGCCCGTGCCCAGTTGGACCTGACGCCGCTGATCTGTGCGGGCGGGCCGCCGGCCGGCCCGATCGGCCAGTTCCACCAGGCCGAGCGCTTCCGCTGGCTGGCCGCCCCTCGCAGCACCGTGTTGCAGGTTTCCCCCGTTCACTGCGGCCTCTGTTCTGACCCCGAGGCTGCGTTAAGCGACCTTTTCCATCGCTTGGTGATGCCTCCAGCGCCGGGGACGTTCGCGTGGACCTGAGTGTTTTTGGGCGCGGCCTGGCGCTGGGCTTCGCCATCGCTGCGCCCGTCGGGCCGATCGGTGTGCTGGTCATCCGCCGCACCCTGGCCGAGGGACGGCTGGCGGGCTTAGTCTCGGGCTTGGGCGCGGCCACGGCCGACGGCATCTACGGCTTCATCGCGGCCTTTGGCCTGACCTTCATCGCCACGCTTTTGATTAGCCAGCAGAATTGGATCAGACTGCTGGGCGGCCTGTTTCTGCTGTACCTGGGCGTCAAGACGTTGCGGGCGCCGGTGGCCGAGCGGCCGGCGGGTTTTGATGTGGCGAAGGCGGGTTTCGATATGCCGCAGACGGCTACTCAACCTACGGCTAGTCAACCCACGGGTTTCGATACGCCGCAGACGGCTACTCAACCCACGGCTGCACAACCTGCGAAAGACCGGCTGCTGGGCAACTATGGCTCCACCTTCGCGCTGACCCTGACCAACCCGATGACTATTCTGTCGTTTGCGGCGGTGTTCGCTGGGCTGGGCGTGGGCGCAGCCAGCGGCGACTACGTTTCGGCGGCCGTCTTGGTGCTGGGGGTGTTTTTGGGCTCGGCGCTGTGGTGGTTGGCCTTGAGCACCGTCGTCAGTTTGTTGCGCAGCCGCGTCAGCCCGCGCGGGCTGCTCTGGGTCAACCGCATCTCGGGCTTGATCATCTTGGGCTTTGGCCTGGCTGCACTGGCCAGCCTGCGTTCGCTCTTAGGGTGAGCGCCGCACGGAGAATCTGACATGGATAGCACCCAACTGCTCACGTACTACGATCGGGAAGAACGCATCAATGCACAGCCCGACGACATGCGGCGTGAGGAAACGCGCTATGTCATTCGCCATGTGCCGCTGGCCCCGAAGACCGGCTTCCGCAACGGCTTCATCAGCTACTCGCGCCTGGACCAGGACACCGTCGAGCCGGCCATCGACGAGCAGATCCGCTTCTTCGACTCCTTGGGTGTGAGCTTCGAGTGGAAGGCCTACAGCCACGACACGCCGCCCGACTTGCGTGAACGCCTGGCCGCGCGCGGCTTCGAAGTCGATGATGCCGAAGCAATCATGGCCCTGGTGCTGGATGAGGCGCCGCCGCAGTTGCTGGCGCCCGTGGCCCACGACGTGCGCTTGTTGGATGACCCTGACCAACTGGACGACTACATGGCGGTGCAGCGACAGGTGTGGCAGAAGAACCTTGCTGGCCAGGCAGGCCATCTGCGGGATAGCATGATCATGCATCCTGAGTTGACTGCCGTCTACGTTGCCTATGACCAAGGCGAGCCGGTGGCTTCGGCCCGACTCTACCACGATGGCCGCAGCTCTTTCGCCAGCCTGTGGGGCGGATCGACGCTGGCATCCCATCGCAAACGGGGCTTCTATAGCGCGCTGCTGGCCGTGCGCGTCCAGGAGGCGATCCGCCGCGGCGCGCGCTACCTGACCATCGACGCCAGCCCCATGAGTCGGCCCATCGTGGCCCGCTTCGGCTTCATGCATCTGACCACGGCCTATGCCTGTAACTGGCCTGCAGAGGCAGCAGGCAGTGGGCCGTAGGCAGTAGGCGGCGGAAAGGGAACAGTGGCCAGCACTGTGATCTATAGGTCTGTGGTCGTATAGCCGGGCATGTTCCGCTGGCAAAGACTTGGCGAATTGCCGCGCTGGTGCTATTATGCACATGTTTGTGCCCATCGTCCCACTTGGGCATTCCCCGCTCGTTGCACAACATTGCCACTTCCACCCCCGGCAAGCCAGCCTGGCTCCGGCAGTGGCCCAGCCCTGGAAGGACCACCGTCATGGTCATCGAATTCCTGGTCGAGAACTCGCTCCTGTTGCTCTTTGCCGTCTCTGCCATCGGCTATGCCATTGGCCGCATCAAGATCAAGGGCGCCAGCCTGGGCGTGGCGGCCGTGTTGTTTGTTGGCCTGGCAGTCGGGGCGTTGGATCCAGCCCTCAAGCTACCTAACGCGATTTTTGAGCTTGGCCTGGTGTTGTTCGTTTATACGGTCGGGTTGGCCAGTGGGCCTGGCTTTGTGGCTTCGATGACGCGTGAGGGATTGCGCAACAACCTGGCCGCCGTGGCGGTGCTGGTTATTGCCGCCTTGATCGCAGCGGGCGCCCATGTGGTTCTTGGCTTGCAGGCGCCGATCACCGCCGGCTTGTATGCCGGGGCTTTGACCAACACGCCATCTCTGGCGGCGGTCATCGAGACATTGTCCAGCTCTGCTTCCGCCGTCGAGTCTGGGGCAGCGGTTGCTGATCCCACGGTGGGCTATTCCGTCGCCTACCCGATGGGCGTTCTGGGCGTGATCCTGGTGGCCTACGTCTTGCAGGGCCTTTGGAAGATCGACTACCGCGCTGAGGCGCATCGGCTGCGCGGCACCGGCTACCTGGTGGAACAGGAGATCAACAACGTCACGCTGTGCATCAGCCGGGGCGAGGCGACCCAAACCACGGTACAGGACCTGCTGGATCGCCACAACTGGCATGTGGTGTTCAGCCGCATTATGCACGAAGATGACGAACATTTGGTGACTGGCAACACACAGTTCCATCTGGGTGACAAGGTTAGCGTCATCGGCGACCCAAACGAGGTAGCGGAGGTGGCGGCGCTGCTGGGCGAGCAGACCGACGAACGCCTGGAGCTGGACCGCAGCCACTACGACTTTCGGCGCATCTTCGTCTCCAAGCCAGCGATTGCTGGTCTGCGGATCAAGGACCTGCAACTGCCGCAGCGCTACGGCGCGATCATCACCCGAGTGCGCCGCGGCGACGTGGACCTGCTGGCCGACGGCGAGTTTGTGATCGACCTGGGCGATCGCGTGCGTGTGGTGGCGCCGCGCGAGCACATGAACGACGTCTCCAAGCTCTTTGGCGACTCTTACAAGGCGCTGAGCGAGATCGACCTGCTGTCGCTGGGGGTGGGGTTGGTGCTAGGGCTGTTGCTGGGCAAGATCGAGTTCACGCTGCCCAGCGGCGCAGGCTTCTCGTTGGGCAATGCCGGCGGCCCTCTGATCGTGGGCCTGATCCTGGGCGCGATCCGACGCACTGGCCCGTTGGTCTGGACCATGCCCTACAGCGCCAACCTCACCGTACGCCAGTTGGGCCTGATCATGCTGCTGGCCAGCATCGGCCTGCGCTCCGGCTACACCTTCGTGCAGACCTTGAGCCAGGGCGGCGGCTTGCAACTGTTCGCAGCCGGCGCCGTCATCTCCTGTGTGACGGCGTTCCTGACGATTCTCGTGGGGTATAAGCTGTTCAATATCCCCTTTGGCCTGCTCACCGGCATGCTGTCTGGCATCCACACCCAGCCGGGCGTGCTGGGCTTCGCCGTTGATCAATCCCAGGACGAGCTGCCTCACGTCGGCTATGCGCTGATGTTCCCCATCGCCACCATTGGCAAGATCCTGCTGGCGCAGGCGTTGTTGCTCGTTTTGTCCTGACCGTGCCTGTCTGATCGCAGAAATGACATTTCTTCCGAACAATACCTTCGCCAATTACGGGCCTCGCGAACCCGGGATTGACGGATGAATAGCGCCGAGTTGGGCGACCTTGTCGAAAGCGCCCTGAATTAAAACTGCCTGTGGCTCGCGGTCAAGGGTTTTTAT
>JBAQCH010000048.1:0-2934 GCA_049294015.1 Anaerolineae bacterium
CTCAATCAGCGTGCTCGCACCCGGCTGTTGAGTAGCTGCGTCTGATCTGTGATCTTTGACAGCCCCGCGCTGTCGTGTTATGCTTGGCGGCGCTATGAATGTCTACCTTGAGACTCTGGGCTGTCGCCTGAACTACAGCGAGATGGAGAGCCTGGGCCGCCAGTTGGCCGAAGCGGGCCATCGCGTGGTCGACGCGCCGCAGCAGGCCGATGTGTGTGTGCTCAACACCTGCGCGGTCACTGGCGAGGCCGCGCGCAAGTCGCGCCAACTAGCCCGCAAGCTGGCGCGCAGCAATCCGGCTGCGCGCCTGGCCGTTACCGGCTGCTATGTCACGTTGGCCCCGGACGCCATCGCCGGACTGCCCAACGTCGAGCTGGTGGTGGAGAACCGGCGCAAGGAGCTGCTGGCCGAGTTGTTGCAGCCCTGGGCGGCCGAGCTGGACGGCGAGCAGTGGCGGCGGCTGGCGCCCGACGCGCCGTTGCACCAGCCCAGCCGCACGCGCGCCTTCGTCAAGGTGCAGGATGGCTGCAACAACCAATGCACCTTTTGCATTGTCACTGTGGCGCGCGGCCCGGAGCGCAGCCGGCCCGTCGCCGAGATCGTGGCTGAGGTGCAGCGCCTGGCAACCGAGGGCTTTCAGGAAGTCGTGCTGACCGGCGTACATTTGGGCGGGTATGGCAGCGACCTGGCTGCGGAGGCGAACCCAGAATTGACTTTTCTTCCGAGAAAAGTCAATTCTGAATCCCATCCTTCCCCCGCGCCTCCCCTCCACAGCCTCGTCGCCGCCATCCTGGAGCAGACCGACCTGCCCCGCCTGCGCCTCAGCTCGCTGGAACCGTGGGACATCGATCCGGGCTTTTTCGACCTGTGGCGGCAGAGCGAGGGCCGCCTGTGCCCGCACCTGCATCTGCCCTTGCAGGCCGGCTGCGACAAGACGCTCAAGCGCATGGCCCGCCGCACCCGCACCGCCAGCTTCCGCGCGCTGGTCGACGCGGCGCGGGCGCGCATCCCTGGCCTGGTGCTGAGCACCGATATCATTGCTGGCTTTCCGGGCGAAACGGCGGCCGACTTCGACGATAGTCTGCGCTTCGTTGAGGAGATGGCTTTCGCCCACATTCACGTCTTCCCCTACTCGGCGCGCGAAGGCACGGCTGCAGCCAGCTTTGGCGGTCAGGTGACGCTGGAGGAGCGACGGCGGCGGGTGGACGCACTGGCAGCCGTGGCCCAACGCACGGGCGAGGCGGTACGGCGCAACTTGCTAGGCGACGTGCGCCCGGTTTTGTGGGAGACACTGGAGCGTCCTGCCAACGGCGCCGGCCCGCTGTGGAGCGGCCTGACCGACAACTACCTGCGGGTGAAGGCTGTCGCTCCAGCCGGCCTCGACCTGGACAACCGCATCACACCGGCCCGGCTGGTGGCCGTCGACGGACAAGTTCTGTGGGCCGACGTTGCGCTGCAACCCATAACCCCTAACCCGTAACCCGTAACCGGAGATGCCTCCCATGCGCTTCCAGTTACGAGTTACGAGTAACTCCATAACGTCCCGCATCGCCGCCTTTTCGCGTAAGTGCGCCAGGAGCCTCCCATGACAGACTGTATCTTCTGCAAGATCGCGGCTGGCGAGATACCGGCCAAGCTGGTCTACCAGGATGAGCACATCACCGCCTTCCATGACATCAATCCCATGGCCCCGGTGCATGTGCTGATCATCCCCAACCACCACATCGAGTCGCTGGCCGCGTTGAGTGCCGTCGACGCCGAGGCTGTGGGCCGCTTGTTGGCCATCGCCGACCAGATCGCCCAAACCAGCGGCGTGGCCGCATCGGGCTATCGGGTGACGTTCAACGTTGGACGCGATGCAGGCATGGCGGTCCATCATCTTCATGCGCATCTGCTCGGTGGGCGTAAACTGGGCTGGCCGCCCGGTTGATTTCAGCCAAGAACACGACATAACGCAAGCTCAGTGTTTGCTTCCAACTTGCGAGAGATATCCATGATTGCCAACCCAACTCCTGTGGTCTGGTCGCGCGCCGCCGCCAACGATTTAGCGCGCGGCCTGCTGACCCCGCTGACCTGGTCGATCCTCAGCCGCTCGGCTGAGCGGGCTGTACGCAGCCATTACAGCGCCTGGGGCGTCACGTTGGCGGCCGGCGCGCCCATTTGGCGGCGCATCGAGGGCCGCGCCTACCTCAACACCAGCGCGCTGACGGCCGCTGATCAGGCTGTAGCCGCGGGCGAGGCCGAGACGGCCTCCGGCTGGCGGCTGTTCAAGCGCGGTCGCGAGCGCCGTGAAAACGCTGCGCTGCGCGAGCAAATCGAGCAGGCCCCGGCCCGGTTTGCGGCCACTACCCAGTGGTGGGAGCGGGTGCAGACCATGCAGTGGCGTCAGGCTACGGTCTTGCAGGTGATGGAAGAAATCGAGCCGACCGCCGAGGCCGTGCTGACCGCGCGCGACTACCTGACCACCGGCTTGGGCGCGAGTCGCCGCCAGATCACCCGCTGGGTCGCCGAGTGGCAGCCAGGCTCGTCCAGTGCGGTCTTCGACGAGTTGTTCGCCGGGCTGGACGGCCGCGAGGGCTGGGCGCAGTACCGCTATGACCTGCAAAGGCTGACGGAGGCCGCACGCCAAGATCCAGCCATCGCGCAGTTTCTCAGCCCGTCCCTGCGGGATGGTTCCCAATTACCCCGTCACCCAGCCACCCAATCCCTCCGGGACGGTTCCCAGTCACTGCCCTCGTTACCCAACGGCGCATTTCGCCAGGCGTTCGACGCCTTCATCACGACCTACGCCCGTTGGGCTGACCAGCCGTTGGAGGCAGCCAGTGTGCGCTGGGCCGAAGCGCCGCAAACGCTGCTGGCGCGCCTGGCTGGGCGGCTGACGGAGACGCCCGAGACGCTGCTGCCCGGCCCGCAAGCGGCGCATCAACGCCGCGC
>JBAQCH010000049.1:0-6531 GCA_049294015.1 Anaerolineae bacterium
ATAAAAACCCTTGACCGCGAGCCACAGGCAGTTTTAATTCAGGGCGCTTTCGACAAGGTCGCCCAACTCGGCGCTATTCATCCGTCAATCCCGGGTTCGCGAGGCCCGTAATTGGCGAAGGTATTGATGCTGATCTGAATTTTCTGGTTGAGTCATGGCATGGTGTCAATACGGCTAGCAATGCTGAGACGATCGTGGATAGAGTGAGAAACAAGACCCTACTCGACTACGGGAACATGATGTGCCTTGCATTCCAGGCATACCATAAATGGCTCAAGGCGGGCCGCTGGATGACTGTTGAGTTTCATAACAGCCAGAACGCAGTATGGAATACCATTCAGGAGGCAATACTGCGTGCCGGGTTCATGGTTGCCGATGTGAGAACTCTGGACAAACAGCAGGGCACATTTCAGCAAGTAACAAGCGGTGCAGCCGTGAAGCAGGACCTGGTCATCTCCGCATACAAGCCAACCGTCAGCTTCGAGCGCAGCTTTCAGCGCGAGGCCGGCACGGCCGAGGGCGCCTGGCATTTCGTGCGCCAGCACCTGGTCAAGCTGCCGGTGGTCGTAAAGCAGGACGGCGTCCTGGAGACCCTGGGCGAGCGCCAGGACTACCTGCTCTTCGACCGCATGGTGGCCTTCCACATCCAGCGCGGCGCGACCGTGCCCTTGTCCGCGGCCGAGTTCTACGCCGGCCTGCGCAGCCGCTTCGTGGAGCGCGACGGCATGTTCTTCCTGCCCGACCAGGTCCCGGAGTACGACCGGGCGCGCCTGCAGGCCGGCCAGGTGGCGCAGCTCACCCTCTTCGTCAACGACGAGAAGAGCAGCGTGCAGTGGCTGCGCCAGCAGATCGACGCCGCGGTCAATGGCCGGCCGCAGACCTACCAGGAGTTGCAGCCTCAGTTCCTGCGCCAACTGCACCAGGCCCGCCACGAGGCGCTGCCCGAGCTGAGCGCGCTGCTGGAGCAGAACTTCCTGCAAGACAGCCAGGGCCGCTGGTACGCGCCCGACCCCAACCGGGCCGGCGACCTGGAGGCGCTGCGTCTGAAAGGGCTCCTACGGGAGTTCCGCGGGTACGTGGAGGGCAAGAAGAAGCTCAAGCAGTTCCGCACCGAGGCCGTGCGCGCCGGCTTCGCCCAGGCCTGGCGTGAGCGCGACTTCGCGACCATCGTGGCCGTGGCCGGGCGCCTGCCGGAGCAGGTGTTGCAGGAGGATGCGGAGTTGTTGATGTACTACGACAACGCGAGTTTGCGGGTGGGATAACCGAACCCATCTCGTCGATGATATGCTACCCGGCAAAGGTCGCACAAGTCTGAAAGGATCTCCATGGCGATTTCATCGAACGTTACCGACGACGTCGCAATCGATTTGCGTCAACTTTGGCTGCTCTTGCCAAAACAGCTTCCTGGTGTAGTGAGCCAGAAATGGGCCAATGGCCACATGGGTCGGCTCGAACCATTGATCCCAGCCATCTATCCCAACGGCCAACCACTCGAAGGCATTTTCTGCCGTGAACTGGATAACTTCAAGATTGACGATCGAGTGGTATTCAATTGGAAACCGGCAGGCAAGATCGAGAAAGACAAGCAAAATCAGCCTGATGCGATTGAAGCCATCAACGTGGAGCCTGCCCCGGTAGCACAGACAAACGTCCTTATAAATGGTTATCATGAGTTGGTTGCGACTGAATTACAGGCGCAACTGAAGAGGGCGCTCAAACAATTGCGGGATGCCCTAGCCAAGATGCCGGAGGAGATTGAGAAACAAGCAGCTCAACTCACCAATGAAAAACGAGCTGAGCTAGATCGTATGATTGAAGAGACTCAGACTCGCCATGATGAACTAATCAGTCAGCAAGCGCAGTTGGATGAGATTGTTCGGTCGCAAGTATCGGAGCTTCTGGCAAAGCGCCAACTGGAGTTAGACGAACGCGAAGAGCGCCTCGATCAGCTCGAAGCGCATCTCAAAAGACAGCAGGAAGGCTTACGCGATCAGAAGAGCGATGTATTGGCGTCACGGAAGGCACTTGCCCAAGCGCGAGCGCAGTTTGAGGACGAAGGTGGGAAAGCGTACATCGAGTATGTACGATCACTGGAGAGTAGCTCTGATGGCGCTCATGGCATTGCCAAGCTCACTACGCAACTGGGGCAATTCGAGCCAAAGAAGCTCGCTCTGGAATTGACGAAGCGCGGGTACCAGGTGAACGCAGGTCAGTTGCAGAGGGCTATCCTGGCCATGTTGACCGCATGGTCATCCGGTCAGTTTGTGATTCTCGCTGGTCCGACTGGTGTGGGAAAAACCCAACTCGTGAAGCAACTCTCATCTTTGATCGGCGCGGGCCATGGAACCATAGCAGTTCGACCAGGTTGGGTAGAACCAGCCGACTTGCTTGGTTACTATAACCCCATGCACAAACTCTTCGAGCCAACACCGTTTCTGGACTGCCTATTGGAGGCAGATCGATATGCAGAGGCAGATCGGCTGTACGCCCTATGTCTGGACGAGATGAATCTGAGCCGTATCGAGAACTATGCAGCTGACCTGTTATCGCGAGTAGAGCGAATAGGAGGTGGCGAACAAGCACATATCGACCTCTATTCACAGGATGTGGCGCTGCGACTGAAAGAGGTTGAACAGGAACTCTTCAGTGCACGCGAGCAGCTTTCGCCAGAAGACCGCGCCTATCAGCATACCCTGACGCGTCAACTTCAACGGTACAGAGCGAGATTTCCCGTCGCCCGGAATCTCGTACTGTTCGGCACTGTCAATGTGGACGAAACTACCCACATGTTCAGTCCTAAGTTCCTTGATCGAGCCTATGTCCTCCGCTTCGAGCCCGCAGATCTATCGAAACCCCTCAAGACACAAGCCCCGAACGGAAAGGATCAGCCTGAACCGTGGCCATTAGCTCTGGCTAATGCGGCGAAGCTTTGCGGAGTGGCCGAACTGCCAGCACCAGCAGGGGCGATATGGATTGAGTTCACAAAATGGCAGAGTGAGTATTTGGCCCCACTCGGTGTGCACTTCGGCCATAGGCTCTACGCTGGCTTTAACCGCTATCTAACCATTGCCAGTCGTCTAGGACTGAGCGATGTGGTTGGTCTGTCTGATGATTTCTTCCAGGCGAAGATTCTGCCGAGAATTCGCTTTGGCATGGACGAAGATGCTCTAAGCGCAGAGAAGACACGAAAGATCGACATCCTGAGCAACTGGCAAGCTCGATTGCACGACAAATATCCTAGTCTCAGTCAAGGACTTACTG
Source organism: Anaerolineae bacterium (assembly GCA_049294015.1). Taxonomy (GTDB): domain Bacteria; phylum Chloroflexota; class Anaerolineae; order JAAEKA01; family JAAEKA01; genus JAAEKA01. Next base: position 3,262 of record JBAQCH010000049.1, read on the forward strand.
AAATGATCCAAAGAGGCAGAAGTCGAGGAGTCATTGAGTTCTGGGATTAGACGCCCATGCACTTGGCGCTCAACCATAGATGAACACAACGGGCTTGGTCAGAAGACAGGCCCTAGCGGCCATTTTCGGGCAAGGAGAGAGTCGATAAGCGACAGGTTTGCAGAAGCTAGCAACTCCTGCGAATGACAGGTTCTCAATGCAACAACGTATTCTTAATCCATCGAAATCCAACCATGCCACCACTGCCGTACTACTTCCCAACGCTGGCGACCTTGTCTATGATTTGCTTGTATTTACTCTTGATGAGGAGAACCCGACTCGTTTTGCAGCCGAACCACTAACGCCCTCCGCTGACGGTTTTGTCGCTGTGATGGAATTCAGTGACTGGTTAGTACGAGAGCGCGTCCCGAGTGGAAAGGAGATTTGTGTCAAAGTCGGCGAGGATTTCATTCCTCTCTACTGGTCAAATCGACACAGAGGGTTCCAATGGTCTTTCGCTCTGGGAGCAAAACACCCTCCTGGCGGCATAATACATCTGTTTCAAGCTGACAGACACGGTGCTTTCCAGAAACTGAAGCCCAGCCTAGATGTAGCAGCTGGGAGTCTCCTAGAGCATGAGTACGAACTTCTCCTGACCAGGCTTGGCCAACTAGCGGTGGCGATTGAGAGTGCAGTAACGGCCATGGTTGAGGGGACACTATCGGAAGCCCTGAATACGTCAAACCCGCTGTTGGATACACCCAATGTCAGACAGGCACTGGCGGTGCTGGACTTCTATTCTACGTTCAGGACGCAATGGAGTCTGATCGAGCAGACTCCGCTACGCGGTACTCGACGGGACATTCAAGTCATGCGTGTCGGCACGCCTGGTGTCCAGCGTATTCCCAGCGCCACCCGACAACTGGCGATGCATCCAGGACGAAACCATCTCAAAGTACTGGTTCTTGCGGAGCATCTCGATACACCTGAGAACCGTTTCATTGTGTTCGCCCTGCGAAAACTCAAAGAACAGGCCGAGCAATTACATCTCTTGCTCGAACAGAAAGCGCGTCATCTGAGGGACAAACGATCACAGCCTCCAATCGTGGAAAAGCAAGCTCTGAAGCGATGGAGAGAAGGAGAGGCAATAGCACGTAAAGCCGCCAATGAACTCGATCTCGTTGGGCAGAGGCTGCAGGAGGCCGTGCATTGGTCACAACTGAAGCTGGCTCATCCATTATTGGAGGGGGTGAAAGCAGCGTTGCCAAGCAATCCATCTCTGGCGCTTACACGGTCGGCCGGTTACCAAGCGGTCTACTCGGGGTTTCTCAGTCAACCGTCTTTGTCAGAGAAAGCTCAGGATTCGATTTCATTGAATTATGGATTGCGAGAGCGTTCAGTGAGAAGGCCAAGTGACCTTTATGAGCTCTGGGTGTTCCTGGAGACCTATGCTCTCCTCATTGATCGATTTGGTTTTCGTCCAGCAGACGACGGGCCTCTAGCGCACATCGAAATGCAACTTGGACGCATTCATTTGGAGCGCAGCCGCTCTTTCGAGCTAGAACTCCGTCTTGCGAACGAACCAACCGCCATATACCGGTGCAGACTAACTTATGAACCACCGGTGGATTACATCAGATGTACCCCCCAGAAGAGATGCTTCGATGGTAAGGTGTGCCGCGATTTGCCGTGTTTTCGACCTTATGGTCAGCATTTCGGCAACGGCCCTGATGTTGTGCTTGAAACCGAGCATGAGAACCAACGCAAGCGTTTCGCTCTTGATGCCAAATACCGACGGTATGCCACCCAGCCTCTCTTCATCGATGACTTAAGGAAGTTCAGAGTAGGGACAAACTACGAGACTGACGTTCTGGGCAAGGCTAAGCAGCAGTACGTGGACGGAATTGGCTTTGATGCCGCATTCGTAGTTCACTCGGACCGCGATTTCAACTTCCTGGGTGAAACACCTTTTTCTACTCCTCCTCACAGAGAAAGCGCCGCTGGCTTGCCCACATTCGCAGCGCATCGATATGGGGCAGTGCATGCGGTCCCATTTGATACTCGGGAACTTGAAAGACTATTGAAGTGCTTGCTGATGTATCACGCTGGCTGGTATGACATCTGCTGGACATGCCGGAAGCGTCTGCGACCTCAGCCCGGCACCGGCCGTGTTGGCCAAATCTACCAATGCGAGCAAGGACACGACTTCTGGGTGAAATCGAACTGCTCAGGCCCCGAGAAGCACACCTTGATTAAAATGGGGTGGGAGTCTTTCCATCTAAACAAAGGTGAGTGGAACTGCTCATGCCCGGCATGTGGCGATACACTTGTAGATCAGCAGAAAGCGACACGGAAGTCCCCATCAGAACGTCCGTTAACGGCCTTTGACATCTTTGGGCCTCCAGATTTTGGCTGACCCTGTGCATACCGAGACAATCAGGCCGGAACGTTTATACATTTGTGGTGCAGCGCGGTATCAGCCGCCCATCGACTGGTTAGTCGACTGAAACCGGTTATCACAATGCTTCTGTTACGCCCATGTTCGAAACCATCCTCTACCATTTGTTTGCCCTGTACCACCCCCTGGTCCTGGTCAGCGACCCAGACGACATCCTCTTGGACGAGGCTCTCCTGGTCAGCCTGGCCGATTACAGCTGTGCTGTCATCCGCGAAAGCGATCCTATCGCGTTGCGCTACGAGGTGCATCAAGCGCGGGCGCAGGCGGGGCAGCGCGTCGTGGTGATCACCAAACACGAGTTGGAGCGCCTGCCCTACGACCTGTGGCAGCAGGGCCAACACATCACCCTGGCCCTGCACGAGCTGTTTCCCAAGCTTGACCCCTATCACGTGAGCCTGCTGCGCGGCCCGGCTCGCCGGCGGCTGGCCGAGGCTTACCAGGCGCGGCCGCCCGCTCGCTATCTCTCGCCGGTCGAGACGCAGGACTACCTGCTGCGCGAGGTGTTCGACGCTGCGCCGGAGCGGCTGGACCGGCCGGCCAGCCTGCTGCTCTGGCTGGACGCCTTTCACAAGGCTTGGGAACCGATGGGCGGTGGGCTGTTGCAGCGCCTACTGGCGCACCTGCAAGAGAACCCGGCCTTCGCCGGCTGGCCGCTGTCGGGGATGCTGCTCAGCGGCGAGAACTACCGCGAGTTCGTGCGCAATGCCTGGCAGCGCGAGGTGGGGCGCTTCTTGGGCGAGGAACGGGTCGGCTACCAAGCGCTGCCCTTTTCCGACGACGAGGCGCTGCAAGACGCCCTGCCCCGGCTGGTGCGCACCGGCACGGTGGAGCCG
>JBAQCH010000050.1:0-11056 GCA_049294015.1 Anaerolineae bacterium
GTGCTGGCCCTTGACGCCGAAACTGACGAGCTGGCGCGGGCCGGCGCGCTGGTCTATCCCCTGGGCGCGGACCTGAGCAGCGTGGCCCGCCGCCTGTACGCCGGCATGCGCTGGCTGGACGCACAAGAGGTGGACGTGATTCTGTGTCGCGACTTCGGCTCAGACGGCCTGGGCCTGGCCATCCGTGACCGGCTGACGCGCGCGGCGGCCCGGCTGGTGAACTCCGGCTCATAGTCTTGATAGGATCGACCTGGCGGCGTGAAGGTGTTGGCGCAGGTGTGTGAGAATAGCGGCTTGACAGACGAGGCTGGCAGCGCTAGAATCTCGTAAGGTTCCAACGACTTTGACGGAGGTGTTCTATGCCTTACCAAGTTCTGAACAGCGACGACGCCCGCACCCGCTGGCGCGACATCCTCGACGCCGCCAACAGCGGACAGGATGTCCTGATTGCCCGCTATGGCAAGCCAACTGCTGCCGTGATTCCCATCGCCGATTACGAAGCGTTGACCGAGGAACTGGAGGACCTGCGTGCGGCCCGCCGAGCGCAGGCCGCGTTGGATGCTTTGCGCCAGGATGCCAGCCGGGGTCGCCCCTATGCTGCAATTCGGGAAGAACTTGTCGCTGAGGGCTTGCTGACCGATGAGTGAGACCCGACGTCGCTACACGGTGATCGTCGAGCGCCAGGTGGACAAAGTGCTGCGGCGGCTACCCCAAGATGTGCTGCATCGCGTCGACCGACTGCTGCTGAACCTGGCGGATGAGCCGCGGCCGGCTGGCTGCAAGAAGCTCAAGGGATACGACAGCCTGTACCGCCTGCGTATCGGCGATTGGCGCCTGATCTATGCCATCGAGGACGACAAACTCGTCGTGCTTGTGATCGAGTTGGCCCCAAGAGGGCAGGTCTATCGGGACCTGTGACCCAGGTACGCCCTGGGCGGAGCAACGGATATGCACAGCCAGTTGACCCGTCACTTACACAAACTGAGCGTTGAGATCGGCTGCCGGCCCATTGGCTCGCCGGCCAACCAGGCTGCGGCTGACACCATCCGGGATACGCTGCGCAGCTTCGGCCTGGCCGTGGAGGAACAGGCCTTTGCCTGCACCGGCTGGCACTGCACTGGCGCGCGGCTGACCGTCGGAGACGACGCGCTGCCGGTGGAGGCCAACGCCTTCTCGCCAGCCTGCGACGTCCTTGCGACCGTGGTTTCAGCGGCCACGCTGGACGAGCTGGCCGCAGCCGACCTGACCGGCAAGATCGCGCTGCTGCACGGCGAGCTGGTGGCCGAGCCGCTGGCCGCCAAGTCGTGGTTCCTCAAGGGGGAGCGTGACGACGCCATCATCAGCCTGTTGGAGGCCAAACGGCCGGCCGCTGTGCTGGCTCCGCCGCCGGCCACGCTGCAATACGAGCAGTTCACCGCCGACTGGGAGTTGGAGATCCCGGCCGCAACCGTTCCTGTCGAAGTGTTTGAGCGGCTGCTGCGTCGACTGGGGCCGGTGCATCTGCGCCTGGACTGCGCCAAGTATCCGGCGACGGCGCGCAACGTGGTGGCGCGGCTGAGCGCCGCCGGCCAGCCCGCCGGGAAGATCGTGCTCATGGCGCACTTCGACACGCGCATCAACACCCCCGGCGCGCTGGACAATGGCGGCGGCGCTGCCGCGTTGCTGGCGCTGGCCGAGGCGCTGAGCCGCACGATGCTGCCGGTCGACCTGGAGTTCATCGCCTTCGACGGCGAGGAGTACCTGCCCATCGGCGACGACGAGTACGTGCGCCGCGCGGGCGAGGCATCCTTCGCCGAGGTTGCGCTGGCCATCAACATGGACGGCGCGGGCTACGTGGGCGGCGTCAACACGGTCGCCCCGTTCAACCTGACGCCGGAGCTGGCCGGCCGAATCGAGGCCATCGTCACACGCTACCCCGCCGTGCAGTGGGTGGCGCCATGGCCGCAGAGCAACCACTCGACCTTCGCCATGCGCGGCGTGCCGGCGCTGGCCTTCAGCTCCGAAGGCGCGTTTGCGCTCGCACACTTCCCACATGACACGGTTGAACAGGTCAGCATTGACAAGCTGGCTGAAGTGGTGCTGCTGGCACGAGAGATTGTGCTAAGCTAACACGGAATCTGCCTCAGACTCAAGCGCGACCGAGACTGCTGCTGCCTAATCTCTTGCTGTCCAACACCCTTCGCACGTTCTCCAGCGTGAGCAGATCTGGATCGGCGCTCGATTCGAGCAAAGGGCGCACATCGTCCGCTGCGCGCTCCCAATTCAGCCGGCCGAGTTGATCGCGCAGGATCGTGCGCCAGCTTTCGGCGGTAAGTTCAGGGCCAGACCACCCTGTCTGCCCCAGCGCATTGTTCAGCATCGCCAGGTTTGGCTCTGGCCAGGTTGGATCGCTCAAGTACCACAACAGATCGTACAGGTCCCGGCCTTTCGTCCATGGCCGCTGAAGCAGCGCACGCAGCTTTCCAGCCAGCAGGGAAGCGCGGTCATGGTGTTGGAGCTGGCGGAAGTCATACTGCTCCCTGGCTCGCTCCAGAGCGAAGTCCAGGTCTTCCGAGTAGCGGGGAATGGCGTACAAGAAGCGCAGCGCTGTGCCGCCGTGAAAGGCGAGGGGGATCATGGCGCCGGCCCGCTGCATGGCGCCCAAGATTCGGGCTTGCAGATACTCCCTGGCCACATTGCGGCCGTGCGCGGGCGTTGGCGCGGCCTGCACCAGGTCCGCCAGATAGGATTTCATAGCTCCTCGTACTCTTCAGCCTCGGCGTGAGCCAGCACGGCCACACTGGCGGCGGCGCGCAGCAGCTTTGGGCTGGCGGCTTGTTCGGCCTGTCGCCGTAACTCGTCCAGGTCAAGACGTCCCAGGTTCTGCAGGCGCAACTCCCGCAGGTAGGCTGGGTTATCTCCACCAGGATGAAGATGAACCAGATCCAGCAGCGCTTTCTCCGGCCTGGCAACAAAAGCGCATTGTCCGGGGCTCACATCAACCAAGTGATAGGCGAAGAACAGCTCAGGCTTGATGTGGCGGTACTCAAAGACATCGATAGGGGTTCGCCAGCGGCCGGGCCGGCCGGTCGTGACGCTCGTGACTACCCCTGCCGCTTCTGGAATCAGGCCATAGTGAGCCAGCGCTGCTTGCAGACTCACATACGACCCTCGAACCAAACGATTGGCCACGACGAAAGGATGCGGCTTATTCCGCTGGAACGGCGGCGCCAGGCCATAGTGGCCGCGGCGAAATTGAACCAGGCGGCCGGCCTGCACCCAGCGCGATAGTTGCCGTTGCACATCGGCGGGGTTGACGTTCCCGGCCAAGAGCAGGCCGGTTTCAAACACAGGCTCATCACCCACAATCTCCATCAACTCAGTGAATTCCATGCAGATAATATACCACAAGTGGCAAGTTATTGCAACGATTTTCCCAGTTGAGATGGACGTGCTGCCATCGCGGGCAAGACCTGTCCACTTGACCAGTCCCAGACTCCCCCCGCGATGGGGGAGTTTTTCGCTGGTCGGCGCGATGATGGGGCATGAGGACTCCGATGAAGCTGACCTACCGCAAATACCAAACCGAAGACGACTACTGGACGATCCGCCGTTTCCTGCGCCAGGTGTTCATGCTGCATGACCGCCGCGAAGTGGGCTGGCCGCTCTACCGCTGGGATTACTGGCGCTGGCACGTCAACGAGAACATCTTTCGCTTCGACCTGAGCGCGGCTGTCTTCATGTGGGAGACCGACGACGACCGGCTGGCGGCCGTGGTGCATCCCGACGGGCCGGGCGAGGCGTTCTTGCAGGTGCAGCCGGCCTGGCAGTCGGAGGAACTGGAGGTGGCGATGCTCTCCACCGCCGAGACGCAGTTCGCCGTGACCCAGGCCGACGGCTGCCAACGGCTGGTGATCTGGGCGCACCAGGATGACGCGCTGCGCCAGAGCCTGCTGCAGCGCCGCGGCTACGTCAAGGGCGACTATCCTGAGTACCAGCGCCGTCGCTGCCTGGACGCGCCCCTCCCTGATTTTCAGCCGCCGGCCGGCTACTTCGTGCGCGCCTTAGGCGACGAGAGCGAGCATCCGGCGCGCAGTTGGCTGTCGTGGAAGGCGTTCCACCCCGACGAGCCGGATGAGCGCTACCAGGGCTGGGCGTGGTACCGCAACGTGCAGCGCGCGCCCCTCTACCGCCGCGACCTGGACCTGGTGGCTGTGGCGCCAGACGGCGAGCTGGCGGCCTTCTGCACGCTGTGGTTCGACGACGTGACCCGCACGGCCGCCTTCGAGCCGGTCGGCACGCACCCGGCGCACCAGCGCCGCGGGCTGGGCAAGGCGCTGATGGCCGAGGGGCTGCGCCGCGTGCGCGATCTGGGCGCGACGCTGTGTACCGTTGGCTCTTACTCCGAGGCGGCCGGCGCGCTCTATGCCAGCCTGGGCTTCACCGAGTACGACCTGAGCGAGCCGTGGGTGAAGGTGTGGTAGCCGCCGCCCCCATGAGATTAGGCAACGGCTGCGGGGTTCGCTACAATAAGGGCGCCGATCTCTCACGCCGTTCATCCACCGCTTGAGGCTCACGATGCAAGACACCTCACCCACGTTGCTACGCTCGCTGGAGGAGTTGACAAGTGCTGTGCAGCGCCTGCAAGTAGGCGATTTCTCCGCGCGCCTACCTGAGCCGGACGGGCCAGCCGAGTTGGCGGCCCTGGCCCGGGCGCTCAACGTGTTGGCTGGTACCCTAGAACAGCGCAAGGCCGCCGCGCTGGCTGAGTCTGAGGCGCGCTTCCAGACTATCTTCGAGAACGCGGCCATCGGCATCAGCCTGATCGCCCCCGATGGCAAGGTGCTGGCGGTCAACCCCGCGCTGCAAGAGATCTCCGGCCGCAGCGAGGCCGAGCTGATTGCGCTGGGTGGCCAAGCCATCACCTACTCGGAGGATAGCGACATCGGCCGCGCCGAGTTTGCCGAGGTGCTGGCCGGCCAACGCAACGCCTACCAGGTGGAGAAGCGCTACGTCCATCGGGACGGCCGTATCCACTGGATGCGCCAGAGCATCTCGACCGTGCGCGACGCCGCGGGCCGCTTGCTCTATCTGGTCGTCATCGCCGAGGATATCGACGAGCGCCAGCGCGCCCTGGAGGAGTTGCGCGCCTCAGAAGCGCGCTTCAAGGCTGTGTTCGACAACGCCGCGATTGGCGTGGCAATGATGACCCTGGACCGCCGCATCGTGCAGGTCAATGCGACGGCGTCGCGCATCACCGGCTATAGCGCCGAGGAAATCTTCACCATCAACCCCACGGACATGATCGTCCCCGAGGATCGCGCCCTCGACCGCGATCTGTTCCTGGAGCTGGTGGCCGGCCAGCGCGACCAGTATTTGATCGAAAAGCGCTACATCCGCCGCGACGGCAGCGTCTTTTGGGGGCGGATCAACTTCGCGTTAGTACGCGATGCGCTGGGCGAGCCGCTCTACATCGTCGGCATGATCGAGGACATCAACGAGGAGAAGGCGGCGCAGCAGACCCTGGCGGAGTCCGAGGCGCGTTTTCGGGCCATGTTCGAGAACTCGGCCGTGGGCATGGGACTGATGTCGCTGGACCGGGTGGTGCTCGACTCGAACCCGGCCATGTGCGCCATGCTGGGCTACACGCGCGAGGAACTGATCGGCCAAAGCCCGGCGATGGTGACGCACCCGGACGAGTTCCTACAGTCCACCGACCAGTTCAGGCAACTGCTCTCCGGCGAGATCAGCCACTACATCACCGACCGGCGCTACGTGCGTAGGAACGGCGAGGTCTTTTGGGCGCGGGTGTCGATGAGCATAGTGCGCGACCCGAACGGCAAGCCGCTCTACCTGGTGGGTCTCATCAACGACATCGACGCGCAGAAACGGTCGGCCGAACGGCTGGCCGAGCAAGACGCTGCCCATCGCCGCCAGCTCGAACAGCGCATCGCCGAGCGCACCCGAGAGCTGAACGCGGCCAACCAGCGCCTGGCTGAGAAAGCCGCCCAGGACGCCGTGATTGCCGAACGCACCCGCCTGGCGCGCGACCTGCACGACGCGGTGACGCAGACGCTCTTCTCCACCACTCTGATCGCCGACGTGCTGCCCGATTTGTGGACGATGAACCCGGCCGAGGGCCAGCGGCGGCTGGCCGAGCTGCGCCAGATGACGCGCGGCGCGCTGGCCGAGATGCGCACCCTGCTGGTGGAACTGCGGCCGAATGCCCTGGTGGAAGCCCCGCTGCCCACCTTGCTGCGCCAACTGATCGAGGCCATGGTCAGTCGCTCCCGTATCGCCATCCAACTTAGCGCCGAGGGCGAGCGCAAGCTGCCGCCTGACGTCCAGGTTGGGCTGTATCGCATCGCCCAAGAGGCGCTCAACAACGTCGTCAAGCACGCCAAGGCCTCGCAGGCCGTGGCCACATTGCGCTTGGACGATGTGGTGCGTCTGACTATCGCCGACGACGGCGCTGGCTTCGACCCTGGCACGGTGACGGCCGACCACCTGGGTCTGCGCATCATGCGCGAACGGGCCGAGGCCATCGGCGCCCAGCTCAGCGTCTACAGCGAGCCGGGCGATGGCACCCAGGTGTCGGTGCTGTGGGGCGTAACCCATAACCCGTAACCCGGAAATCGGACTTCATGCGCAGACTCCGGCTTCCGGGTTACGAGTTACGTATTACTCGGTACGCGATGCCACGCATGTCCACACCCAACTCCCACCGAAGGAGAACCTCCCATGTCCAACACAATCCGCGTCATGCTTGTCGACGATCACGCCGTGGTGCGGTCTGGTTTGAGCGCGTTCTTGATGGTCAACCCCGATCTGGAGCTGGTGGGCGAGGCGGAGGACGGCCAGCAGGCTGTGCTGCGCGCCGGCCTGTTGCAACCCGACGTGATCCTGATGGACCTGATGATGCCGGTGATGGACGGCGTTGCTGCCACGCAGGCCATCAAGCGCCAGTACCCGGCCATCCAGATCATCGCTCTAACTAGCTTTCAGGAGGATGAGTTGGTGCAGGGCGCGCTGCGGGCCGGCGCGGTCGGCTATCTGATGAAAGATGTGACCGCGCGCGAGCTGGCTGCAGCCATTCGCGCGGCCAAAGCGGGCAAGATGACGCTGTCGCCCGAGGCCACGCAAGCGCTGGTGCGCGCGGCTCAGCAGGCGCAAGAGACCGAGGCGCTGACCGAGCGCGAGCGCGAGGTGCTCAAGCTGATGGTCGAAGGGCTGAACAACGCCGAGATCGCCGATCGCCTGGTGGTCAGCCTCTCCACCATCAAGTACCACATCAGCAACATCCTGGGCAAGCTGGGCGTGGACAACCGCGTGGCAGCCGTGACCCTGGCGATCCAGCGCAAGATGGTTTGAGGCGCTGGCAGACGGCCAGTTTGAGGGCTAACCGGCTGGCCAGGCAAAAACTCCTCACCCGATGGGGGCGAATCGCTGGGAGATGGCGTAGACTGAGGTCAGATTGTCACACTGCATCTGACCCAGGAGCACCGCCATGTTCGACATTCGCCCCCCTGTCTGCGACTTTTACCCAACGGATCATAACAACAGCAACAGTCACTCCGTCCTGCTGCTCAGCGCTCTCAACCTGTTCAACACTGCCCGCTGGCGCAGCACGGTGGAGCGGGCCTGGAGCGCGCTGCGCCGCCATGCCTGGCGTCTGGTGGACCTGAACGTGATCACTCCCAACCAGGTGCATGGCCGGCGCTATGCAGGAATCCAGAGCGTGGCCATCAGCCAGATTCGCGGCAGCATGGGCCGCACAGGCGATTTCGACCGCAGCTTCCATCCCCTGGACGATCGCCTGCGCAGCCGCTGGACCAGCATCGCCATGGCCCGCAGCCAGTACATTGCCCTGCCGCCGGTCAGCCTGGTGCAGGTGGGCAACCTGTATTTCGTCGAGGACGGCCACCATCGCATCTCCGTAGCACGTGCCTTGGGCGAGAGCGCGATCGACGCTGAGGTGACGGTTTGGGACGTGCAAGGTCCGCTGCCTTGGGAGCCGCAGCCGGCCCTGCAGCCGGTCTGGCAGGTGGCGTGAAAGGACAACCCATAAACATGGCTACTTCCTCCGGTGAGGTATAATGCAGCAATCGAAACAATGCGGCTCATGCTGCCCGGTGCTGACAGAAACAAACCCACCATGACCGACGCGATTGCCATCGTAGATCGTGACGGACGGCTGGATGTGGCGGCTGACGCGGTGCTGCCCATGTACAGCCTGACCAAGACTTTCATCGCAGCGGCTGTCGTCGCGCTCAAGATCGATCTCCGTGAACTGATCGCGACCTGGATCGATCGCTGCTGGGCGCCTCGCGGCGCGGAGATCACCGTTCAGCACCTGTTGCAGCATACCAGCGGCCTGCGCGACTACGGTGGCTTGTCAGCCTACCACGACGCGGTCAGGGCTGGCGGCGCAGTCTGGAGCGACGAAACCTTCGCCGATCACACCCTGCGCCAGCCGCTGCTGTTTGAGCCAGGCGTGGGTTGGGCCTACTCTAACCCTGGCTACTGGTTGCTGGGGCAGATCGCCCAGCGGGAGACGGGGCTGGACCTGGCCGGCGTCTTCCGACGCACTATCGTCGAGCCGTTGGACCTGCGCAGCATCCGTCTGGCCCGCGGCGTCTTCAGCGACGCGCTGCCCAACTACCCGGCCGAATGGGTGTGGCACGGCCTGCTGCTTGCCAGCGCGGCCGACGTAGCTCGTTTCATGGCCTCAGACCTGGCCGCGCGGCTGGCCCAGCACATCGTCCCTGTTCCCGGCCAACACGTAGGCTGGATTGCGCCCCACTACGGCTACGGCGTGATGGTCGAGCCGGGCGTCCGCTACGGACACCTGGGCGGTGGGCCAAGCTTCAGCGCTGCCTGCTTCAAGTTCATCGCCAACGGCCGCACGATCTGCGTCCTGATGCAGTCGGAGCAAGAAGGCGCAGCCCATGAGCATCTCCTGGCGCTGGCAGCCGATGGGTCTTGACCCTGGAGTGTAATGCGAATTATCCCCTTCCCTGTGGATGATGAGTCTGCCGATCAGCAGGCCGCAGCCCTGCTGATCGTTGCGTTCCGTGAGCATTGGCCCAACGCCTGGCCCGACATGGAGTCCGCACTGGAGGAGGTCCACGAGTGCCTGGAGGCGGAGACCATCTGCCTGGCCGCGCTGGACGGCGCCGGCCGCGTGCTGGGCTGGATCGGCGCACGGCCGGCCTACGGCGTCACCGGCTGGGAGCTGCACCCGCTGGTGGTCGATCCGGCGCAGCAAGGACAGGGCATAGGCCGCGCGCTGGTGAGGGAACTGGAGAGCGAGGTGCGCGGGCGCGGCGGCGTCACCATCTTCCTGGGCAGCGACGACGAGAACGGCATGACCAGCCTGGCCGACGTCGATCTCTACCCCGACGTGGCCGGACACATCGCCACAATCCGCAACCTGAAGCGCCATCCGTTTGAGTTCTACCAGAAGCAGGGCTACACCATCGTCGGCGTCATCCCCGACGCCAACGGGCCGGGCAAGCCGGATATCATGATGGCCAAACGGATAGTGCCTAGAAAGGCTTCCGAAGTCTATAACCCAGGCGGGAAAATCGTCGGCACCAGCGCATAGGCGAAGAGCGTGACCAACGTGGCTAAGGTCAGCGTGTTGACTACGTAGTTAGCATCCTCCTCCGTGGCCTTGGCCATGAACATGGGAATCACGAACGGCGGCGGCAGCAGCACCATGGTCAGCACGGCGGCCTGGAACTCCTGGTCCAGCCCCAACAGCCGGCCGACGACGAAGACGCTCAAGGCCAAGCCAAAGGGCAGCCAGAGGAGCAGCCGCACGGCCACCGTGCGCACGGGCCGCGCCAGCGCGCCGGCCCGCAGGGTCAGCCCGTAGCCGATGACCAGCGCCACCAGCGGCGTGGTCAGCGCGCCCAGCAGGCCCAGCGTCTCCAGCGTGCTGTTGAGCAGCGGCGAAGCGGTGAACAGCTCCGTCAGGCCGGTGGCTTTGAACAGCAGCCCACCCAGAATGGCCAGGATCACCGGGGTCTTGAGAAAGCTTAGCGCGGTCGCGCTCAGCGGCCTGGCGCCGTGGGTCAGCCGCTCCAGCCCAGGGACCAGGACAAAGAAGACGAAGAGCACCTGCCCCAGGTCGACGATGCCGAACTTGTAGATGGTCTCTGCGCCGTAGACCGCCGCGTAGATGGCGTAGCCCATCATGCCGGCCTCGAAGCCGGTCAGCAGGCTGGGCAGGTAGGCCGAGTCGACGCGCAGCGGCCCGGTCAGCCAGCGGCCCAACAGCAGCGCCAGCAGGCAAGCTGTGAACATGATAGCCACAACGACCAGGTACTGCGGCGCCAGCGTCACCTGGGAGAAGGCCAGGAAAAGCACGGCTGGCAGCGTGATGTTGACCACTACCTTGCGCAGGTCCTTCACCGTCTCCGGACCGAGGAAGCGCCAGCGGCGCAAGGCGACGCCCAACAGGATCAGCAGGAAGATGGGCAGCACTTTGGAGAGGGCAGTGAGGAATACCATGATGGCGTTGCGGGTTACACGACGTTGTGCTCGCGCACCAGGTCGCCCTCGGCGAAGCGGCTGAAGCGCAGTTGATGGATGTCCAGGCTGTGCGCGCGGCCATTCAGCAACAGCTCGGCGATCAGCAGCCCGGTGATGGGGCCGTGCATGAAACCGTGGCCGCTGAAGCCGCCAGCCACGTAGAAGCCGGCCGGCTCGCTCAGCCGGTCGATCACTGGGTGTGCGTCGGGCGTCACCTCGTACAGCCCGGCCCACTGGCTCAACAGCCCGGCCTCGCTCAGCAGCGGGAAGCGCCACGCGGCCAGCTCCAGGTGCTGCTCGGTCCAGGCGTTGTCCACCGACTGGTCGAAGCCAGGCGTCTCGTTGGGATTGGACTGGCCGGTGAGGATGCCCTCGCCCTCGCGGTGGAAGTAGAGGCTGCGGCTGAAGTCGATCACAAAGGGGAAGTCGGCCGGCACGCCCGTCAGCGGCGTGGTCACCACGATCTGGCGGCGCAGCGGCGTGATGGGCAGGTCAACGCCAGCCAGCGCGGCGACCTGGCCGGCCCATGGCCCGGCCG
>JBAQCH010000051.1:0-3718 GCA_049294015.1 Anaerolineae bacterium
TCAGGTGGTCGTTGAGCAGGTAGAAGGTGTTGCCGCCAGTGCGCATGGCTACTCTGACTGCGCCAGCGTAGTAGTACTTTCTGACTGTCGTGTCGTTGTCGCGCTCGTAGATGTTGCCGATGTAGACCGTGGTGACGCCGCCCACGGTGGCCTTGACGCGTTTCCCGTCGCCGTCGTAGACGTAGGTCGCGTTGACGCCGCTGCCGGTGATGCTGGTCACGTGGTTCTCGGCATCGTAGGCCAACGTTACGTCCTGGCTGCCGTTGACGCGCCGGGTGGCGTTGCCGTTTTGGTCATACCAGTAGCGCTGCACGCCTGCCACGTGGGTCACCGCGTGCTTGTGTCCCGCGTCGTTGTAGCCCAGCGCCGCGCCCTCGAAAGTGGTGATGCTGCCGGCGCTGGTGTAGACATAGCTGCGCTGGCTGTAGGTTCCATAGCTGCCGCCCGCAGCCTGCGCGCTCAGCAGCCGGTTCAGCGCATCGTAGCTGAAGGTCTGGGTCTGGCTGCCGCCGTAGGCTGCCGCATCCACCACCGTCAGCACGTTGCCCTGGTCGTCGTAGCTGTAGGTGACGTTCTGCAGGGTGTTGTAGTTCGGGCTGACGCCGCTTTGCAGGGCAGTCAGGCGGAAGTTCTCGGCCTGGGTGTAGGAGTACTTCTGACAGATCACCCCCGCCGTGCTGTTCAGATGGCGGTCGGTCACCTGCCCCAGCGCGTTTTCATTATCTTTGCACATGGTCCGATTTTCGAGGTCAATTTTACGGTCAGGCTTGTCCCTTCGGCACGCTCAGGGCAAGCTCTGAGTATGGTCGAAGAATTGTCGTTGAACGGATAGCAAGTTCTGTCGTCAGTGCGCACACGCATCGAAACACATGTGCGCACTGAGTTCGGTCTTCTGGCGATCGACATTACTAACATCATACCTGTCCACACACAGTTCTTTTCATTGGACGAGGATGACGACGGTAGTTCAGGAGTCGATATAGGACGCATCGATTAGTCGATCGTTGCTATCATATCGCACGGTCCAACCAGCCCTAATTCCAAGCCCTAGCGGAAGCTCAGCCAGCACCCAAACGAGCTCTTCGACGCTCTCGCCATTACTGTATTTGAAGGGTCTGAGATAGGAGAACTTACCAACCTCATTTAGTCGGTGATGCACATCCTCGCGATCTGATCCTTTCAGATCTTCTAAAAGTTCTGTGACATGAGCTACAAGGGCTGCTTTGGATGGCTCTGTGCCCAGTTGATCAGCCAGGGAACGTAACACAACAGCATCAATGGCCCATGATGTTGCCATGATCATCAGACAGATCAAAAGGCTCAAGATGACAGCCAGAGCCATCAGGCCAACGATGAGTCCTGTCCACTTCGCAAACACACGACCGCTTCCTGGTGTATTCATAACGTGCTCCTATCGCATCAACGTGCTGCGAATCCAATCGCTGACAGCGTGAATCGACAACCCCGACCTCAGTCGCGCTCCAAGGTCGACTCCCATAGCTCCCAGTGCAAGGTCCTGAAAGGAGCGTCCAGTCTGAGGCGGCACGCCCTCGTGGAGCACGTTTCCAGCCAGGGCTACCTTTGGTCCATTCCAGAAACTTACGGCCACATAAAACCAGTAATGGTATGGCTGGTTGGCCGTTCCATCCTGGAAAATGGCTCTCAGGTCAGTGTCAGGATAGTGTCCCGTTCCCACAAAATAGGGGTTGTGATCCTTTGCCCCGGTTGCGTAGTCCACCAGTATGTTCGCCCCAGCCATTCCAATGAGCACATGGGATACGTCATCTACGAATTGTGGCACTGAGAAGGGATTGATTGCGGCACCGAACGACTTGTAAAACGCTGCTGCATACGCGGTCACACGCGCCAGCGCCTCTCCAGCCGTCGTGCCGTTGTCGCGCTCGTAGGTGGTCACGTGGTTCTCAGCGCCCGCGCTTGGAACAACGACTGGCATACGAGTATGCGGTTCTCGATCTAACATAAAGCCGCCTTTGATCATCAGCCAAACTCAGCCTTGCGATCGCTACACCGCAAACGACGGCTGCACCCTGCCAAGGACAGATCTGCTGATGCCATCGTTCACGGTGTAGGCGTGAGGGATGCGGTCTCACTTAACCTTTGAGAATATGGGGTTCAGCGGCGCCACCATATCAGGATCACCTCTTGACGATGTCATTTGCAACAGTGAGAGTTTGCCAAGGCAGTTCCTGGGGTACAGGTAGACAAAGCCATCGTCCGGATAATCGACCTCCAGTTTTTCTGCCTGGATGCCAGTTGCGGTGAGTCGCTCCTGATATCTATTCAGATCAGCACTCTGTGGAAAGAGTTCGAGCGGCCCCCTCGCCAACGTCAACCCATGCGCAAAGTACACCAAATCATGCATCACAAGTTTGACACCTTCGCTAGGGTGATCGAGGAGTTCCCAGCGATTCCCAGATCGTTCGTAGGTGTACTCCGGTGATCGAAAGCTTTGTGTATACGTTCCATCAAGCTGCAACGTGATCTCCTCGATGCCACTGATCATCTCTGAACCAGGCACGAAACCACCATAGGGATTCCTGAAGTTGTCATATTCCGCGCGCCATGTGCCGATCACATCAGCATGTTCAATTGCTTTGGGCACTTGACATGCAACATGATAGTGCAGATCATCTAGACAGCCGGACAGTAGCACCAAGCACGCCAACGACACGATCAAGATGCTCGATAAGCTGAGTGATTTCATTGCGCCACGGCTCTCCTGTGTGACGCGTTTGTACGCCGAGGTACATGTTCTCGCCACCGATAGGTCTGGGTCATGGTGCCGCCAGGTCCTGGATCACGGCGATCTTCGTTTTGCTTGAAAGAAATGCCCCACACCCGCGTTGCTGACTGCCAGCCGGTCTGGTTGATGACCGTGAACTCGGCAACCGTGTGCCTGGTTTCGACGCTCACAGTCTTGATCTGTACTTCATATCCACCCAGGAAGGATGTGGACCAATCTCCCCGCTCAATCACATCTCTGAACTCCCTTGCGGCATCGCTAAGGTCAAAGTTGTAGCGATGCGGACGTGTATCCCGATTTCCCCCCTGCATATAGACCTGACGCGCTTGCGCCACTCCTTCATCGCGGATCAGCGCCTGAGTTATCTGCGACTCAGGCCCGAACGTCCGAGGTTCTTCGCCCTGTTCGAAGTACCAATCGGCAGTCAGGGCCAGCGCCTCGGATGCTTGCTCTCCGGTCGCTGCCTCGCGCCTCTGTTGATACATTCCCAGCGCCGTGGGCAGCAGATAGTACGGCGCCATTGGGTTCAAGTACCCATAGTCTTCCAGGACATGTAGGATCGGCTGAAAAGGCGGTGGTATAACCCATCCATAACCACTGGGATCCACGTACTTCACCGGATTACCCAGCACATACATGTACCTGTTCAGCGCCTGGGAATCGCCTGGGTTGGGCACGATGCTGTCGGCCGCCAGGAAACGACCTATTTGAGGATCATACCACCTGGCCCCGTAATCATACAAACCAGTGCCGGTCTCGATTCGCTGACCTGTGTAGCGATACAGCGTCATCTGCCCGCCAGCGTCGTAGCGCGTGCCGCCATACGCGAAGTAGCGTAGCTCCGTCTGGCGCACACCGCTGCTGTTGGTCGTTATCGCGGTGGAGGTCAGGTGGTCGTTGAGCAGGTAGAAGGTGTTGCCGCCAGTGCGCATGGCTACTCTGACTGCGCCAGCG
>JBAQCH010000052.1:0-20203 GCA_049294015.1 Anaerolineae bacterium
GGGTCTCTCGCACCTACTACCTACCCAATCTGGCTGATCTGATCAACCAACACTCTGTTCTTGCTTACGAAAATGCGGTGCCTCCTTGACACTGCAATCCTTCACCACGAAAAATTGAGAAGATACCGAATTACCGAGAAAAGCCCCGTACCCTGGACCAGTTCCGTGAAATTGCAGCGCAGCGAGGGATTGGTGAACTGCTGGATGCCTTCTGTGAGGAGGCAAGATGGCGGGGCGGCCGATTGAGCCGTAACAGCTTCAACTTCAACTACCGTTTTCGAGTCATCGAAACTCGCAAACTGCTCACGATTGTGGGAGCATGGCCGTTTGATGAGACGGCGGGAAAGGGTCTGGTTGTGAGTTACTGGTCAGAAGCCTTCAACCAATGCTTTGGCATACTCCCTGTGCCGGATCAGAAGTTGCCTGGTATTGAAACCACCAAACGGGGCTTTCTTGGGCCAAGCAGGTGCCTCCGCACTGTCGATGAAGTGCGGTTATTCTGGCAACTCCTTGCCGGCGAGCCGAGATAACTGCCCCGCCGGTGGCGATTAGATGGATCATCTACAACGCCAACTCTACCGCTTCACCCACCTCTACGCCGACGCGGCGCACATCGTCCCCTGGTCGACCAGCCACAACGACCCTTCGGCCGCAACGGCATGACGCTCTGCCGGCTGTGTCACTGGACGTTTGACGAGGGGCTGCTGGGAGTGTCGCCGCGCTATGCCGTGTTGCTGGGCCGGCAGTTGGCCCAGTCGCCCAACGTGGCGGGACATCTGCTGACCCTGGAAGGCCGTTCCATCATCGGGCCGGCGGAGCAGTCGCTGTGGCCCGACCTGGGCGCGCTGGCCTGGCGCCGGCGGGAGGTGTGGCTTGGTGCAGAACTTGACCGCAGCCATCGATTTGGATAGAATTATCTATAGATATTCACAACTAACGGGGTTTTTATCCGTGTTCGCTACCATCTCAGTAAGCATAGCTCTTGATCTCTTTCGCCAACATGGTGGTTTCCTTCGCACTGCCGAGGCGTTGCGTCTTGGCATTCACCCGCGCACCCTCTACGCTATGCGGGATGAAGGAATGCTGGTGCGGTTGAGCCGCGGTCTGTATCGCCTGGCCGATCTGGCGCCGCTTTCCAATCCTGACTTGATCGTCGTGGCCCAAAGGGCGCCTCAATCTGTTATTTGCCTGGTGTCTGCGCTGGCCTTTCACGGGCTGACTACCCAAATACCACATGCGATTGACGTGGCTGTGCGCAGCGGATCGGCGCGCCCGGCCATCGACTACCCACCGCTGCGCATCTTTTGGTTTTCGAGCCAGACGTGGAGTGAGGGGATCGCCGTGCACGTGCTGGATGACACACCGGTGCGGATCTATGATCCGGCCAAAAGTGTAGCTGACAGCTTTAAATTCAGGAACCGATTGGGAATCGACATTGCTCTGGAGGCGCTCCGCCTGTATCGCGCGCGGCGTGATTTTAGTGTCGATGTCCTGCTCAAGTATGCCCGCATCTGCCGCGTGCAAGGGGTGATCCGGCCGTACCTGGAGGCTCTGCTATGACACGTAATGTCGCCGCCTCCGTTCATCAGCTTCTACTAAATCATGCACGCGCCACAGGGCGTCCTTTCAACGAAATACTTCAGTACTTTGTGCTGGAGCGATTTCTCTATCGCCTGGGACAATCTTCATATGCACAGACCTTCGTGTTGAAGGGAGCGCTCATGTTGACTGCCTGGCAAGGGCCTTCTGTCCGCTCAACGCGCGATGTGGACCTGTTGGGCCATCTGAGCAATTCCATAGATCGAGTCGTGGAGGCTATCAAGGGAATCTGCATCGAACCTGCGCCGGTGGACGATGGTCTGATCTTCGACGCTGAGACCATCGCAGGTGAACGGATTGTAGAAGGGGCTGATTATCAAGGTGTGCGTGTTCACATCTGGTCGTATCTTGGGAACGCGCGTATCCGGGTTCAGGTGGACGTCGGCTTCGGCGATCCGGTAGTACCACCACCGGCGCTAGTTCAGCTACCGACCATTTTGGATTTTCCACCGCCTTTGGTCAGAGGCTACAGTCGTGAGAGCGCGATAGCTGAGAAGTTCCACGCCATGGTATTTCACGGTGAGATCAACAGCCGGATGAAGGACTTTTTCGACATCTGGACCTTGGCGACTCAGTTTCATTTCGACGGGCAGACTCTGATCGATGCCATCCGCGCGACCTTCCAGTATCGGCAATCTGAAATTCAGGTCACTCCGGTTGCGCTCACAGACGCTTTTGCTTCAAGGAACGATAAACAAGCCCAGTGGGCAGCCTTCACTCGCCGCCTTTCACTTGACGGTGAACCACCAGCGCTGAGTGAAGTTGTGCAGGTAATAGCTTCATTCTTGCAGCCGGCTACTATAGCATTGAGTGAACACCGACTTTTCGACCAACACTGGCCTCCCGGTGGACCTTGGCAGAAGACGCCGGTATCGTGATGCCGAAGTACTACTTCTGGCCACCCAAGGAGCAGTCGCTCTGGCCCGACCTGGACGCGCTGGCCTAGCGCTGGCGTGAGGTGTTGCAGTAAAAAAACGCCGGCCGCCCTCATCGGGCAGCCGGCGCTCTCACCTGCAACTTGCCACTTGCAACCTGCAAGCCGCTACTTCTCATCCAACGCCGCCACGCCGGGCAGCACCTTGCCTTCCAGGTATTCCAGGCTGGCGCCGCCGCCGGTGCTGATGTGGGTCATCTTGTCGGCCAGGCCCGCGTCGTTGACGGCCGCGGCCGAGTCGCCGCCGCCGATGATGGTGGTCGCGTCCAGATTGGCCAGCACGTCGGCGATGGCGAAGGTGCCCTTGGCGAAGGCGGGGAACTCGAAGACGCCCATGGGGCCGTTCCAGACCACGGTCTTGGCCGCCGCCAGGCGATTGGCGTAGTGGGCGATGCTGGCCGGGCCGATGTCCAGCACCCGCCAGCCAGCCGTCACCTCGTCCACGCCCACGACTTTGTGATTGGCGTCGGCCGCGAAGGCGTCGGCCACCACCACATCCACCGGCAGCACCAGCTTGTCGCCGCCCTCGGCCATCAGCCCTTGAGCTAACTCCAGGCCGGCGTCATCCACCAGCGAGTCGCCCATCTCGTGGCCCTGCGCCTTGAAGAAGGTGTTGGCCATGCCGCCGCCGATCAGCAGCGCATCGACCTTGCCCAGCAGGTTCTTGATGACGTTAATCTTGTCGCTGACCTTGGCGCCGCCCAGGATGGCCACGAAGGGACGCACCGGCTGCTCGACCGCGCCGCCCAGGAACTCGATCTCCTTCTCCAGCAAGAAGCCGGCCACCACGGGCTTGCCTTGGCCGCGCATGATCTCGGGCACGCCGGCCACGCTCATGTCGGGGCGGTGGGCCGTGCCGAAGGCGTCGTCCACGTAGACATCGATCTGGCTGGCGAGCTGCGCGGCGAAGTCCATGTCGCCCTTCTGCTCGCCCTTGTAAAAGCGCACGTTCTCCAGCACCAACACCTGGCCGGCTTGCAGGGCCTGCTTCTGCGCCTCGACCCCAGGGCCGATGCAGTCGGCGGCCATGATCACCTGGTTGTCGGGCAGCAGCTCCTGCAAGCGCCTGGCGGTGGGGGCCAGGCTGAACTTGGGCTCCGGGCCGCTCTTGGGCCGGCCCAGGTGCGAGGCCAGCACCAGCGCCGCGCCGTGCTCCAGCAGATAGCGGATGGTCGGCATGGCGCCCTGGATGCGGGTGTCGTCGGTGATGTTGCCTGCGCCGTCCAGCGGCACGTTGAAATCCACGCGCACAAAGACGCGCTTGCCAGTAACGTCGACGTCGCGGATTGTTTTCTTGTTCATGGGAGTGCTCCTTGATCGAACGCGTTGCGTTTATGAAGGTATTTCGGAGCTACACAGAGGGCACAGAGGAGACACAGAGATCGCAGAGAGATGCAGACCCTGGGTCCTCTGCGCCATCTCGATATCCACAGTGTTCTTGCCTCTTCTCTGTGTCCTCTGTGTCTCCTCAGTGTCCTCTGTGTCGTTGCCTTTCCACAGTGCAAAAACGTGAAACATGCAACGCGGGCCGAACACAAGTCCGACCACGTTTCATGCTTCACGTTTCATGGTATGCCCCGATCCAAGCAAGGGGACAGAGCGCTGATTACAGCCCCTTGTCCAACATCAGCTTGCACAGGTCGGTCACGCGCACCGAATAGGCCCATTCGTTGTCGTACCAGGTCATGATCTTGGCCATGTTGCCGCCGATCACCTGGCAGAACTGCAGGTCGACGACGCTGCTGCGCTCGTCAGCCTTGATGTCCATGCTGACGAGGGGCTCGTATGTGGCGCCGAGGATGCCCTTCATGGGACCTTCGGCCGCAGCCACGAAGGCCGCGCGCAGTTCCTCGGTGGTGGCCGGCTTCTCCAGCTCGCAGACGAAGTCGACGATGGAGACGGTGGGCGTGGGCACGCGCAGCGACATGCCGTCGAACTTGCCCTTCAGCGAGGGGATCACCAGGCTGACGGCCTTGGCCGCGCCGGTGCTGGTGGGGATAATGTTCAGGGCGGCGGCGCGGGCGCGGCGCAGGTCCTTGTGCGGCAAGTCCAGGATGCGCTGGTCGTTGGTGTAGGAGTGTACCGTGGTCATCATCGCCTTGACGATGCCCCAGTTGTCGTTGACCACCTTGGCGGCCGGCGCGAGGCAGTTGGTGGTGCAGGACGCGTTGGAGACGATGAAGTGCTTGGCTGGGTCGTACTGGTCGTCGTTGACGCCCATGACGATGGTCAGGTCCTCGCCCTTGGCCGGGGCAGAGATGATCACCCGCTTGGCGCCGCCATCCATGTGGGCCTTGGCCTTGCTGGCGTCGGTGAAGACGCCGGTCGACTCCACGACGATCTCCACACCCAGGTCGCCCCACGGAATCTTCGCCGGGTCTTTTTCAGCGAAGACCTTGACGGTCTCGCCGTTGACGACCAGATTGCCGTCCACCACCTCAACCGTGCCGGGGAAGCGGCCGTAGTTGCTGTCGTACTTCAGCAAATGCGCGTTGGTCTGAGCGTCGAAAAGGTCATTGATGGCGACGACTTCCAGCACGCCGTCGTACTTCTCCTCAATCGCCTTAAACACCTGCCGGCCAATACGGCCGAATCCGTTGATACCGATCTTGACAGCCATTGTCTTGCCTCCTTAGAGCTACATGTTTTGAAGCGTATGGGTAAGCGCATTACGCCGCGCCTTACCTTTCGATAGAACGAACCGTTGCATAGTATACCATAGACTGCACAAAAAGAACATGATGCAGCGCATATTACGGAGAAGTTTCCTGATAGAGTGCCATGATGGCACGCGCCAGTTTGGCTGAATCGTGGCGCCAGGGCCGGTCCTCGTCGATCACGTCGCCGGTGAGCAGCGTGTAGCCCGGCGGCGTTTCAGGCGGCAATGCCACCGGCTCCAGGCGCGCCATCTCGCCGCGGCTGGGGATGATGTGGTTGTTGGCCAGCACCACGGTGAACAGGTCACCCACATGGCGCTGCAAGGCTTTGACGTGCGCGTTGACGTCGAAATGGGTCGTCTCGCCCGGCTGCGTGGCCACGTTACACACGTACACCTTGCGCGCCTGCGAGGCCCGAATGGCCGCGCCGATGCCCGGCACCAGCAGGTTGGGCAGCACGCTGGTAAACAGGCTGCCAGGGCCGACGATGATCAGATCGGCCTGCAAGATGGCCTTGACCGCCTCCGGGTAGGCCGGCACGCTTTCTGGTTCGAGGAAAACCCGCACGATCTCATGGCGCGCGGCGGGGATGGCCGATTCTCCCAACACCCGCTGCCAGCCGTGGCCGTTCTGGCCGTTTTCCACTCGCAGATCGGCCGCCAGCGTCACCTGCTTGAGCGTCGAAGGGATCACGCGGCCGCGCACCGCCAGCACCCGGCTGGACTCGACCACGCCTTGCTCGAAGCTGCCCGCGATGTCGCTCATGGCCGCGATGAACAGGTTGCCGAAGCTGTGCTCACCCAGCCCATACTGGTCGCTGAAGCGATATTGGAAGAGCTGACCGGTCACGCCCTCTTCCTCGGATAGGGCCACGAGGCATTGGCGGATGTCGCCCGGCGGCAGCATGCCGGTAGCCTCACGCAACTTGCCGGAGCTGCCGCCGTCATCGGCCACCGAGACGATGGCTGTGATGTTGTCCGAGTACTCCTTCAGGCCGCGCAGCAGGGTGGACAGGCCCGTGCCGCCGCCCAAGGCCACGATCTTCGGCCCGCGCCGCCGGCGATGGTGTTGATAGATCTTCTCAGCCACGTTGGGCTGGCCAGCCGAGAGAAAGGGGATGAGCACTGAGCGGTTGATTTGCACGAGAGCGAACGCGATGACGAGGACCCCAACGCTGCCCAAAATGACCGCCCGCACAGGCCGGCTGAAAAATTGCAGCGTCAGGAAATAGAAAGCCGGCGGCAGAACCATTTCGGTGTACAGTTGGCGCAACACAAAGGCCAGCCCCAGGCTGACGAGCACGATGCCCAGCATCAACAAGATCAGCCAGCGTTTGACGTGCATGCCAGGCCGGAGCCAAATCCAGGGTGAGTTGCGTCCGTCCATAGCGCCCATTATAGCCACGCCTGTGTCAATTGCCACATTTGGCCGGGGCCGTTATAATGCCTCCCATCACCGTTCAGATGCCGGGCACCGGACGGCCATGCGACACCCTTGACACCAATGAAGTACCCGGCACCTTGCTATGCTTCCACCTGGACACGTCGAATTCACCTGGGCCGTCCTCAACCTCTTGCAGCGCCAGGCCGGGCTGTTCGAGGACGCCGATTACCGGCTGGCGGCGCTGGCGGCTGTGCTGCCGGACTTGATCGATAAGCCGCTGGCCACCTTCGTGCTGACCGACGCCGAGGCCGCGCTGCTCTACGGCCACACAGCCCTGCTGCACGGCGGCGTCTGGCTGGCGGCTGCGGCTGCAGGCCAGCTTCCGCGCGGCCTGCCCTACCTGCTGGCTTTCTCCGGCCACTTGCTGGCCGACCGTATGTGGAGCTTCAGCCAGACCTTGCTGTGGCCGTTGCGCGGCCGGCGCTTTCATCAGTGGAAGCACGTCGGCTCGCCCGAAGCCATCCTGCGCGCCTACGCCAAGGTCATCCGCGACGAGCCGCTGCTGCTGACCTTCGAAGCCCTCGGCGCGCTGCTGCTGGCCTGGTTCATCCTCGACCGCGGCCTGTGGCAGGGAGAGAATCTGGCGGCTTTTCTGCGCGATGGCAGACCCTGAAGCGTCAAGTAAGAGGTGTCAGGTGTCGCAGTGTCAAGTGTCAGGTAGCGAAAGCACGGTCGTGGTAGAAACCAGTCATCGCCAAATCACTACCGATTCACGGCTCTTTCACATCCAACACCCGGCACTCTGGCACCTGACACTCCGGCACCTGACACTCCGGCACCTGACACTCCGGCACTTGACACCCGACACCCCACACCCCGCTCATGCGAGTCATTGCTGGCACAGCCAAAGGCCATCCACTACAATCTGTCCCCGGTGACTCGACCCGGCCCATTGCCGATCGCGTCAAGTCGGCCCTCTTTAGCATCCTCGAATCGCAGCAATTCATCCGCGGCCATCGCTGGCTGGACTTGTTCGGCGGCACCGGCGCGGTAGGCATCGAGGCGCTCAGCCGCGGCGCGGCCAGCGTCGTCTTCGTAGAGAAGGACAGCCGCGCCGTGCAGGTACTCGGCCAGAACTTACGCAGCACGGGACTGGGCGAGAGAGGCCGCTCGCACGTGGTGCGCGGCGACGCCTTCGCCTATCTGAGTCGGCCGGAGATCGAACCGTTCGATTTGATTTACATTGCCCCACCGCAGTACAAAGAGCTTTGGCAGAAGGCGCTGCGAGCCGTGGACGCCCGGCCGGAGCTGCTGACCGAACGCGGCCAGGTGGTGGTGCAGATCTTCCCCAAAGAAGACGACCCCAACCTGCCGCTGCTGCACCTGCGCCGCTACGACGAGCGCCAATACGGCAGCACCCGGCTGATTTTCTATGAGCCGTGACGCCCGACCACACATGGACGATGGCGCAAGTGCATCGTTGGAGCCGCTCTAGCCGATTCCGTGAACCGGCTGGAGCAGAATACGCCGGGTTCGCATGTGGGCATGCGAACTCCTCAAATCATGATTGACGCAGCACTAGCGGCCGCGCCACCAGTCCTTGCGCGAGCGAGGGTCGAGGAATGCGCCGCTGTCGCGGATGGCCACGCCGAGGGTGTTTCCCGCGGCGCGGCCCATGGCCTGGCCCGCGGCTAAAGCCGGCAACTGGCTGCGGCCGGCCGCGTTCCAGCTTCGGTACAGGTCGAGCAGGGGCGGGTCCACACACAGCCCCTCCAGGTGCAGCGTGTAGCCATGCACCACGTTATCGTTTCGGGTGTACTTGAGGGTGATGCGATCAGGGGCGGCAAAGAGCACCAGCGCCTGGTGGCCGCTGCCGACGGTGTAGCCCGCAGCCGGCACGCGCAACGGCTCTCCGGGCGTGGTCGCCAGCTCAGCCAGGGTGACGGTCGGGCTCTCCAGCGGCGCTCCCCGGCAGTTGCAGGCCCAGTTCCAATCGTAGACGCGCTGGACGCGCACGAAGCTCGCGGTGCGGTTGTCGGCGAACAGGCCGGGCAATTGCGGCGTGCCAGGATCGGTTGGCCCGCCGTAGTCGACAAGCCCCAGATATCCCCCGGTGGGCGTGTAGCTGCGCAAAGCCAGGTTGAGATCGGCGTGCTGCTCGGCCGGCCGGTCGGTGGGCGGCGGCAGCACGGACAGCGTGCTGTAGCTGGCGCCGGGTAGGGGCTGGCAAGGGGCGGCGGCGCTGGCTGCGACCAGCGGCAGAAAGGCGCGGCTGGCCAGCAACTCGTCTTGCTGGGCTCCAGCCGCGCCTGTTTGCAGCAACAACGCAATGGCCAGCAGCAACGCCGGCCCGCTCAACCGTCGAATCAGCGCCAACAAGCGCTAGTCCTCATCATCCATGCCGTCCTCTTCATCCTCAAGATCATCCCACAGCCAGCCGAGCTTGTCGTCGTCCTCATCAAGGTATTGCTTTGGCGCAGGACCGTCTCCGTCCAACAGCAACGGATACATCGCGTCCTCCTCAGCCTGGTCGTTGATGGCTTCCAGGCGCACATCGAAACGCCACTCATCGTCACCGAACATGTAGATCATCTGCTCGCCTGCTGCCAGCCCCAACGACTCCAGCGTGGTTGTGACCGCGTCCTTGGCTTCGGGACCCGCGCCGGTCAGTCCTGCCAGCAGGCCTTCGGGCATCATCTCCATGAGCGACCTGAGGCTGCCCAACATCATGTCAGCCATGAAGCTGGGCACGCCCATCTGTTCGACCAGCATCTGTTTCACCTGAGCGCGCACTTCAGGATTGCTCTCGATCAGCGCCAGGGCGTCTTCCATGGTCTCAGGCCGGGGCGCGTCTCCCAGTTCCAACGGTGGCAGGCTCTCGACCATGGACTCGATCTCCTCGTCATCCACTTGGTCGAGTTCCTCATCATCTTCGTCATCCCAATCTTCGTCGACGTCGATGGTGTACTGCTCGCCGTCTTCCAGCGGATTGTCGCCCACAAAGAAAGCGATGTCGTCGTCGGGGTCCCAGTCCAGCGCCTCCTGGATGGCCACGTGCAGATCACGCAGCGTTTGCTCGGCCGCGACTTCGACGCGACGCCAGGTATCGGGCAGGTCAGGGACAGAGACGTGGAAGGTATAAGTTTTCATCGTCGCTTCGTCTTTCCGGGTACAGGCATACCCGGTGGGGCGCCTTATTGGCCCGCTACAATCAGCTTGCCAGTGTTTGCCCCAGTCATGTTGCCGCGTCCAACCAACACCCCATAGCGGCCCTGCGCAGGCTGGGAGATGGCCACGCTCGGCTGCTGCGTTATGTTGTCGTTGCAAAAGATCCGCGCACCTTGGGGCCCGACGATCAACAACGTCCCCATAGTGTCTCCCTCAAAGGTAACGGTCACGGTGCTCAGGTCGGCAGCTACCTCGAAGACGTAATCCGGCGCGCCGGTGTTCACCAAGCCAGGACAGGGCGGATCCCCGCCGGTGAGGGTAACGGCCTGCGTGATGCCTTCGACGGACAACGGTTGTGTCAGCGTGTCAGATGGCGACTGCAATACGCCAATGGGCCCCGTGTAGGCGGCAAGCGCCGAGGCGAGAACAGATGCAGGCACAGGCTCAGGGGTCGGCGTAGCCGCGCTGCTGCCGGCGCTGTTGGAGCCGCCGCACGCGGCGACCAGCAACGCCACGGCGATCATGATCGAAACGATAGCCAGGGTTCTTCTTGACTGAATCATGGATGTCTCCTGCACGCACTTGGACTTAGGGAGGCGGTTATGGGTACAAAGCGCCGCTAGTATAACATCGATCCCCGACATGGGCAAGCTCCCCGCCTTGACGCCCCTCTCTCAGCGTGGTACCATGATCGTGACCCGTAACCTGTAACCCGTAACCCGTGACCCGTAATCCGGAAGGAGTCTCCATGGACGCCGACTTATTGATTGTCAATGCTGCTCAGATGTTGACCTGCGCGAGCCCGGATGGGCCGAAGCGCGGCCTGGCGTTGGCCGATCCCGGCCTGATCGAAGATGGCGCGCTGGCCAGCCTGGCCGGACAGATCGTGGCCGTGGGCCGGACGGCCGAGGTGCTGGCCCTCTTGGACGACCCCGACGCCGCCCACGTGATCGACGCGGCCGGCAAGGTCGTGTTGCCCGGCTTCGTCGATCCTCACACCCACCTGCTGTGGGCGGGGGATCGGGCAGACGAGTTCGAGCAGCGCATTGCCGGCGCCAGCTACATGCAGATCATGCAGGCTGGCGGCGGCATCATGCGCACGGTGCGCGCCACGCGCGCCGCCTCGCTGGACGACCTGATCAGCCAGACCCTGCCCCGGCTGGACGCGATGCTCACCCACGGCACCACCACGGCCGAGGTCAAGACCGGCTACGGGCTGGACCTGCACACCGAGATCAAGATGCTGGACGCCATCCGCCTGCTGGACGAGGAACACCCCATGGACCTGGTCCCCACCTTCATGGGGGCGCACGCCGTGCCAGCCGAATACCAGGGCCGCACTGATGCATACGTGGATCTGGTGGTGGACGAGATGCTGCCGGCCATCGCCGACCTGCGCTACACTGTGGAGACCCCCGACGGTGAATACTACGTGCGGGCGGCCGACTTCTGCGATGTCTTCTGCGAGGCCGGCGTCTTCGACCTGGCCCAGACGCGGCGCATCCTGGAAGCGGCGCGTGCGCTCGGCCTGGGGTTAAAGCTGCACGCCGACGAGTTCGAGCCCATCGGCGGGGCCACCCTGGCGGTGGAGTTGGGCGCAGTGAGCGCCGATCACCTGGTACGCACCACCGACGAGCAACTGGCTGCCTTGGCCGCGTCGGACGTCGTCGCCGTCAGCCTGCCCGGCACCCCCTTCGGCCTGGGCCACCACGACTACACCCGCGCCCGCCGGCTGATCGAGCTGGGCGGCGCGCTGGCGCTGGCCAGCGATCTCAACCCCGGCACCTGCTGGTGCGAGTCGATGCAGTTCATCGTCGCTCTGGCCTGCCGCTATCTCAAACTGACGCCGGCCGAGGCCATCAACGCCGCCACCATCAACGCTGCCCACGCGCTCAACCTGGGCGCCTACGTGGGCAGCCTGGAGGTGGGCAAACAGGCCGACGTGTTGGTGCTGGACGTCCCCGACTACCGGCATGTGGGCTATCGCTTTGGGACGAATCTGGTGGAGACGGTGGTGAAGCGGGGGCAGGTGGTGTAGAAAGAGGTATCACAGCGGATGAAAAACAGCGGATGGCGGACGTGACGCCACGCGTCTCATGGCCACTCCGGCTCTTCACCCGCCGTTCCTCAGCGGATGAAAAACAGCGGATGGCGGACGTGACGCCACGCGTCTCATGGTCACTCCGGCTCTTCACCGGCTGTTCCTCATCCGCTGTTCTTCATCCGCTGTGGTATTCCCTCATCCGCTGTTCTTCATCCGCTGTGGTATTCCCTCATCCGCTGTTCTTCATCCGCTGTGGTATTCCCTCATCCGTTGTTCTTCATCCGCTGTGGTATTCCCTCATCCGTTGTTCTTCATCCGCTGTGGTATTCCCTCATCCGTTGTTCTTCATCCGCTGTGGTATTCCCTCATCCGCTGTTCTTCATCCACTGTGGTATTCCCTCATCCGCTGTTCTTCATCCGCTGTGGTATTCCCTCATCCGCTGTTCTCCATTCGTTGTTCTCCATTCGCTGTGGTATTCCCCCCCCACCCCACCTGTGCTATAATCCTCGCCATGCTGCGGATTTTCCGAGTTCCCTGGAAAGGCACCCACCCTTGATCAACCAACAGCGCCTCCTGCAAACCTTCCTCGACCTGGTGCGCATCGACAGCCCCAGCAGCTTCGAAGCCGAGATCGGCCGCGAGTTGGACGCTCGCCTCCAGACGCTCGGCTTGCAGACCGAGATGGACGCCGTGGGCAATCTGGTGGGCCGGACGTCCACAGGGGCCGGCGACTGGCTGTTGCTCAGCAC
Organism: Anaerolineae bacterium; assembly: GCA_049294015.1. Lineage (GTDB taxonomy): Bacteria > Chloroflexota > Anaerolineae > JAAEKA01 > JAAEKA01 > JAAEKA01. The sequence goes on from JBAQCH010000052.1 coordinate 12,536, forward strand.
CCACATGGACACCGTCGGCACAGACCGCGGCATCACCCCGGTGATCCGCGACGGCGTGGTCTACAGCGACGGCACGACGATTCTGGGCGCTGACGACAAGTCGGGCGTGGCTGCGGTGCTGGAGGTGCTCACGGTGCTGCGGGAGCAGGGCCTGCCCCACCCGCCGCTGGAGGTGGTGATCAGCGTCGGCGAGGAGTTGGGGCTGTACGGCGCGCGCAACCTGGACACCAGCCGGCTGCGCGCCCGCTATGGCATCGTGCTGGACTCGGGCGGGCCCATCGGCCACATCGTGGTCAGCGCGCCGTCACAGGACAATATCCGCCTGACGGTGCATGGCGTCAGCGCCCACGCCGGCGCCGAGCCAGAGAAGGGCATCAACGCTATCCGCGTGGCGGCCGAGGCCATCGCGGCCATGCCGCTGGGCCGCATCGACGCCGAGACGACCTGCAACGTGGGCATCATCGAGGGCGGAACGGCGCGCAACATCGTGCCCGAGCGCGTCAAGATCATCGGCGAGGCGCGCAGCCGCGACAACGCCAAGCTGGAGGCGCTGACCGCCCGCATCGTCGCGGCGTTCCAAGACTCGGCCGACCGTCACGGCGCCCGGCTGGAGGCCGACGTCACCCGCACCTACAACACCTATCGTCTTGCCGAGAACGAGCCGATTGTGCAGGCCGTGGCCGGCGCGGCCCGCAGCCTGGGCCACAGCGTTCAACTGCGCGCCAGCGGCGGCGGCACCGACGGCAACATCTACACTGCGGCCGGCATCCCCTGCGTCGTCATCAGCACCGGCATGGCCGAAGTCCACACGCCCAACGAGCACATTGCGATCGAGGATTTCGTGGCCAGCGCAGATCTGTTGTTGGCGGCGGTGCAGCGGCTGGCGGAGTGAGATAGTGTCAAGTTACAAGTGTCAGGTGTCAAGTGACAAGCGTTGTCATGCGCCCAACCTGACACTTGACACTCGACACTCGACCCTTGACACTCGACACTCGAAACCTGACACGAGGCGTACCATGGAACAACTGCTCGGCCTGCAAACCTGGGGAATGGACCTGATCCTGGCTGTCCAGTCGATCAGCAGCGGCTTCTTGGACACCTTCTTCAAAGCCATCACCTGGCTGGGCAACCGCGAAGCCTATCTGGTGATCCTGACGCTGCTCTATTGGTGCGTCAACCGCAGGTGGGGCATTCGCTTGCTGGTGTTGACCATGCTCTCCTCCTGGTTCAACGAGGCATTGAAGTCGCTGTTCGACCTGCCGCGGCCTGATCCGACCCGGGTGCGCCAGTTGGTCAGCGAGGCCAGCTTCGGCTTTCCCAGCAACCACGCCCAGACCGGCGGCGTGATTGTCTGGGGCTACCTGGCGGCCAAGGTCAAGCGCACCTGGTTCAGCGTGTTGGCCGTCGCGATGATCATTCTGATCGGCCTGTCGCGCGTCTACCTGGGCATCCACTTTCCTCAGGACGTGATCGGCGGCTGGATTCTGGGAGTGGTTGTCCTGCTGCTCTGGCTGCGCTTCGAGGACCGCTTGGCCGCCTGGTGGCAGGGTCTGCCCGTTTCGCGCCAGGCGCTGCTGGCCGTCGCTGGCCCGCTGCTGCTGATGTTGCTGACGCCGGCCGACTCGGCCAGCCGCTATCCCAACGAGACCGGCGCCACGCTGGCCGGCATCCTGATGGGCGCCGGGTTGGGCAGCATCCTGGAAACGCGCACGGTGCAGTTTCGCGTCGACGGCTCGTTGGGCCGGCGGCTGCTGCGCTACCTGGTGGGCATCCTTCTGGTGGGCGCGCTTTACTTCAGCGGAGCGCTGCTGCCGGAGCTGCACCCCTGGGGCCTGGACATCGTGCTGCGCATACTGCGCTACGCCCTGGTGGGCCTGACTGCGATCTGGCTAGCGCCGTGGGTGTTCGTCAAACTGCGCCTGGCGGAGAGTGACTTGAGGAACTGAGAGGAACTGAAAGAAACTCGGAGGAACTCCCGGTTTTCTGAGCTCAACCGGCTTCATCGACCTCTCCCCCAATCTACCGTTCCACCAATCACCCAATCACCCAATCACCAATCTACCATGACTAACAGCTTACGCATCATCCCCCTGGGCGGCCTGGGGGAAATCGGCAAAAATATGACCTTGTTCGAGTACGGCCGCGACATCCTGATCGTCGACGTGGGCGTCATGTTCCCGGCTAACGACATGCTGGGCGTGGACCTGGTGCTGCCCGACTGGAACTACCTGCGTGACAAGGCCGAGCGCATCGCCGGCATTGTCATCACCCACGGCCACGAGGACCACATCGGGGCGCTGCCCTACCTGATCCGCGACCTGAACCTGAACACCCCCATCTTCGGCACACGCATGGTGCAGGGGCTGGTGGAAGGCAAGCTTAAGGAGGCCGGCCTGCTCAAGCAGTGCCCCCAGATTACCGTGGACGAAGGGGAGACCTTCCCGGTCGGCCCCTTCGATCTGGAGTTCATCGCCGTCACCCATTCCATCCCCGACGGCGTGGCTGTGGCCATCCGCACGCCCATCGGCATGGTGTTGCACACCGGCGACTTCAAGTTCGACTACACGCCGGTGCAAGGCATGGGGCCGGACTTTGGACGGCTGGCCGAGCTGGGCAAGGAAGGGGTCATGGTGCTGCTGGCCGACTCCACCGGCGCCGAGCGGCCCGGCTGGACCCCCACCGAGTCCACCGTCAGCACTGCGTTCGACGTGATCTTCCGCGAGGCGCAGGGGCGCATCATCGTCTCCACCTTTGCCTCGCTGCTCAGTCGCATCCAGTTGATCCTCGACATGGCGCACCGCTACAAGCGCAAGGTGGCGCTGGCCGGCTACAGCATGCACCAATACGTCAAGGTGGCCCGCAAGCTGGGCTATCTGGAGGTGCCGCGCGGCGTGCTTGTCGACCTGGACAAGGTCGGCGGCGTGCCGGCCGACAAGCTGGTGATCATCACTACCGGCGCCCAGGGCCAGCCTGAGGCTGCGCTGGCTCGCATCGCCACCGGCCGCCATCGCGAGCTGGAAATCGTGCCGGGCGACACCGTGGTGCTCAGTTCGCATCCCATCCCTGGCAACGAACAGGTGGTCTCGGCCATGATCAACCGGCTGATCCGCCGCGGGGCCGATGTGATCTACCCGCCGCTGGCCAACGTCCACGTCAGCGGCCACGCCAGCCAGGAGGAGATGAAGCTGCTGTTGTCGCTGACCAAGCCGGAGTACTTCATCCCGGTCCATGGCGAGCTGCGCCACCTGACCGCCCATGCCCGTCTGGCGCGCGCGATGGGCATTCCGGAGGAATACATCCTGACCGTCGAAAACGGCACGGTGCTGGAGTTCGACGAGGCCGGCGCCATGATCGGCGAGCGGCTGCCGGGCGGCTACGTCTTCGTGGCCGGCACCAGCGTCGGTGACGTAGGCCCGGCCGTGCTGCGCGAGCGGGAGGCGCTGTCCAGCAGCGGCGTGGTGGTGGTGTCCTTCAAGTGGAACTACGCCCTGCGCGAGATGGTAGGGCCGCCCGAGATCGCCTCGCGCGGCTTCGTCTACGAGAAGGAGGCCGGCGACCTGATGAGCGGAGCGGCAGAGCGGCTGGTCAGCTCGCTGCGCGAGACCAACCGTGTCGGCAAGCGGGGCCTGGACGAGGCGGCCCGCGAGGCGCTGGGTCGCTATTTCTATGAGCGGGTCGGGCGGCGGCCAACGATCATGACGGCGATCGTGGACGCGTGATGCGCAAGCCAGGGATTTATGGAGGTTGCGAATTCATTCCGGTAATCTTGCCGCAGCGCCGCCTGCGGTTGAAACCGCAGGCTGACATCCGTAAAGTATGCTGAAGCAAGCTGGTGTACATGACTGAGCTTGCTTTAGCATGCTTCGGGTGTGTCAGACGCCGATTTATGAAGGTTACGGATTTATCCCGGTAATCTCGCCGCAGCGCCGCCTGCGGTTGAAACCGCAGGCTGACATCCGTAAAGCATGCTGAAGCAAGCTGGTGTACATGACTGAGCTTGCTTTAGCATGCTTCGGGTGTGTCAGACGCCGATTTCAATCGGCGGCGACGCCCCAGCGCAATTACCGGAACATTTTCTCTACCTCCATAAATCCCTGGCTACGTCACAGAGCCGCCTCAGCGGCTGGGGAAGGTCCTCTCCAGCCGCTGAGGCGGCTTCGTGCTGTCAGGCGGTGAATTCTATTCACCGTGTCTCTTTCGGCGTCATCGACAGCCGCTCCAGCACGCTGTTCAGCTCATACCACCACTGCTTAACGGGCCGGCCGGCGGCCGGGTCCAGCAGGGCCATCGCCTGGTCCAGCGGCGTCAACTCGATGCGCTTGCCCAGCAGGCCGATGGCGAACGCGCCGTTGTCGTCATCGCGAATCTGTTCCAGCAGATGCATGATGGCGCGGTTGGCTAAGCGGCTGCCCTGGATGCGGTCGAAAGGGCTGGGAGCCCCGCCGCGCTGCACGTGCCCCAGGATACAGGCTCGCACCTCGAACTCGTCGCGTCCCTCCTCCTGCATCACGCGCCGGATCACGTCGGTGTTGTAGTGCCGCGAGGCGGACTCGCCCATAACAAAGATGCCCAGCGACTTGCCGGAGCGGAAGCCGTCGCGCAGGTCTTCCACGTCTTTCGCCAGGCTGTCCAGGGCGATGCCGTCCTCTGGCAAATAGGCCCGCTCCGCGCCGCAGGCCAGGGCGCTCATCAACGGCAGATAGCCGCACTCGTCGCCCATGACCTCGACGATGAAGGCGCGGTGGGTGGAGCCGGCCGTGTCCTTGATCTTGTCTACGGCTTCGATGATGTTATTCAGCGCCGTGTCAGCCCCGATGGCATAGTCGGTGGCCGGCACACTGTTGTCAATAGTAGTGGGCAGGCAGATGATGGGAATATTGAAGCCGGGATGGCGATTGCGCCGGCGCACCAACTCAGACACGTTCCTATAGGCGTTCAGCCCACCCAGCACCAGCATGCCGCGCACCGCGTGCTGCTGCAGCACCCGCTCTAGCCGGGCAAAGTCATCGGGGTCGAAGTCGTAGCGGCCGGATCCCAGCTTGGTGCCGCCCTGGCCCACCCAACTGCTGACCGACATCCAGTTCATCTCCTCGATTTGGCCGCGCACCATGCCGCGAAAGCCGTTCATGCCGCCCACCACCCGCGCGCCGGCGTTCAGCGCCCGCCGCACAGCCACGCGCACAGCCGCGTTCATGCCGGGCGCGTCAGCGCCAGCCGTGACGATGGCGATGGTGCCCAGCGCGCTATCAGCCGGAGCTGGCGTAGACTGGGTCAGTATCTTCAGCAGCCCCAACTGGTCGTGGAAGCTTGCTCCTCGCAGGGAGAGCGCCGTGCTGTAGATGCCCTCGTCGATGGCCTTGCCCACCGCCTGGCTCTTGCTGATCACCTCAGCCAGCGGGGTGGCCGTGGGGGTGTTGCTGACCAGGCCGATCATGCGTGGCGGCGTGGCGGCCGGCGCGTCCAGCAGGTCGTCGATGGCCGCTACGCCCAATCGCGTCGACAGGATGCGGTCGAAGGCGCTGGCTGCGCCGCCACGCTGCACGTGGCCCAGCACGGTGACGCGCGCATCGACGTTCATCTGCTTCTGCAAGATTTGCTGGATGGTCTCGGCGCGAATGGGCAGTCCGTCGGGATGGCGTGCGCCCTCGGCCACGATCACGGTCACATGGCGCCGGCCAGCCTCGCGCCCCTGCTGCAAGGCTTTGACCATCTTCTGATGCCAGCGCGGCTCCATCTCCTCCTCGGGGATCAACACCCAGTGGCCGCCGCTGGCCAGCGCGCTGGTCAACGCCAGGTAGCCGCAGTTGCGCCCCATCACCTCGACGATGAAGGTGCGCTGGTGCGAAGCCGCCGTCGACTCCAACTGGTCCACCGCGCGCACGATGGTCTGCAAGGCTGTGTCCGCGCCGATGGAGATATCGGTGCCGTAGAGGTCGTTGTCGATAGAGCCGGGCAATCCCACCACCCGCAGCGGTTCGACGGCGTCGCCCTCGGCCACTTCCAGCTTGCCCTCGGCCGCCAGCTCTTTGATCAGCTCCTGCCACTCGTCGCAAAGCGTCAGCGCGCCCGTCAGCGAGCCGTCGCCGCCGATCACCACCAGCCCGGTGATGCCGCGGCTGTACAGGTTGAAGGCGGCCTTCTTGCGGCCCTCTCGCGCGCGGAAGTCCGCCGAGCGGGCGGTGCCCAGGATGGTGCCGCCTTTCTGCAGGATACCGCCGGCCGACCGCCAGCCCAGCGCCTTGATCTTCTCGCCGCCATCGACCGCGCCCTGCCAGCCATCGTAGATGCCATAGATTTCAGCGCCGCGGCTCAAGCCGCCGCGCACTACCGCTCGCACGGCTGCGTTCATACCGGGCGAATCGCCGCCGCTGGTAAGCACGCCAACCTTGAACGTTGTCATTGCTGCCTCCTGTAACCTGCCCGCGCAGCGCTAACGCCGGGGAGCGCCGCAACTGCGACAAAACTTGTCGTTAGCCTCAAACTTCTGGCCGCACTGGACGCAGAACTTGGTGGCCGTAGCTCCCGTCGCTGCGCCGCCAGAAGGCTGACGCACCGGCGGCGCGCCTTGTTTGCGGGCCTCGCGCCGCCGGGCCTGGCGCGATCCAACAGATGATCGCCTGCGCTGCACCAGGTAGAGCGTCAACGCGCCAGCCAGCACAGCCGCAGCGACGCCGGCTACCCAAGGCCACCACGCCGCCCCGCTGCTGGTATCAGCGACCGCGGCTGGCGCAGCCGGCGCGCTCGATACCGACGGCTGTGCATCAGCTTTGGTATAGCTGACCTGGAGCGGCGTGATCTGGCCAGCGGTCTGCGCCCCCAGTTCCAACGTGTAGGTCGGATTGCCCAGGGCATCCATGCCACCAGCGACCATGGCCGGCGTCGTTTGCAGATCGCTGGAGCGGGAGGGCTGGCGCAGTGCGAGCGAAGCCTGCTGCGCCGCGTAGGGAGCGATCAGATCAAGCTCGAAGCTGCGGCTGGGGGGCGGGCTCAGGATATCGGCATAGTACTCGACCACAAAGCGCGGCTGGTCCAGATCGAACACGACGATCTGGCTGTTGGCGCCCGGCTCGCTCGTCCAGGCCAGGCTCAGCAGGTTGCCGTTGGCCTCCGGGTAGGCCACGGCGTGAACGACCGCATCGGCCGGGATCGGCACCCGTACCTGTTGCGGGAAAGCAGTCCCGGCGGCCAGCGAACCACTGGTGATGACCAGCACCGACGGCTGGTCATATTCAGGCCAGACCTGCGTGTCCCAGGTGGACAACACAGGCGGCGCCGGCTGAGCGGCGGCAGGCAGAACGGCGCTGGCGAGGCCAAGCAGAACCATGGATGCAAGAACGATCAGTTGGTGTTTCATCTTCTACATGATAGTGAACAGGACAGCGCCGCACCGAAACGTGCAGCCACAGGAGCGTATTGTACTCATGGCCAGCGGCTTGTGCAACCTGCCTGCTGCGGCGCAAGGACCGGGCCGAGCGGCGATGTTCTGGTTGACTAGCGCACAGGCCGCCCCTTTCTTTGGGAGGGAATAGTACTAAAGTACTATTGACAACCGCGCGGCGTTCTGCTAGACTTACGTTCGTGCGCCGCATGGCAGATACAACGAAGCGGGCGTGTTGGCGGCGGGCCGTGGCGGCCGGCGATCAGCAGGAAGCGCACAGCGCCGCCCGT